>JACDHR010000444.1 GCA_013820915.1 Gemmatimonadota bacterium
CGCCGCACCCTTGACCAGCGAGATGAGCGCGCCTTTGGTGGCGGCGTAATCCGCATGGTAGGCCTCGCCGCGCTGCCCGGCGGTCGAGGAGACGAGTACCACCTTCCCTCCCTCGGCAAGCATGCGCGCGGCCAGGCGAGTCGAGTAGAAGATCGAGGTGAGGTTCACCTCCACCGTGCGCCGCCACTGCGCCTCCGTCATCTCCGCGATCGGCACATCCTCCGGCGGCCAGATCCCGGCGTTGCCGATGAAGATGTCCAGCCCGCCGAACTCCGCCTCGCAGCGGCGGAAGAGCGTCTCCGCCCCCTCCTCGGTGGCGAGGTCCGCCGCCTGCGCCCAGGCGGAGACGCCGAGGTCGAGCAGCTCCCGCACCACCTCCTCCGCCTCGGAGTGGCGCGAGTGGTAGCCGATTCCCACGTCGGCGCCGCAGCGGGCGAGCAGCAGCGCCGTGGCGCGGCCGACGCCGCGGGAGCCGCCGGTCACCAGCGCGCGCTTACCGCGCAGGTCGAGGAGATCGGGTATCGGATCAGCAGGCATATCGAATCTGCTTGAGGATCAGTGGCCGTTGTGATTCATCGGCGCTGGGAGGGCTGCCCTTCCCCGGCCGCACCAGGCCCTCACCCCCCGGCCCCCTCTCCCAATTCTGGGAGAGGGGGAGCAGAGCCACGCGACGGCTCACACGCCGAACCAGTCGCGCAGGCGAGCACGCACCTCTTCCCACGTCTGCGCGGTGGATGGGTCCCGCTCATGCTCGCTGAGCCGACGCTCGAACTCCTCGCGCTGCTCGGCCGTGAGTGGCAATACCTCCGGCTCATCGACGATGCTATCTCACAGATCCTGCGCTAGCTGGATACGCTCGGCCGGGCTGAGATTCAGGAGATCGGAGACTAGGAAGAAAGACATGGTAGTAAATGTAGACTGAATCCCGGAGGCAATGCAAGCACGAATCAGCCGGTCAGCAACCCAACCAACCGTTTCCACCGCGGTATTCTCGTTGAAGGCCAAGCTGGCAACGTCAACGTGGCCTTGCAGGGGTGCTGCAGGACGCAGGACGCGTTTCTCAACAGTCCTCCACCACGTTGTGTGGGACCAGCAAAGATGAAGCTTCGGAGTCTTCAGTCATCGAGAATGCACGGAAGCAACACCAACTGTGACCAGATCTACCTCTTTACCCCTCCATTTTCTGCCGTGGATGCAGACCTCGTAGCGCCTCGATTCCGGCTGCAGATGGACTTGGGACCTTGGTGTAGGCGGTCGTCGACACAATACTCTTGTGTCCCATCGCCTCCTGAATCAGCTTGAGGTTGGCCCCTTCATTTACGAGAGCTGCACCGAAGTAATTCCGTGCCTTCCGAGGATTAGTCGTTGGCGGCAATCCCAACTGCTCACACACGAACTTCCAGCGTTTGTAGATGACATTGCCGGGGAACTTCAGTTGCGGCAGTGGAACGCCCTCACCGTTGATGAAGAAGGGCACACCCGGTCTGCGCGTACACAGATCCTCAAATGCAGCGTCAGCGCCGGCACTCCGCTTGAGCTTCGCCGAAGTGTTGTCTCCATGCTCGTGTAGGGCCCAATCTCGAAGCGCTGCATATCCTGCATCGGTCAATGGTGCTAGCCGCTCTCTACCTCCAGTCCCGACCACACGCAGGAGAGCTGGGCTGGCCACCTGGCCAAGGCAGAGGTGGGCAGTCTCGCTACGTCGTAGACCAGAGCCGATCAAGACCTCGACCATCGCTCGATCCTGTAGCGAAAGAGAATCCGCCTCAACAAGGGCATTCACCTCTTGCTCTCTAACACACTCCGGTACCAATTCCGATTTGCGCGGCAGCGTCAGCCGCTGAGCTGGGTTGTCCTTTCGCAGTCCGCGTTCAATGAGAAATTGAAACAGCGCCCGCAGAGCAACGACCTTCACGTTAATCGCGGATGCGGACGCCTTCGCGACGACACCGTTCCGATGAGTACTATCAATGTACCGCCTCCACTTCTCAACGGTGGCGTCCGTGGCGTATACCGGATCGCCGAAGTGCTCAATGTACTCTCGGACCGCTGCCCGATAGTTTCGTGCTGAAGAGGCTGCCACTCGGGGGCCAGCTCGCTGGATCCAGTCGGAGTACTCCTCAAGCAGATTCATTTTTCAGCTCCGGTAGAGGTTTGTAGTGTTGGGAATGAGAGATCTGTGGTGAGTGGCGGCAGGGCAACTACTTCCGGGTTACCCGGCGCTACGCCGCTGCAACCATCGCTCGAAGGAGGCAGCTTTCTCCGTCGACCGCTTGCCCAGTAGCAATCCGTCCAAGCCGATGTCCTCATCCAGGTCGGGCCAATGCAGGCCATAGCCCGCGCCACTGATTTGCACATTGGCGCGTTCGGCAGCGGTGCCATCCGCCAGACACGGATACCAACCGATCGGTACCGCGATCGTGCGACCGTCGTTGAGGTCAACGGACAGCGAATCGTCTGTCACCGCAACCGCGACGACTCTCACCGGGCAACCGCCTCCCCCACCTCCCCCAGCCGCCCCGTCCCTCCCCAGCGCCGCGCCAACTCGGGGATGCCGGCCGGGTCCAGCTCCGCCTGCGCCTGGAAGGCGTGGGTGAGCAGTGCGTCCGCGGCCAGCAGGGGGAGCGCGTCTTCGCGGCAGCCAGTGCCCTGCAGCACCTTGGCGTAGAGTGTCAGCGCACCCTCGGCGAGCGCATCGGGAACGCTCGTGGCGCTTGCTGGCAGCGCGGCGATCATCGCTTCCAGCAGCCGCGAGGGCGCGGCGGGCAGGCGCTCACGCAGCCACTGTTCGGCAGGGGTCACACGCCACTTCCGGCGAGGAGGGGGCGCACCACCTCGACGACCTGCGCCAGCGCCTCCGGGATGCGTCCGGGATCGCTGATGCCGGCCTGCGCCATATGTGCCTTGCCCCCTCCCTTCCCGCCCGCGAGGGCGGCGACCTCGCGCACCACCTGATCGGCACGCACGCCGCGCTGGATCAGGTCGTCCGTGGCGACCGCGAGCAGCGAGGTGCGGTCACCGACGGAGGCAGCGAGCACGGCGACGCCACTCCCCAGACGCTCGCGCAGCCGGTCGCCGAGGGCGCGCAGCTCCTCGGCGCTGCCCGCCTCGACAGCGGCGGCGATCACCCGCGCGCCATCCACCGAAACCGCCTGCGAGAGGAGCTGCCCGAGCACGTCGCCACCACCGGAGGCGCGGGCGCGCTCGAGCTGGCGGCCGAGCTCCCGCTGTTCTTCGAGCAGCCGCTCGAGGCGGGGGAGCAGGTTCTCCTCGCGGGTGCGCAGCAGCCCCGCGGCCTCCTGCAGCGTTCGCTCCTGACTCTTCAGGCGCTCGTACGCCGCACGACCGGTGATCGCCTCGATCCTCCGCACCCCACCGGCGACGCCGGACTCCGAGGTGATGAGGAAGGGTCCGATCTGCCCGGTGGTGCGCAC
>JACDHR010000445.1 GCA_013820915.1 Gemmatimonadota bacterium
TCGATGCCCCGCGCCCGGAGCCCCGGCGCGAAGTCCCCCTCGCCGCGCACTACCAGCGCCCGCTCCACGGCGGATTCCGCCGCGTGGATCGCGATCGGCAACCCCTCCGCGCGCGCGTACGCGGCGACGGCGGTGAAGAGCACGTCGGAAACGGTGTACGGTGCGTGCGGCGACACCCCGACGCGCACCCGCTCCGTCTCCCCATCTCGCATCTCCTCGACCGCGCGGCGGAGCTCGGCGAGCGAGTTTGCCGCGTGGGTGGGGTCGGGCCCGAACGCCTCGCGGTAGACGATCCCCCGCATCCCGGCCTCCCGCAGCGCTCCCAGCGCGGCACCCGATGCCTCGGTCGCCGCGAGAGTGGTGATCCCGGCGCGCAGTGCCTCGACCAGGGTCCACCGCGCCGCGGCATGGTAATCGGCATCCCCCAGCACCGTGCGCTTGGCACCCACCAGCCGCAGGATCCATTCGCGGAACGGCAGATCCTCCAGCGCGCCCCGGAACATAGAGAGCTCCGGGTGTGCGTGGACGTTCACCAGCCCCGGGAGCAGGATCGCCTCTCCCAGCTCGACGACCTCCGCCCCCTCCGGCGGCTCCACCGCTTCACGCGGCCCCACGACGGCGATCCGGCCCCGCGGGTCCACCATCACCACGCCGTCGCGGATCGGGGGTGTGGCAACGGGGAGAACCCAGGCCGCACGGTACAGCGTGAGACGCAGCTCAGTACTCACGGTCGCTCCTCACGGAGAACATCGAGGTAGACCTCCCGCGGGGCGAGCTGCGGCGCAACTCGGGATCCTCGCGCGCGGCACGACCAATCGCCTGACCGAGGCCGAGGGACACCACCAGCTCCGATGCGCGAAAACCCGATCCGAGCGGCGCGGCGACGTCAAACCGGAAGGTGCTGCGCGAGCCCGGCGGGAAGGCGGCCCGCAGACCGACCCCGACATTGGCATGTACCGGCGAGTCGACCCCGAATGGAGCATCACCCGCCCAGCTTCTGCCCACATCGACGAAGGCCACGCTGCCCAGGTCGAATACATGTGAAAGCGGGCCGCCCAGGTAGCTGCGCGCCTCCAGCGAGCCAACCACCCGCTGCGCAGCCGTCGAGAGATGGAAGGGACGGCCGCGCAGGCCGCTCGCGCTACCGAGCGTGAGTTGAAACGGGACTCGCGCGCTCCAGCCGCCCGACGCGGCGACCGCTCCCACGAGCGTATGACGCGACCCGGCGGAGGGCTGCCAGTACGTCCAGACGTTCAGCTGTGCGAGCACGTCCCGCCACTCCGGCTTATCGGCAGGAGAGTGATGATCACGCTTCCCCTCCAGCAGAGCCCGGGTGCCGACGAGAAGGCCATCGCCGATCTGCCCGGCGCCAAACACCGCCAGATCGAGCAACAGATCGTCCTGCGAGGAGAGCCCGATGATGCTGCGGCCGAAGCCCATCTCCACCTCCATCCCCAGGCGCACGTCTTCCGTTCCGTTCACCGTGTCCAGCGCGCGGCGCGTCACGTAGTACACGTTCCGCTGCCCGACCAGCACCATAGCGCGTACATCGGCGACCGAATCCAGGTGCTCGAGGATCGGGTCGAACAGCGAGTCGGGCGCAGCCGTTTCGCCGCGGGGGTCCGCCAGGCGCGGTGGGGCGGGATAGGAGACCCACTCCCCCGCGAGCAGCGCACCGAGCGAAGTCAGCCGGCCGCGCTCGCCGAAGCGTATCGCGCCGCCGAGATCGAACGATCGGCGTCGCTCCGGCACCAGCACCTCCACCAGGCTTCCGTCCTGCATGGCGAGGTAGCGGAAGAAGCGCTCGTGATGCTCGATGTGGTGGCGCGCGGCACGGCGCCCCGTCTCCCCCACGAACGGGTACTCCACCGTCTCGCGAAGAAGCGAGCCGATCGGAGTTTTCCCGGCCGCGGCGCCCACCTGCCAGCGCGTTCCGAAGAGCTGAGGGTTGAGATACGACGCGCCGTATACGCGCTCCTCTCGCGATCGCAGGTAGAAAACGGAGGCCTGCTGCGCGGTGCCGAGCAGGTTGGTCTCGCGCAGCGAGATCCCGGTCGGTTGCAGTCCGGTGTTTGGCCCCGTCTGCACCTCCACGCGCGTTGACCATTCGTCGCGGGTATCCACGATGACGTGATAGCTACCGTCGGGCTGCCGGACCCCGAAGATGTCGACCGTCGCGATGAAATCGGATGTCCGGAGCACGCGTTCCGACTCGCGCAGCAGCTCCGGATCGTAGCAGCCGCCCTCCTCGAACACGAGCTCGCGGCGGATCACCTGCTCCCGCGTAGGGATATGGAGGCGGTTCGCGAGGCGGAGCGCCCAATCGAACCGCTGGTCCCTCTGCGTATCCGCGAGATCGAAAACGGAGTGGTTGTCGATGAAGATCGAGGAGATCCTCCCGCCCGGGCACTCGCCTCGTCGGCCCGGAGCCGCGGATCCGAGGTTCGATGCGCCGTGCAGCACGGCCGGCGTTCCCGACAGCAGCAGCACCATCGCGAACCCCGACATCCAATGCCTGCCCATGGCGCCGCGTGCGCGCCGCCGGTCCGTCGGGAGTCGTCTGGATGCGATCATCGGCATACGCGCGCGTTGCGGGTCGTCCACCATCCCGCTGGAGTCCGGCTGGGGAGATGTGCGAGAAGGAGAGGTTCAATCTCTACTCTACCCGGAAGAGCGTCAAGCGCGCACCCGAGCAGCCGGCCGGTGCGTCCCATTGCACGCCGGGCCGCTTCACAGGCCGCCTCGGTTTCCACGTATGCACGAAGCTGGTACGCAGTATGCGATAGTAGAGAGGCCCGCTGCCGGCACCATTCCGGCGCACGGCAGTGGGTACACGAAACACGGCAAACCCTACACCCAGGAGAACCCATGCCTCTCAACTCACTCACGGATCTCTACGTCGAGCAGCTCCAGGACCTGTACAGCGCAGAGACCCAGATCCTGAAGGCGCTCCCCGACATGGAAAAGCGCGCCTCGCATCCCGAGCTGAAGACCGCCTTCAAGGAGCACCACCAGGTCACCGGGGAGCAGGTGCAGCGGCTGGAGCAGATCTTCGACGACCTCGGGAAGAGCCCCAAGGGTCATCACTGCAAAGGGATGGAAGGCCTGCTCAAGGAAGGCCAGGAGATGATCAAGGAGAAGGGCGACGACGACGTGCTCGATGCCGGCCTGATCGCCGCCGCGCAGCGCGTGGAGCACTACGAGATCGCCGGCTACGGCACCGTCCGCACCTACGCCGACCAGCTCGGTCACAAGCAGCACGCGGACCTGCTGCAGCGCACGCTGGACGAGGAAGGCGAAACCGATAAGCGACTGACCAAGCTTGCCGAGCAGCTCGTCAACCAGGACGCGATGCGGTAGAAATCCCGCTCTCGCATCAACCAACGGGTCCTGTAGCAAGGAAGCCCGCACGCCGGATCCGGCG
>JACDHR010000446.1 GCA_013820915.1 Gemmatimonadota bacterium
TATGTGCTCCCCGCGCCGGGCACCGGAACGCCAACTGAGAACACCGATGCTGAATAGACTCACGCTGGGCGGCGCTCTCTTGCTGGCGCTCGCCGCGCCGGCGATCGCCGCGGAGGCGCAGGACACTGTCGGCACGGAGATCGTCTACCGCCGCGAGATCTTCGACTACCAGCGCGGCGGCCGGCCGGACCCGTTCCGTTCGCTGCTGGGCAGCGTCGAGATGGGCGTCCGCTTCGAGGACCTGGCGCTGCGCGGGATCGTATACCACTCGGATCCGCGCGAGTCCGTGGCCATACTCGTCGAGACAGGAAGCAACCGCCGCATCCGGGCACGGGTCGGGGAGCGGATCGGGGGATTGACCGTCGTGGGGATCCATCCGCGGCGTGTGGACGTGATGATTGAAGAGCTGGGGGTGGCTCGTCGTGAGTCGCTGCAGCTGAGGGCTGAACCCACAACCGGAACGGAATCATGATTCGCAGGCTGGCGATCGCAACCATTCTCCCCCTCCTGCTGGCCGCCGCGCCGCTGGCGGCGGGGGATACCTCGGGCCGGATCACCGGACTGCGGCTGGAGCCCAACGCGGGGCAGACCGAGCTGACCATCCAGGTCGATGGCGGCGCCGTCGAGTGGGCGGACTTCACGCTCTCCGACCCCTCGCGCATCGTGATCGACGTGGTCGGCGCGCGCAACGAGCTGCCGAGCAGCCGCTACGAGCGGATCAACCGCGGCGGTATCCTCGGCGTGCGCGCCAGCCAGTACGCGCCCGATGTGGTGCGCGTGGTAGTGGACGTGGAGCGCCACGCCCGCTACACCGTGGTGCAGGTGCCGGACGGCGTACGCCTCGTCTTCGCGCCGGGCGCGGGCCGTGCCTTCGACCTGTGGACGGTGGGCACGCCGCCGCGCGCCCGCTCTGCCGCGGCATCGGCCGCAGCGGTACAAACCGCAGCGGCGGTGCGGCAGGTGGCGCAGCAGCAGCGTCAGGAGCGCCGGATCACGGTCACCTTCCAGGAGGCCGACATCCGCGACGTGCTCTCGAGCTTCGCCGAGTTCACCGGCCGCTCGATCGTGCCGGGGATGGGCGTGGCGGGCACTGTGACGGCCGAGATCCGCAACCAGCCGTGGGACGTGGCGCTGGAGACGATCCTGCGCGCCTACGGCCTCGCCGCGCAGGAGCTGCCGAGCGGCATCATCCGCGTGGACGCCGTCGAGCGGCTGCGCGAGCGCGAGGTGCAGGAGACGCTGGTCACGCAGACCTTCCGCATCAACTACGTGCCGGTGCAGGAGCTGGTCACCACGCTGCAGGGGCTTCGCAGCCCGAGGGGCAACATCGTGGCCAACCCGTCTACCAACATGCTGATCGTCACCGACGTCGAGTCGGTGCTGAGCAACGTCGCCTCGATGGTGCAGCAACTGGATATCCGCACGCCGCAGGTCGCGATCCAGGCGAAGATCATCTTCGTGAACCGGTCCAACGTGGAGGAGCTGGGGATCACGTACGACCTCAAGGACTCGCGCGGCAACCAGCTCAACCGAGTCGCGCCGGGCTTCAACCCCACGACCGGCGAGGTGGTGCCGTTGGGCACGGACCTGATCCTGCTGGGCGGCAACTCGATCGCCGCGCTCGGCAATGCGGAAGCGCGCGTGGCCGGCCCGTCGCTCCAGACGATCATCTCGCTGGTTCTGGGCCGCCACACGCTGCTCACCTTCATCGACGCGCTGCAGCGTGCGGAGCTCTCCGACGTGCAGGCCGCACCGCTGATCACCACGCTCGATAATCAGGAAGCCGAGATCTGGGTGGGTGAGCGCACGCCGATCCGCGTGATCGACACCAGCGGCGCCGGCGGCGCCGGTGCGGTTGGCGGCGCCCCGCGCGCCACGGCGCAGCTCGTGGAGACCGGCATCCGGCTGCGCGTGACGCCCACGATCACCGGCGACCGGCGCGTGCTGATGCAGTTGCACGCCGAGCGCTCCTCCGCGGTGCCGGCGCCCGGCGACATCGGCGTCCAGTTCCAGACGCAGCAGGGGAGCAGCCGCCTGATGGTGAACGACGGCGAGACCGCCGTCATCGGCGGGCTCACGGTGAGCGAGTCGTTCAGCCGCCGCACCGGGATCCCCTTCCTGATGGATATCCCCTTCATCGGTGCACTCTTCCGCACTACCCAGCAGGCCGAGCAGAAGCGCGACCTGCTGATCCTGGTGACCCCCCACATCGTCGACGACCGCGGCTGACCGCCGCCCGGCTCTCCCCAGCGACTTCCATGGACATGTTTCGCAACAGACGATCAAACTCGCGCCTCCGCGCGCTCCTGCTGCCCGGCCTCCTGGCGGCGGGTGCCGCGCTGGCGGCCTGCGGTGGGGACAACGACTTCCCCACGATCACCGACGGACCCGCCGACCCCGGCGGCGCTCCGGGCACCGAAGCTCCGCCCGCCGCGGCGACGGATACCGTCGCGCCTTCGGAAGCCAAGATCGTGCTGCCGCTGCCCGATGCGATCGTGGCGATCGGCGATCTGCTCAACACGCGGGTGTCGGCGCGCGACAACGTGGCGCTGGACTCGGTGGTGGTGCAGGGCTTCGCCCGGGGGTCCACCACGCCGCGCTACGAGCGGGCGGTGAGGCGCTATCCGAACACCGAGACGGTAGCCGCGGATACCGCGCAGCTCGCGCTCCGGCCCGCCAGCGGCCAGACGGAAGGGCCGGTGACGCTGGTCGCGACCGCGTTCGACCGTGCGGGCAACCAGCGCTCCGACAGCACGATGATCACGCTCGCCGCCATCCGCGGTACGCTGATCCCGCTGGAGAACACCGTAGACCGCATCGTGGATCTGGTGTCCGCGAACGGGCGCGTATACCTCTCGAACTTCTCGCGCAACCGCGTCGAGGTACTGAACGTCGCGGACGACGCGCGCACCAGCTTCCGCGTCGGCTCGCAGCCGTGGGGCCTCGCCTTAAGCCCCGACAGCGGCACGCTGTACGTGGCCAACAGCGGCGGGACGAACGTCTCGGTGGTGGATCTGCGGGCCGGCGCTCCGCGCGAGGACGAGGCGCGGCGCATCCAGACGCCGGACGTACAGCTCTTCCGGGTCCCGTTCTCGCGCGACTCGGTCGAGATCATGGACGGGGGCGTACGCCGTAAGGTCAGCGCCGTGATCCCGGGCTCCGTAACCGAATTCGGGTATAGCGACCGTCCGCAGTTCATCGCGCAGACGGCTTCCGGAGAGCTGCTGTACTCGACGAAGCCGAGCAGTGCCGCCACACCGGGCACGATCCGGCGCCGCCGGACGGATGGCACGGTCGAGTTCTTTCTGGACTACGTGCTGCGCGACCAGACCGGCAGCCTGGTGATCGTGAACGCGCGGGACGCCGCGCTCATCGAGGGCGATCCGAACCGGTTGTTCGTGGTCACGGCAGAGGGTTTGA
>JACDHR010000447.1 GCA_013820915.1 Gemmatimonadota bacterium
GCCCAACTCCGGGTGGTTCGCGGCGACGCGCCGCGGCTGATCCAGGTCGTCGCGGCAGAGCCAGGCGGCGAGGCAGGCGATGGTCGCATCCCACGCGTCTTCGAGCGTGACGGCGATCGCCTCCAGAGATGGGTCGGCGAAGTCCAGGTAGATCCTCAACGCCGCCGCCCTCGCGCGGGCTTCGCCGGGCCTGGCGGGGGTACGCCGGCGCGGAAGCCCCAGCTCGTGCGCGGCGCCGGAGGGGTACACCTCGATCAGCGAGGTGCTCGCCCCCGCGTCCGGCGCCTGCGGGTGGATGGAGACATCGGCCCTGTCCCGCAGCGCGTGCAGCCACCGGATCCCTTCCGCGGTCTGCTTGTAGAGCCGCAGATCGAACGGCGCGAGAGCGCCGCCCGTATCGGTGCGGCGAGGTGTGCGCAGCTCGTTCGGTACCGCGTTGCGGATCTCGTCGGCCGGGCGGTCCGCCACCCAGGCGAGAAGCGACTCCCAGGCTCTCTCCGGTGCGGCATCCCGGATCAGGTGCCGAGCCGCGGCGGCAGGAATCCCGAACGCGAAGTCCGCGCCCCAGAGAACCCGCGGCTCTCCCTCCTCTCCCTCCGCTGCTTGCCTCCACCCACCGGCCACATAGCCGCACAGGTCCGCGCGGAACGCGTGCGGCCGTAGCGAGACGATCCGCAGCTTCCCCGCGTCTTCGCGTCCGATCGCCGTCCACAGGTTGGCGAGCGGCTCGCGCGCGCCGGAGAAGTCGATTCCACCGAAGTAGTTGAACGAGGTCACGGGAACGATCAAGTTATTGTCGCGGCGCGGGCGCGGTGGGTACGGATGCGGGCGAATCCTGCCAGCCCGGGCGCGGGAAGGTCCCGATCACCCACACCAGCATGGCGACGATGAAGAGCGCGAGAAAGAGCCCGACGACGATAGCGATGCGGCCGCGGCGGCGCGGCGGCCAGGGGGTGGCTCCCCTCATCGTGCGCCGCCCGGCTCGGTCGCCCGGTACCACTCGACCACATCAGGTAGGCGGGTATCTTCCCCCATGCCGGGCTCACGCATCAGCGCCTCGATCTCGGAGATCTCGCGCGGCACACCGGCGGAGACGTGCTCCAGGCCGGTCGGGGTGATGATGTAGTTGTCCTCGACGCGCACGCCGATGTTGCGGTAGCGCTCGAGCGTCGGGCGGAGCCGCTCGATCATCGCCCGGTTCTCGGGCGTGTCCGGCAGGTAGTCGAAGGCATCGGCGCGCACGTAAATCCCGGGCTCGATGGTGAAGGCGCTGCCGATCTGGAAGGCGCCGAAGTGGGAGGGGTCCGGATCGTGTACGTCCAGCCCGATCCCGTGCCCCAGCCCGTGCATATAGAAAAGCCGGAGCTGCGGACAGTCGCCGAGCCCCTCGGCCGCCTGGCAGCGGAAGGTCGCCTCGGGCGAGTCGATCAAACCCAGCCGGGTGAGCCCGTCGGCGAGGACTCGGCTCGCCTCGCCGTTGAGCTGCTGCCAGGTGGCGCCGGCGCGTGCCTGCGCTTCGGCGGCCTTCTGCGCGGCAAGAACGATCTCGTAGACCGCGCGCTGCTCTGCCGAGAAGGTGCCGTTCACCGGAATCGTACGCGTGACGTCCGCCGCGTAGCCGCGGTACGACGCGCCCACGTCCATGAGCAGCACCTCGTCCGCCTGCATGAAGCGGTCGGCGTCTCGGTAGTGGAGCGTCGTCGAGTTCGGTCCCGAGCCCACGATGCTGCCGTATGCGGGGCGCTCGGCGCCGTTGCGGCGGAACATGTACTCGACCAGCGCGTGGATCTCGAACTCGTTCATCCCCGGCCCCACCGCGCGCATTGCCTCCCGGTGCGCGAGCGCGGAGATGTAGATCGCCCGCCGGATCAGGTCCAGCTCCGCGGGAGACTTGGCCGCGCGCAGGCGGCGCAGCGCGTTATCGATGGAAACGATGCGTGTTGCCGGATGCCGTGCCAGGAGTTGCGCGAGGATCTGCTGCTCGCCGGTGCGCGTGTCGCCGAGCTCTGCCGCGGTCGGCGCGTCGGTCAGCGTGTACAGCGTGCGGTGTTGGGCGAGCAGCGAGTCCAGTACCGGAACCAGCCGATCGTGGGTCCGTGCCGGGACGCCCGTCAGCCGCTGCGCGCCTTCGGCCCCGAGCCTTGCCCCCTCCCAGATCTCGCGAGCGGGGTTGCGCGGCAGGACGAACAGCTCTTCTCGAACGGTCTCCCCCTGCTTCACGATCACGAGCGCGGCGCCGGCCTCCGTCACGCCAGTGAGATAGCGGAACGACGCGTTCTGCGCGTAGGGCAGATAATCCAGCTCCGGTTCCACCGAGCCGAAGGCCACGAACACGCCGTCCTGGATCCCGGCGGCGAGTGCGCTGCGGCGTTGGGCATACTCGGCCGAGGAGATCGGAGCGGGGGGCTGGGTGGCGGGAACCTCCCATACCGGCGCGGCAGCGCCGGGCGGAAAGGAAGGTGAAGCCGGTAGTCCGCCCCCCGCGCACGATGGAGCGGCAACCGCCAGGCAGGCGAGGAGCAGAACGGCACGACTACGGGCAATCTGCATGAACTATTTCTCCAGAATACGGGTGGTCACGGTACCCGCACATTCTCGTCTGCCCACCGGCCGGACGCAAGGCGCGGCCCTGATGGAGCAGGATTTCTCCAGGCACTCTTCACTCACACGTCCAGCTCCCTTTCCAGCCCCGCCGCATCCGTGACGGGTATGCGGCACGCGTAGCGCTCGCAGACGTAGGCTGTCGCCTGCCCGTCCACCATTCCCCGCCCGACGAGCAGCGGGATCAGCTCCGCGGCTCCTGCCACGCTGTCCGGCTCGGCGAACGCGAGCACGGTGTTGGGCAGGTAATGGCGCGCGAGCACGTTTAGTAGCGCACGGGTGTCCTCCGCCTCGCGTGTCCCGACGACGACGACCTCCCGCGGGGTGGCGAGGTGGAAGTCCAGCGCGGCGAGGAGCCGGCCGAACCCGGCGGGAATCTCCGTGAGCAGACGCCCCATCCCCTCCAGCACGCGCGTCGCGATGCGCGCATAGCGTGGCTCGCCCACCAGGGCCGATAGGCGGAGCAGCGCCAGCGTAGCGGCGGAAGTGCCGGAGGGGGTGGCGTTATCGTACAGGTCGCGCGGGCGGACCACCAGCGCCTCGCTGTCCGTGGCGGTATCGTAGAATACCCCTTCGTCTTCGTCGAGGAAGCGCTCGATCATCGTGTCCGCAAGGCCGCGCGCTTCGTGGATCCAGCGCGGGTCCCCGCTGGCCTCGTAGACGGCGATCAGCGCGTCGGCGAGCAGCGCGTGGTCCTCGAGGAAGGCGTCGATCTTGGCGCGTCCGTCCTTGTAGGTGCGGAGCAGCCGCCCATCGCGCCGCAGCTCGCGAAGGAGGAACTCCGCGTTGACGAGCGCCGTCTCGCGGTAGTC
>JACDHR010000110.1 GCA_013820915.1 Gemmatimonadota bacterium
GCGCACAGGTCACACCCGCCCCCCGTGAACCACCACGTGAGTCCGCGGTCCGGGAAGGCATACCAGGCACTCCCGCCCGAAACGCAGCGTACTCAGTGAGGGGGAAGCGGGATTTTGCGTCGTCAGCGCGGAGTAGGAGGCGCCTGATGTGATTGAAGTTAAGCTGATCCCTGCTACCGGCCGGGTCAAGATCGCGCGGCTCGATCTGCTCCGTGGTATGCGATTGTGGACCACGCGTTCAGGCCGCGCCGTGGCGTGGGGCTCATGCCGCAGTTCTGTCGCGCTCCTGCAGCCGGTGGAGACAGAGTGCCTATCTCGCCCGTGCGATTTCGCGGCGGGGCCGCGATTTCCTGGCTCCGAGAGCGTGGAACACAGCTTGCTCGCCTTTCATTTGTTGTGCTGGAATCGTGCGCCGCTGCGCCTCCACCGGCGTGCGACGCCCGTTCAGGATTGCGGGAGCAATGCCGAAACTTTCGGTACACACCGCTGCATCGTTGCCGCGGTGTTCTACCCCCGCAGCGGAACTGGACGATGTCGGCACACGCAGAGGTCAGATCATCCTCGTGGTCAGCACGGCGCGCGACCGCACCAACGGCGTCCGGCATGAATTCACTTCGGTTGCTGATCGTTGACGATGACCAGCTGCAGGCGCGCCTCATCAAGAGCAACCTGGAGCGGCCGGGTCGCATCCGCGTGGAAATTCTCGGGTCCGCGCGGGAAGCGCTGGATCGCCTCGCGCGCGAGCCGCTGGACGCCGTGCTCACCGACCTCTCCATGCCGGAGATGGACGGGATCGAGCTGGTGCGCCGCATCCGCGCGACGGACCCCACGCTGCCGGTGATCATCATGACCGCCAACGCCACACTGGAGCGGGCGGTGGAGGGGATCCGTGCGGGTGCGAACGAGTTCCTGCAGAAGCCGATTAATGTGAGTGCGTTGCTCACGCTGGTCGAGCGCGCGGTGGCGGACCGTCCGCTGCGCGAGGAGGTCGCCGCGCTGCAGCAGCGCAAGGCCGAGTCTTCGGCGGGCAACCTCGTCTTCGGCGAGCACCCGAAGCTCGACGCGGTGCGGCAGTTCGCCGTGCAGGTCGCGCGCGCCACGGACTCGCGGGTGCTGATCACCGGTGAGAGCGGCACGGGGAAGAGCCTGCTGGCGCGTATGATCCACGACCTCTCCGGCGTGCCCGGCCGGTTCGTGGAGGTCAACTGCGCGGCGCTGCCGCCGCAGCTGCTGGAGAGCGAGCTGTTCGGGCATGAGAAGGGCGCGTTCACCGACGCGAAGGCGCTGAAGCGCGGGCTGATCGAGCTGGCGGAGAAGGGCACGCTGCTGCTCGACGAGATCGGCACGCTGCCGCTGGAGCTGCAGGCCAAGCTGCTGCTCTTCCTGGAGAGCCGGGAGATCCGCCGCGTGGGCGGCACGCAGCCGATCGCGGTGCGCGCGCGCGTGATCGCCGCGACCAACGACGACCTGCGTAAGCGGGTGCGCGAGCGCGCCTTCCGGCAGGACCTGCTCTACCGGCTGGACGTGGCCGGCGTGGAGATGCCGCCGCTGCGCGCGATGCCGGAGGTGATCCCCGAGCTGGCCGGCCGCTTCGCGCGCTCCCTCTCGGTAGAGATGTACCGCCCCGCGCCGGAGCTGAGCCGCGAGGCGCTGAAGGTGCTCGCCCACCACGCCTGGCCGGGCAACGCGCGCGAGCTGCGCAACGCGGTGGAGCGCGCGCTGATCTTCCACACCGGTGGCCCGCTGCACATCCAACCTCCGCCCGCGGACGAGCTGCTGGACGGGCCGCCGGGCGTTCCGCTGGAGTACGGGCTCACGCTCGAGGAGGTGGAGCGGCGCTACATCGAGGCCACGCTCGCATTGAACGGGCGCGAACTGGCCGAGATCGCCGCGCAGCTCGGCATCTCGCGCAAAACGCTCTGGGAGAAGCGCCGGCGCTACGGCCTCTAGCCGCCCGGCGCACAACCTGCCAGATTGCCCGCTTCGCGCCGACTCGCCACGCGAAGCAGGCGTGTTTCGGTTCAGACGAGAATAGCACACCCGGCGCGAGCCGGGGCCGCAGAGCCGGGTGTCTCCCTCGGGAGATCGGCCAGCCGCCGAAAGTGAACCCTCTTCCCGAACCTCCGATGGCTCCAGTCTGTGGGCTCTGCGTGGCGCCGCCGCCCGCCCTCGCCGCCGAATGAAGTTCCGCACGCTTCCGCTCCTCAACTTGGCCGCGGTGGTGGTGGTCATGGTGCTCGACGGCTTCACGCCGGCGGGTGTCGTGATTGGCATGCTGGCGTGCGTTCCCATCCTGCTCAGCTCCGTCTCCGACGAGCCGCGCGACGTGTGGCTCGTCTTCGGCGTGGCGGTCGTCGGCTTTCTGATCGCGGCCTACTGGGGACACGCTCCCGTCTCGCCCGCATCGGTGTGGGTACCCAATCGGCTCGTCGCCTTCCTCTCCTTTCCACTCAGCGCCGCGCTCGCGCTGCTGCTGCAGAAGCACAGGCTCAGCGCGCTCGCCGCGCGCGATCAGGCCGTCTCCACCGGCGAGCTGAACCGCCTGCTGATGTCGCTGCTCGCGCACGACCTGCGCTCGCCGCTCGCGCTGGCGGATCAGGGCTTCGAGTACGTGGAAGAGTCTGTGCGCGACGGCTACCCCGTGGACCGCGGCCTCGTGGCCGATGTGCGGGCGCGGCTCCAGCGAAGCCTCCGCGCGATCGAGATGGTGCTGACGCTCGCCCGCGCCGATGCCTCCGGCGACGGCGCCAGCGCGCGCGCCGCGGTGCCGCTGCGCGAGGAGATCGAGGCCGAGATCGCCTCGTTCGCGCACGAGGCGGGGAGCCGGGGCAAGACGCTGGTCGCGGAGCTGGACGGCGTCGCGCCGGGAGCCTTCACCGTGAACGTGCTGGTGCTGCGCCAGGTGCTTGCCATCCTGCTGGACAACGCAGTGCGCTACGCCGTGCCCGGCCCGGTTCGGATCTGCGCATGGGTGGAGGATGGCGTGGTCGAGATCACCGTGGCCGATACGGGGCCCGGCCTGAGCGCGCACCGCGGCGGCGCCCCGCGCTCCGACGGCTCCGGGCTGGGGCTGCGACTGTGCTCGGCACTGCTCGGGGAGGCGGGTGGAGGCCTGCGTACGCGGCATGACGGGCCGGACGGCACCGAGTTCCTGGTGCGGCTGCCTGCCGCGCCTGCCGCTTCCCGCGCGGTAAGTGACTGAAAACAGAGAACTTGAATAGCACTGGCTTGCTTCTTGCGCTTTTCGCGTACTCTGGCGGCGGCACGATTGCACCGCATTCGTGAGCGTTCCGTGGCAGGCGGGGGGTGCCCCCGCCCGGAAGCGGAGTTCCCAACAAGGGAGATCTTTACCGTGAGCAAGCAGGCGAGCATCCTGGTGGTGGATGACAACAAGGACAACGTCGAGATCCTGCGCGCCTATCTCGAATCGCGTGGCTATTGGGTGGCCGAGGCGCAGGACGGCACGGCGGCGCTCGCAAAAGTGGAGGAGGTACGCCCGGACCTCGTGCTGCTGGACGTGATGATGCCGGGGATGGACGGCTGGCAGGTGTGCCGCACCATCAAGAACCACCCGGAGTTCGGGAAGACGAAGGTGGTGATGGTGACGGCGAAGGGCGGCTACGAGGACAAGTTCGAGGGGATGCGCGCCGGCGCGGACGACTACGTGGTCAAGCCGATCGACCTGAAGGAGCTGCAGGAGAAGGTGACGCGCAACCTCGAAGCTCAGGAGCGCGGCACGTGAGAATCGTCGCCTGGGTACAGGATGCGGAGCTTCGGGACACGCTGGCTCGGTCCGCGTCCGAGATGGAGGCGGAGCTGGTGACGGTGGGCGGAGACGGCGGGCACGACGGGGACGAGCGACTGCACGACGCGCTCCGCACCCACCCCGACATTCTCTTCGTGGAAGGGTGCGGTGAGGAGATCGCGAGGCTGCGCTCCGATACCCGCGCACGCACCGGCGCACTGGTTGTCGGCTGCGAGAATGCCGAGGACGCGATCTCCGCGGTGGCGGCCGGCGTAGACGAGTGGGTGCTGCTCCCCACCTCGCCGGCGGAGCTGGTCTCCCGCTTCCGCAGCGCGCTGCAGCGCGTCCACATCACGGAGCACCCCGAGATCGCCGCGCGCCTGGCCGAGCACCTGCAGTACGAGGAGCTGCTCTACGACCGCTTCACCGGCTTCCCCACGCTCCCCGTCATGCTGGAGGGCGGGCGCGAAATGCTGGAGCGCACCGGCCGGCTCACCATCCTCTACATAGAGTTCGTTCGCTACTCCAAGCTGGAGGAGATCTACGGCTGGCAGAAGCTGGACGAGGTGCTGCAGACCACGGCCAACGCCGTACGCCAGTTCTACGACCTGCAGCGTGGTGACGAGGCGAGCCTGCTCATGGTCTCGCACACGGGCGACGACGACTTCATCTTCTTCACCGAGCTGCGCGATCCGCCCGAATCGGCGGAGCAGCGCATCAACGAGATCGCCGACGAGATGGAGGTGCATATCCGCGAACGGATCGAGACGGCGCATGGCGAAGACATCGGGGGGCTGTTCGGGATCTACATCGGCGCGACCACTATCTTCCGCAATCCCAAAATCCGCACCGCGCGGCTGATCTACCGCGGGATCCGTGAGGCGGCGCAGGCGGCGCGTAGCGTGGAGCACCGGGAGCGCAGCCGCAAGGTGGAGGACCTGAAGACCACGCTCCGCGAGGGCGGTGTTTACATCGAATACCACCCGATCGTCGTCACCGAGACCGCCGAGGTGTACGGCTACGAGGCGCTTGCGCGTGGAAAGAACCGCGCGCTACGCTCGCCGGAGGTGATGTTCGGGGTGGCGGAGGAGGCCAACCTGATCTGGGAGCTCTCCCGCCTCTGCCGCCGCCGCGCGATCGAGGGGATGGACCTCAACCTGGAGCCGCATCAGCTCCTCTTCCTCAATATCGACCCGCACGACTTTCGCGACCCCACCTTCCGCTATCTGGACCTGGACGAATTGGGGATCGAGCACCCGGAGCGGATCGTGCTGGAGATCACCGAGCGCACCGCGATCACCGACTACCCGAAGTTCCAGGGCTACCTTGCGGAGTTCCGCGCGCGTGGGTTCCGCTTCGCGGTGGACGACGCTGGCTCCGGTTATGCGGGGCTCGGCAGCATCGCGAACCTCGCGCCCGACTACATCAAGCTCGACATCTCGTTGATCTCCAACATCGACTCCAACTTCATGAAGCAGAACCTGGTGGAGACGATGGTCTCGTTCGCCAACGACCACGACATCAGCGTGATCGCCGAAGGAGTCGAGCGCGAGGAGGAGTACGAGACGGTGAAGCGTCTCGGGGTGCACCTCACGCAGGGTTTCCTCTTCCACAACCCCCGCTACATGGGGAAGAACGGGCGCTGAAACCGGCGCTCCACGGCACGCTGGCATGCGCCTGGCAGAGAACGGGGTCAGAGCGTCCCTCTCGTATTTCCACCCGACCCGTCGTATGCCTGATCAGAGTAGTCGCACAATGGAGCTACCCACCGAAGCAGGGGATGGAACCCCCTCCGTACGCGATCCGCGGGAGGTGTGTGCGGCCGCGCTACGCGACCTGCTGGAGGCGCGGCGTGGAGAGAACCACATCGTTGCGATCCAGGACTTCCCCGACCCGGACGCGATCTCCTCGGCGTTGGCGTACCGCATGATCGCGAGCGTGTTCGACATCAACGCCGACATCGTCTACGACGGGCTGATCAGCCACCCCGAGAACCTGGCGCTGGTCAACCTGCTGGAGATCGAGATCACACAGTACTCGGAGAAGCTCTCGCTGGACGCGTACGACGCGGCCGTCTTCGTGGACAACCAAGGCGCGACCACGCGGATGGCCCCACGCCTGAAGGAGGCAGGGGTCCCCACGCTGGCCGTGATCGACCACCACGACCTCCACAATCTGCTGGACCCGCTCTTCACGGATATCCGCCCGCTGGGTGCGGCTGCCACGATGATGGTCGAGTACCTGGCGAGCGGCGTGTTCTGCGCAATGGACGCGACGAACCCGCATCACAGCCAACTCGCCACCGCGCTCATGCACGGGCTGCACAGCGAGACGGATGGGTTCATCCGCGCCGCCCGCCCGGAGTACGATGCCGCGGCCTACCTCAGCCGCTACCTCGATGCGGACCTGCTGGAGCGGGTGCTCTGCGTGCAGAAGTCACGCGGTACGATGGACACGATCCGTACCGCGCTGGCGAAGCGTACCATCCGCGGTGGGCTCTCCGTTGCGGGCGTCGGTTACGTGCGCTGGGCGGATCGCGACTCGATCCCGCAGGCGACCGACTTCCTGCTCACCGAAGAGAATGTCCACTCCACAGTGGTCTATGGCATCCTGCGCGGGGAGGACGGGCGGGAGATCGTGTCCGGCAGCCTGCGCACCACCAATGCTACGCTGGTGGTGGACTCCTTCCTGAAGCGCGCGCTCGGCGCGGACCCGCGTGGACGGTACTACGGCGGAGGGCGGAGCCGGGCGGGTGGCTTCGAGATCGAGCTCGGCTTCCTGGCCGGTGGCCCGGAAGACCGCGAGCACCTGGACATGAAGTGGGCGATGTTCGATCAGCAGATTCGCCGCAAGCTCTTCTCCGCGGCGGGGATGGACGACGAGCCCGTGGAGGAGAAGATCGTCGCCGAGCGGACGACGGCGGTGGTCATCAACGGCACGAGCCTCAGGGCGAGCACGCCCGAGTAGCGCTCGCCGACAGCCGCGCGCGGGCCAGCCCCGCGGTGGTCCCCTGGGCGATATACCGCCCTATCGTAGCCCACCCGTACTCTCGTACTTGCTGTTCCCCGTACTTGCTGTTGTTACGACACCCGGACGGTCCACTCGCAGAGATCGGCTCCGCGCGCCAGGCATTGGGAGTGGAGCACCTGGTACGTTCGGCCGGTGTAGCGGTTCAACAGCTCCTCGAGCGCACCGGAGTAGAAGCTGCATGCCGCACCGCTCGGATCCGCGCGGGCGGTGAGCGAGCCAGCGATGTGCATCTCTACCGGCCGCCGTTGGATGTGGACGCGGCTCTCCCCGACCAGCTGCCGGAAGAGGCGAGAGGCCGCGCGCGTTGCGGTGAACAGCCCGATCGGCCGTGGCACGAAGCGCAGGGTGCGGCGTAGCGCGGCCGCGCGCTCCTGCCAGGAGTGACGGGCGATCCGGCGCCCTGCTTCGCGGAAGATCGCCTCTGCGTCGGGCCGCCGGATCACGAGCCGGATCAGGTCCTCCATCTCCGCGATACCCTGGGGCCGGCGGCGACGCACCTCCTCCTGGAACCGATGGATCTGCCGGCCCACCACGTCGCTGAGCCCGAAGCGGCGCGGCAGGCTGACGGTGAGATCCTCGTCTTCGAGAACCTCCTCGGGCCGATCCATGTCGCGCATCGTCTCCAGGAGCAGCAGCGGGAACACCGGGGTGATCCTGCTGTTGCGGCGCGCTTTCCGGCTCGGTCGCGGAGTCCGGGTCTGCATGTGCTCTTCCGTACGGGCCATGACTCCGTGAGTGCAAACGGACGTTTCTGAATGCGGGCATGAAACCTCGCCTGCGGCGGTGAATCGGGCAATGCCCTGCATGCCGCGACGGGGCAAGAGGCGGGCCTCCGCCCGGCGCGCCTCTTGCACCACTCTTCGCCCGCTTCGCACGAGCGTGTAGTCGCCCACTTCCGGAGGAGAAGAGTGGATCCGAACGAGAACCCGACCTGCGTGTTCTGCCGCATCATCGGCGGCGACGAGATGGTCAGCATCATCCACGAGGATGACGAGATCATCGCGTTCCTCGACATCCAGCCGCTGTACGCGGGCCATGTTCTGGTCGTGCCGAAGGAGCACTACAAGAACCTGTTCTACGTGCCGGAGCGCCTCGCCGCCCGCACCTTCGCGACCGCGCGCCGCATCCTCCCCGGGATCCGCAAGGCGACCAACTGCCGCGCAGTGAACCTGTTCTCCCCCAACGGCACCGCCGGTGGGCAGGATGTCTTCCACTTCCACCTGCACCTGATCCCGGTGCCGGACGGAGAAGCGTTCCCCCTGCAGCTTCCGGACCCGAACGCGCCGGTGCCCTCGCGCTCACAGCTCGACGTGATGGCAATCCGCGTCGGCCAGTGCATCCGTGAGGAAGAGGCAGCGGGTGCGTAAGAAACAAGATGCGTGATTACGGGGTGCGTGTTTACGGCGTGCGTGATTACGGCGTGTGTGGTTGTGGGGCAACGACACGGAATCCGGTGCTACGGACCGGTCCGGATTGCCGAAGCGTATGCTTTCGCGCTATCGTGCCATTGGCACCTGGCTGTCGCGCACCTCACATGTCGCAGCCACGCACTACCTGTTCATGAAGCGCTTTGCCGCGTACGACCCGCCGGAGTACCTGAACTGGACTCCCGACCCCGATCTGCTGCGCGGGTTCCGCGAGCGGATCGACGCCGACCCCGCGCGCCGGGACGCGATTCGCGCACTCGCTGAAGCGGAGCTGCTGGCGATGTACGCCGGGCTGCTGCGCAACCGCCTGCATGACATCGCGCTCAAGCGATGGGTGAAGAGCGGCGTGATCTCGAAGGCGTGGCTCGGTACGGGCGAGGAGGCGGCCACGATCGGCCCGGTGCACGCGCTGCGGCGCGAAGGCGAGAGCCGCGATGTGGTCGCGCCGATGATCCGCAACGCCGGCGCGTGCCACGAGATGGGGATGCCTGTGGCGGATCTGCTGCGCGCATATCTCGGCACGGCGGACTCGCCTTCCCGGGGGCGCGACGGGCATGTGGGCGACATGCGCTACGGCGTGATCGCGCCCATCTCGCACGTGGGCGACATGGGGCCGGTCTCGGCCGGTATCGCGCTCAGCTTCAAGCAGCGCGGCGAGGACCGGGTGGCGCTCACCTGGATCGGGGACGGGTCCACCAAGACGGCGGCGTTCCACGAGGGGGTCAACTTCGCCGGGGTGCAGCGCGTGCCCGCCGTCTTCATCATCCAGAACAACCAGGTCGCGCTCGGCACGCGTCTGACCCAGCACGCGGCCGGCTCGTTCGCGGAGTGGCCGCGGATGTACGGGGTGTCGGGCGGAGTTTTCGATGGCAACCACGTGTTGGACGCGTACGCCGCCACCCGTATCGCCGTGGACCGGGCACGCGCGGGGGAGGGGGTATCGCTGCTGGTGGCGGAGACCTTCCGGATGGGCGGCCACGCCACGCACGACGAGCGGGAGGCGCGCGCGACCTTCGACGCGGAGCTCTTCACCGGATGGGGCAGGCGCGACCCGATCGGGATGTTCGAGGCGTGGCTGGAGGGCGAAGGAATCGCGAGAGTCCGGCTGGAGGAGATCGAGACAGGCGTTGCGGTGGAGATCGACGCCGCCGCCGAGGCCGCGCTGCACAGCCGCGAGACGGCGATGCCTCTGCCGCAGTCGGCGGCCGAGGGCGTTTATGGCGATAGGAGAATTGAGGCGGATGCGAGAGTCATCGTTCCTTTCTGAGGCGCAGCTCGCCAATATCGAGCGGCGCCGCGACCCCGAGACGATCCCGCACCTGGTCTCGGCGATCCGTCAGCAGCAGCACGACCTGGACTCGCTGCGGCTGAGCTCGGACGTGTCGCGGCGGGATCGGGAAGAGCTCCGCTCCGCGCTGCTCGCCGCACAGGAGGAGATCCGCCGGCTGAAGCACGCGGAGAACGAGGTGGGTAGAGAGCCGGAGGAGCCGGGAGAGCCCGCTTCGAGGGGGTCCGGGTGAGCCAGCCTTCAGGCTGGGCTGTAGTGGCGACATACGGGCAGGTCTACGAAGCCGAGATCTCGAAGGCGATCCTGGAGAGCGCGGGAATCCCCGCGCAGGTGCTCGGCGAGCACATCGGCGTCTTCGGGCCCGGGTGGTCGGGGATGGCGATCGGCGGGGTGCGGCTGATGGTACCTGCCGCCGCACTGGAGGACGCGCGGGAGGTGCTGGAGGGGAGGGAAGTAGAGGATTCGGAGGAGTGGGGTCCGGGCGCGGGGTGATGGTCCCGGGGTCGCCGCTTACCGCGGCTGCCCCGGCTCTGGAGAGGAGCGCTGCCGCTCTTCCCACTTGATGTACTCGAAGCCGGTACGGCAGTGACTGCACCAGCACTGCGCCACGGAGAGCTGCCCGCCGAACGGAGAGAGCACCCGAGTGTCCGTTCCATCGCAGAACGGGCAGATGGGGGACGCGGGCGCCGCGTCTTCCGGGCCGTCCGTGAAGAGGGGGCGCCCCATCAGTCCATCAGGAACGCGCGGTTCTTGTCGCCGCGCACGCGCGCGATCGTCTCCGCATCCGGCCCCTCTCCCCCGGCGCGACGGCGCGAGCCGTCCCAGCCGCTCCAGTCCAGCTCGCCCTCGTAGAGCCACTCGTTGTCGCGCAGTGTGAGGCCGAGCTCC
Source organism: Gemmatimonadota bacterium (assembly GCA_013820915.1). GTDB lineage: Bacteria > Gemmatimonadota > Gemmatimonadetes > Longimicrobiales > Longimicrobiaceae > JACDHR01. The sequence goes on from JACDHR010000110.1 coordinate 10,379, forward strand.
GCGGCGAGGCCCACACTCTCCAAGACCGGCGCGACCGTATCGAGGAAGCGCGAGCGGAGCGCGCCGGGCCCATCGCTCGTGATCTCTTCCTCCAACAGCCGGCGCTCGTCGCTCCCGTCGGGGTGGCCGAACCAACGCAGAGCTGCCGGGAGCAGGCGCTGCAGCGCGTCGCGGAACTCGCCGCGCACCGCGTCCACCTGTCCCAGGCGCCGCGTCCACCCGGTCGCGTGCTGGAAGTGGAAGCGCTCCTCGTCCAGCAGCTTCTGCACACGGTTGTGCAC
>JACDHR010000448.1 GCA_013820915.1 Gemmatimonadota bacterium
ATCGTGCTTGCCGACCGGCGCGCCCCACTGCACGCGCTCGGCAGCCCACTTCCGCGAGATCTCGGTGCACGCCTTCGCGCCGGCCGCGGCGCTCATTGGCAGCGTCAGACGGCCGGTGTTCAGGGTGATCAGCGCGAGCTTGAGCCCCTTGCCCTCGCCCCAGATGATGTTCTCGCGGGGCACGCGCACGTCCTCGAAGCGGATCACCGCGTTCTGGATCGCCTTCAGCCCCATGAAGTGGCAGCGCTGCGTAATGGTGATGCCGGGCGAGTCCGCCTCCACCACGAACGCGCTGATCTGCGGGATCTCCTTTCCGTTCTTGTGCTTCGGGGGGGTGCGCGCCATGACGACCAGCAGCTCGGCGATGGTGCCGTTGGTGCACCAGAGCTTCTCGCCGTTCAGGACGAACGCCTCGCCATCTTCCGTGGGCGTGGCCGTCGTCGTCATCGCCGCCGGGTCCGAGCCCACCTCCCGCTCCGTGAGCGCGAACGCGGAGACGGCGCCCGCGGCGAGCCGCGGCAGGTACTTCTTCTTCTGCTCCGGCGTGCCGAACATCTTGATCGGCTGCGGCACGCCGATCGACTGGTGCGCGGAGAGCAGCGCGGTCAGCGAGCCGTCCACGCTGGTCACCATCTGGATCGCGCGGCCGTAGCCGAGCTGCGAGAGGCCGATCCCACCGTATTCCTCGGGGATCTTCATCCCGAACGCGCCGAGATCCTTCAGCCCCTGGAGCACGTGCTCCGGGATCTCGCCCGTGCGGTCGATCTCGTCCGCATCCACGTTCTCGCGCAGGAACGCGCCGAGCTTCTCGATGTACGCATCGGTTTTCCGCTTGTCCTCCGGCGCCTGCTCCGGATAGGGGTGCAGCAGATCCAGCCTGAAGCGGCCGAGGAAGAGCTCGCGCACGAAGCTCGGCGCCGTCCACTCGGTTTCGCGCGCCGCTTCGGCGACCTCGCGCGACTCTTCTTCGCTCGGTGCGGTGCGAACGGTCTTGTCGCTCATCTACAGTCTCCTCGCGCTAATGGGTGTGGAGAAGGGAACTCATCGGTGGCAACAACCGGGCCTTCCGCGCCTCCGGGCGGTGCTGAAAGTGGAAGGTACGGCTGAGCCGCGCTCAGACAAGAGGGCTGCGCCCGGAGTACGAAAGTGCGAGGTACGAAAGTGCGAGAGTGCGCCGGCGATGGCTTCGAGCCGTGTCGTACTTCCGTACCTCCGTACTCTCGCACTCCTCGTTCCTGGCACCGTGCATGCACTGATGCTCGCAACCCTTTATACAGGAGCGGATTGAATGCACGTACTGGTTACCGGAGGTACCGGAGTGGTAGGGAGGCCCGCAGTGGACCATCTGCTGGAGCGGGGTCACACGGTGCGGCTGTTTTCGCGCAATGCGGAGCGTGACGCAATCCAGTGGGGCGACGGCGTGGAGCCGTACGCGGGGAGCGTGGGAAGCGATGAGGACATGCACGGTGCGGCCGAGGGCTGCGAAGCGGTTCTGCACGTGGTCGGAGTCGTGGACGAGGCGCCCCCGGAGATCACCTTCGACAAGATCAACGTGCAGGGCACGCGGCGGATCGTGGAGGAGGCGAAGCGCGCCGGGGTGGAGCGGCTGGTATATGTCTCTTCACTGGGTGCGGACCGGGGGAAGTCCGGGTACCACGAGTCGAAGCTGGCCGGTGAGGAGATCGTGCGCGAGTTTCGCGGCAACTGGTTGATCTGCCGTCCGGGAAACGTGTACGGGCCGGGCGACCAGGTGATTTCGCTTCTGCTCAAGATGGTCCGCACCCTCCCTGCCATACCGGTGATCGGCGGTGGGGATCAGCCGTTCCAACCGATTTCGGCGGATGATCTCGGAGCCGCTCTCGCTCTTGCAGTGGAGTGGCCGGACCCCTCCCGCGTGGTGCTGGAGTTGGCCGGTACCGAGATCGCAACGATGAACGACCTGTTGGACATGTTGCAAATGATCACCGATCAGAAGCCGCGCCGCATCCCGGTGCCGGAATGGATGGCGCTCGCCGGCGCCGGCATCGCCGATCTGATCGGGATGGAGGTGCCGGTGAAGAGCGATCAGATCATCATGCTCCTGGAGGAGAACGTCATTCCACCGGAGCGATCCAACGCAATGACGGAGGTGTTCGGAATCACCCCCCGCCCACTCGCCGATGGGCTCGCTAAACTCGCTGACACCCTGCCGGAAAAGCTTCTCTCGGAGGGGGTGGGAGAGCTGCACTGCCAGCGTTTCTGGGCGGATATCACGGGCAGCGCCATGGATCGAGGGGAGCTCTTCGCGATGATCCAAGAGGATTTCTACACACTTCCGCCGGAGGAACTTCTCGAGGTAGGTGCGGAGCCCGGTACGCCGCTCACCCTGGAGGAGGGCGCGACTCTGACGATGGGGATTCCTCTGCGCGGGCACATCCAGGTGCGTGTCGAAGAGGTTGCCGATTATACGATCACCTGCAATACCCTGGAGGGGCACCACCTCGCCGGGGTGATCCGTTTCTTCGTGGAGCAGCATGGTGAGCAGCTCCGCTTCGAGGTCCGCTCCTACTCACGCGCATCGTGCCTGCTGGACAAGATGGGGATGGATGCGGTAGGACGCCGATTGCAGAAGGCGACGTGGAAATCGATGATCAAGGAGGTCGTCCGTCGCAGTGGCGGTGAGGCTGTGGACGGAGTTCAGGAGGAGTTGTACGCGCTGGAGGAGGCGGACGCGGAGCGTGTGGAGCGCTGGGTCGAGGAGCTCGTGTTGGAGAGGCGGCGTGAGGATAAGGAAGAGGAGAACCCCGCCGCCGCGCTCTGAGCCGCCGCGACTGCGAACGCGCTCGCGGTGGCGAGTTCCGGCAAGAGGTCATCCCCGTATGCATGTCAGCCTTTCCCTTCTGAACTTTGGTTCATCGCTGGCGCTGCGCCTACCGCGTATCGGCACACCTCGGCGGAGTGGCGCAATCATGTGACGGGCCCTCCCGCGGTAAGACACGGGTGCACGAAGAAGACTGTCAGCCATTCGGCAAGGATCACGAAAGCGAAGAGACCGCTGCTGAACAGCCCGAAGAGCGCCATGAACCGGGCCCGTTGAACTTTCGCCCCCGGATCCTGCCGCGTGGCCGCGGCGGCTTTCCGCCACGTGCGCCACGCGAAGAAGCCGATCAGCGAGACCGCGAGCAGCGCCACGGCCGACACCGCGTGGAGAAGCCGGACCTGCTCGGCGCGACAGGCGTAGGGGATCAGGATATAGCTGGCGGCGATCCGCCCGGCCCAGAGCGTGGGCGGGCCGAAAATGCCCAGCCAGAGCAGGAGAAGCCCGGCTGGCTGAGAGGATCGCTCCGCCACACTCACCGGCCTCACGCGCGAACTCCGTCCCGCCGCCTGATCCTATACATAAGGGGTCACGTACAGTACGAGG
>JACDHR010000449.1 GCA_013820915.1 Gemmatimonadota bacterium
GGCGTCGCGCAGCGAAGGGACCTCGGTGAGCCTGCTGGAGGCGATGAGCGCCGGTCTCTGCCCGGTGATCACCGAGGTCGGCGGGAACGCCGCGGTGCTGGGTCCTGACCTCCGCCACCGGCTGGTTCCGCCGGAGGACGCGAGCGCTCTCGCCAGTGCATGGCGTGCGGCGCTCACCGCGTCTCGCGCCCGCGAGGCCGACGCCCGCGCCGCCCGTGAACGGGTGAAGGAGCATTTTGGGCTGCAGGCGATGGTCGCCCGCTATCAGGAGCTGTATCTCGGCGCCGGCTGAGGCCGCCGAGCGGCCGGGTGTACTATCTGTCCAGCATCGCCTCGAGGCCGAAGTGGTAGGGCGAGGCGAACCAGGGTGAGATCGGCACCCGCGGCAGATCGAAGAGGTCCACGCCGGGAGTGACGGTGCCGCCGTACGCGGAGAGGCAGCAGCGGAAGCCGGCCCGGCGTACCGCCTCGCGGTTCTCTTCCGTGATCTGGTTGGCGCGGCCGTACGGATAGCTGAAGAAGGGCACCTCGGTGCGCAGTTCGCGCTCGATCCGCTTGCGCGACCCGATGATCTCCGCCACCGCATCGCCGCCCACCACCACACCCAGGTCCACGTGGTTCATGGTGTGTGCGCCGATCTCGAAGCCCTGGTGATGCAGCTCCCGCACCTCCTGCCAGTCCATCCACTGCGGCGCGAAGGGGAGTTCCGCATCCCACCAGGGACGGTAATCAGAGCCGATGAAGTTGGTGGCGATGAAGAAGCAGGCCGGGATCTCGTGGACCCGCAGCCGCGCAGCGGCAACCTCGTGATTGTCCAGGTAGCCGTCATCGAAGGTGATGACCAGGTGTCGGCTGATGTCCTCGCCCCGCTCCAGCCGGTCCAGCAGCTCCTCCAGGCTCACCACGGTGAAATACCGGCGGAAGAAGCGGCAGTAAGCGTCGAACTCCGCGCTGGTGCAGCTCAGGGGATCGTCGGCCAGCCGGTCGTCCACCCGGTGGAAGAGCACGATGATCGCCCGGTTCCGGAAGAAGCGGCGATACAGGCGGGTGTGGTAGGCGGCGGCTCCCAGCCAGCCCTTCACTCTACGTTTCAACCGTCCTCCTCTCTCTCCTGCGCTGCCGCACCCGCCGCCGTAATTCGCGGACGGCGCGATGATCCGGGGAGCGGTACGTCCTCGCCCGCGAGGAATCCTGCGCCGTCTCCTCCGCGGTTCCCTCGGCGATGCGGGCGACCGCCTCCACCAGCATGCGCACCCCGTTGGGCCGCAGCACCGTGCGGCGGTATTCCTCGATGTACTCCAGCGGATCCCGCTCCGGCGCGAGCTCCAGAGGAAAGCTCTCCTGCAGGAGCACCTGCCCCGCGTCCACCGCGCTCGCCACCCGGTGGATGGTGATTCCCACCGCCGGCTCGCCGTTGTACAGCTCCCAGAATGCAGGCGCCGCGCCACGGTACTCGGGCACCTTGCCGCTGTGAAGGTTGATCGAGCCCAGCCGGGGCGCCTCGAAGACGTTCTCCCGCAGGATGTAGGTACCCGCGATCACCCCCAGGTCCGGCTGCAATGCCTCGAGCGTCAGCAGGCAATCCGGGTCGTGGAAGTTGTCGAAGTGGAAGTAGTGGACGCTGGGAGGGAGCAGGTCCGAGGGAGCCAGGATGCTCTCCGGCTCGGTGTCGTTGCGCAGCGGGCGCAGCAGCTTGCCGGCGAGGACCATCATCAGGCCGAGCGGCCCCTGCATCCGATACACCTGGCGGATCCTGCCGACCAGGCTGAGGCGTCGATGCACGTATGGCGCGGTGATCAGCGCCACGCTCCTCACCCTGCTCAGAGCGGAGAGCGCGCGGGCGACCTCGACGCCCAGATCTCCGCAGCTGAAGACGGCCACCTTGAGCGGCTCCCCCCTCCCCGGTCCGGCCGGGACCGGCTGCTTCTCGCTCACGTCGCCCGGTAGCGCTTCAGCCACGCGCCAGCTTGAGCACCCGGTAGAAGGCCAGCAGCCGCTCGCGGTGCAGTCCCACCATCGCCAGGATGTAGACGGCCGCCCCCAGCGTCACCTTCAGCCCGAACTGGAGGGGGAGCGCCAACCCGGCCGGCAGCATCCGGCTGAGCGTCAGCACCGCTGCACCCATGAGGAGCGAGCTGCTCAGCGCCGGCCAGAGTGCACGCAGATAACGCCCGGTGGAGAGCTCGATCCTGCTGAACACGCGATGGTAGAGTGGAAGGTAAAGCAGGGGGAGCACCACGATCCAGACGGTGGCGATCCCTTCGATCCCCCAGCGGCTGCCGACGTAGAAGGCCGGCGGCAGCACCAGCAGCGTCAGCAGGTTGATGTACATCGTGAAGCGCGTCTCGCGTCTGACGTTCAGCACCGGCACGAGCAGGGGCGTGATCGAACGGTACGCCGAGAAGACCGCTAGCAGCTGCAGCACCGGGATCATCTCGGCCCACTTCTCCCCCAGCGCCAGCAGCACGAAGTCCTCCGCAACCAGCGTCAGCCCGAGCGCCACCGGAAAGGTCAGCATGGAGATCGCTTCCGTCAGCGTGAGCAGGTAGCGACGCAGCGCCGCCAGATCGGTCTGCACGGCCGAGAAGAAGCCCGGGGTGACCCGTCCGACGAGTGCGGTGATCTTCTCGACCGTCACCCCGGCCAGTGTCCAGCCGAAGGCATACAGACCCAGCGCGCCCTGCCCGAGCACCCGCCCGATGATCAGGTGGTCGGCCGTCGAATACATGTACCAGGAGAGCGCCCCGACGAGGGCGTGGCGGCTGAAGGTGAGGACGTTCGCCAGCGCCTTGCGGCGCGGCCACGCGAACCAGTGCGGGCGCGCCGCAAAGGTAAGCCCGGTCAAGACCATTATGCCCAGTATCGGACCCAGAACCAGCGCCCAGTACCCGTAGCCGAAGAATACCAGCAGCAGGGTGCTCGTAGCGGCGACCAGCGCCTCCACACCTTCCAGCAGCGCCAGCAGCTTGAAGCGTAGTTCCCGCTGGAGCAGCGCGTGCGGTACGATCCGGAACGCCGTTACGACGAAGGCCAGGCTCATGACCACCACCACCAGCGGGAGCTGCGGGGCGTTGAAGAAGCGCCCCAGCGGAGCGGCCGCCAGCAGGGAGAGCCCGAAGCCTCCCACGCCCATGAGCAGCGCCAGTCCGTTGATCTGCGCGACCTGCCGCGTGGAGAGCTCACGGAGCGTCACCACCGCCGTGCCGAGGCCGAACTCGCTCAGGAGCTTGACCAGTCCCAGGGAGATGGCGGCCATCCCTACCAGGCCGTAGTCCTCCGGCGTGAGGATGCGGGCCACGATCAACGTGATCGTCCAGGTGACGATCTGGCTTCCCCACTTCACCGCGCTCGTCCAGGCGATCCCCTGGATGAGCGATCTGTCGAGCTGGTCCGAGGAGG
>JACDHR010000450.1 GCA_013820915.1 Gemmatimonadota bacterium
TGCCCCGAATCGTCCGCCGAGACGAGCGCCGCCCGCCTCACGGGTGCTCAGTCAGGCTGAAAACCATCGGATCGAACCTCACGTGCAGGATCCGGGTTCAAACGTGATCGCCACCGATACGTAAAGGGGGCTTAGTCCCTCATCAACACAGGCTCACCTGTAGAGGAGCTATGTCGCCGCAGCGATTACCTTCTGATGCCGAAGAGTTCTGGGATGACCTCCTGGCGTTCATCGAGGGAGGGCGTGTCATCCCGGTGGTGGGTGCCGAGCTTCTCACGATCGAGGAAGGCGGGCGCACGATCCCGCTGTATCGCTCGGTGGCCGAACGTCTCCTCGCCCGATACGGGCTCTCCGCCGATGCGCTTCCCGATGGGGCGGTGCTGCGGGAGCATCATCCTCTCCATGATGCTGTCTCTGCCCTAGCCGCGACTGGCACGCGGGGCAGGGACCTTTATCGCCCGATCCATAGCATCATCCAGCAGTTGCTCGCTGACCAGCCAGAGCCGCTCCCAGCGTTGCGCGAGCTGGCATCGATCCGCCACTTCGACCTGTTCGCCACAACCACGCCAGATGGGCTGCTTGCCCGAGCCCTCGACACCGTACGCAGGGAAGGCACGCCGCCGACCGACCAGATCGTGTATGCGCCTCTGCTGCCAACTGAGCGGCGCCGTGATATTCCGGAGGTGCGATCCTCGAAGTACCGGGCGGTCTTCTACATGTTCGGCAAGGTCGATGTCTCTCCATTCTACGCGATTCACGACGAAGACGTTCTCGAGGCTGCGTACACCCTCCAGTACCTCGAGAACGGTGTGGCTCCATTCTGCATGTTTTCCGAGCTGCGCAGCCGCAATCTCCTGTTGATCGGCTGCAACTTCGCGGAATGGTTGAGCCGGTTCTTTCTTCGCTTGTCGAACCAAGAGCGACTCTCGTCGGACCAGCGCCTGAAGAAAGAGTTTCTGGTAGATTCGGCGCTCGCCGAGGATGGAAACCTGACGGTGTTTCTCGAACGCTTCAGCCGTGATTCCCGCTGCTATCCGATGGCGGCGCGTGAGTTCGTTGCCGAATTGTACCGGCGGTGGAACGAGCGAAATCCTCCTGCCAGCGGTGCACTGCAGGATTCTTCACCCGCCACCGATCCGGCCGATTCTTCCGGTAGCGGATCCATATTCATCAGCTACGCCAGGGAGGATATCGGCGCCGCGAGACGGTTGTTCGAGGAGGTGCAGGAGATTGGGGGGGACGTCGTCTGGTTCGATAAGAGCGAGCTGAAACCGGGCGACGATTGGAAGAAGGAGATCCTGAGTGCTGTTAAACGTTGCCGCCTCTTCCTGCCGTTACTCTCGGCGAACACGGAAGAGCGTACCGACGGCTTCTTCCGTCGAGAATGGAATCTGGCGGCGGATCGTTCCGTCGAAATCGAGGGCCGGAAGTTTATCCTTCCAACCGTGATCGATCCGGAATTCAGCGGTGCCAGTGGCCAGTATGAGCGGGTGCCGGAGGAGTTCAAGGCTTTCCAGTACAACCATGCGCCAGGCGGCCACATGAGCAAAGACCTGAAGGACGCGCTCGGTCTGCAGCTTCGGCATCTGCATCGGCGCTTGGGACGGGTCGCATGATCATCACCCATGTCGTTTTGGATGAGCCCAAAGAGGCACAGCGATCCCGCATCGACGCGGAGAACCCGTGGCCTGGACTGGAGCCGTTCGATGAAGCGGCGGAGCAATTCTTCAACGGTCGCCGCGGGGAAACCGCTGAACTGCGCCGCCTCGTGCTGCACGCGCCGCTCACCGTGCTTTTCGGCGCCTCCGGCCTCGGCAAGACCTCGTTGCTCCAGGCCGGTTTGTTTCCGCTGCTTCGTAAAGACAATGTGCTCCCCGTCTATGTGCGCCTGGACGTACGCGACCGAATGGCCCCGCTGATCGACCAGGTGAAACATGCGATGCTGGCGCAGTTCGACCTGCAGCAGGTGGAGGCGCCCGCCTTTCAGCAGGGGGAGTCGCTGTGGGAGTGGCTCCACCGCGGCGATCTCGAACTTTGGAGCCAGCAGAATCGCTTGCTCACTCCCCTCTTCGTCTTCGACCAGTTCGAGGAGGTCTTAACACTGGGTGCCGAGAACCCGGAGGCGATCACCCGCCTGCGGGTTGACCTCGCGGACCTGATCGAGAACCGCATTCCTGCGGAGCTGGTCGGGCGCATCCACGCGAGCGAGAGCGTCGGTTCTGATCTCTCGCTCAACAGCCAACGGTACAAAGTCCTGCTCAGCTTCCGTGAGGATTTCTTGCCGGCAGTAGAAGGATGGAAGCGCGATCTGCCGTCCATCATGCGCAATCGGCTCCGGTTGCTGCCGATGTCGGGCGAGCAGGCGTTCGAGGCGGTGCATACGACCGCTCCCCATCTGGCCGATGAGGCGATCGCACGGGCGATCGTCCGCTTTGTCGCCGGGGTGCAGGCGGAGGGGATGTCGGGCTCTCCGGCCGACCCTGGAAGTGAGACTGATCTCGCGGTGGAGCCGGCGCTGTTGAGCCTGGTGTGCCACGGGCTGAATAAACGGCGGAAGGCGCAGGGCAAATCCGCGTTCGACCGTGCCCTGCTGCGAGAGACAGGGCCCGCCATCGTCTCGGACTTCTATCAGAATGCCGTCGGAGACTTACCGGAAGGGGTGCAGCGCTTCATCGAGACAGAGCTCATCACCGAACGAGGCTTCCGGAAACCCTACGACATTGACGATGCCCGCACCGTGTACAAGGTGTCCGACCACCAGCTGCGGCTGCTGGTCGATAGACGCCTGTTACGGATCGAGCCGTATCGAGGCACGGAACGGATCGAGCTGACGCATGACCTGCTCACGCCGGTGGTCCGCAAACACCGCGATCGGCAGCGCGAAAAAGAAAGCAGGCGGCGGCAGCGAAGGTGGTTAAGGTTAGCACTTTTCTCTGTGATCGGGCTGGGAGCGCTTTTGTTAGCATCCGTGATGGCCTTTCTATACCGCGATGCGCGAGATGCCGCAAACCTCGCTGAGCAGCGTCTCGCGGCAGGTGCCTTTCGCGAGGCTACAGTCCGCGTTTCTCAAAATGACGCGGCGGGTGCATTGGCCTTCCTTGCGCGGGCGCTGCGATCATCGCGCAGCCATACCGGAGCTCGCGCCCTTGTGGTTGATGTCCTCTTGAACCGCCGTTGGGCACAAACAATCATCCTGCATGACGCGTCAGTGAATGCGGTGGCGTGGAGTCCGGATGGGACGCGGGTGCTCACGGGCTCTGACGACAACACGGCGCGGGTGTGGGACGTGCGCACGAGGCAGCCGGTCGGAGCGCCGCTCGAGCATCAAGACTGGGTGCTGGCGGTGGCGTGGAGTCCGGATGGGACGCGGGTGCTCACGGGCTCGGGTG
>JACDHR010000451.1 GCA_013820915.1 Gemmatimonadota bacterium
CCGAGCGCACACGCATCCTGTTCGTCTGTCTGGGCAACATCTGCCGTTCTCCTCTGGCCGAGGCGATCTTCCGCGAGGAAACCCGCCGGCGCGGGGTGGAGCAGCGCTTCGAGATCGATTCCGCGGGCACCTCCGGCTATCACGCCGGCTGCGCGCCCGACCGGCGCAGTGTGGAGACCGCGCAGGGCCGCGGAGTCACCATCAGCGGAACGAGCCGGCAGATCACGGAAGAGGATCTGCACCGCTTCGATCTCGTGATCGCCATGGACGCGGACAACTACGGCGAGATCGACCAGCTCAAGGCCGCTGCCGACGGAGTGGCGCGGATCCACCGACTGCGAGAGTGGGATTCCGCGGGCGACTCGCCGGACGTGCCGGACCCTTACTACGGCGGCCCCGGCGGGTTCGGTCGAGTGCACGAGATCGTGGAGCGCTGCTGTGTCGCTCTACTGGACGATCTGATCAGCCGCCGGGAGGCCGCGTGACGGTGCCGCGCGTCTGGAGATAGCGGGATGAGTCCTCCCCCACCCGAGGTTCTGCGCTGGGTGGAGGATCGTTTCGGCCCGGCCCGGGTCGTGGCTCCGCTCGGGGGCGGCTGCATCAATCCGGCGGTACGCGTGCAGTTCCCCTCGAGAGTGGCGTTCCTGAAATACAACGAACACCCGCCCCCGGCGTTCTTTTCCATCGAAGCACCGGGTTTGGAGGCGCTTCGTGCCGTCGCGTCTTCGCTCCGGATGCCTGAGGTGCTGGGAGTTTGCGGACCCACCGCGCCGGAAGACGTGCCAGGGCCGGGAGCACTGCTGCTGGAGTGGCTGGTGCCGCAGCTCCGCCGCGCCGTCTACCAGCTCTTCTACCTGCTCGTGCACGTCAACCTTTTCGGCGCCGGCTATCTCTTGCGTACGGAGAGTACCCTGCGCCGGGCGCTGAGCGCGCGCTAGCACTAAAAGATGAGAATGCCTGCGAGCGCCGAACCCCCCGATCCGAGTCAGGCCGCTGCTCTCCGCCCGCCTTCGGCGGCGCCCCGCGGTGTGGCGTCTCTCGGGCTGGCGCGCGCCCTTGGGCGTCACGCCGAGCGCGCGATGCTGCGCGCCTCCGATGCCCCGCTGAGCCGCGGGAACGCCGCACGCCTCCTGGTGGATGGGCCGGAGACGTTCGCGTCGTGGTTGGAGCAGATCGAGCGTGCGGAGCGATGGATCCACCTCGAAAACTACGTTCTGCGGAATGACCGCACCGGCCGCCTCTTCCGCGATGCGCTGGCGGAGCGGGCACGCGCCGGGGTGCGGGTTCGCGTTCTGTACGACTGGATGGGGTGCTGGGCGACACCCAAGCGCTTCTGGAGCCCATTACGGACGGCAGGCGCCGACGTAAGGGCTTTCGCTCCGCCGAGCCTGCGCTTCCCGCTCGATTTCATGCGGCGTGACCATCGGAAGGTCCTCGCGGTCGACGGCGAGTACGCCTCCGTGGGCGGGATGTGCATCGGCGATGAGTGGGCAGGCGATCCCGATGCCGGAATCCCTCCGTGGCGGGACACGGGCGTGGAGTTCCGCGGCCCGGTAGCCGGGGTGATCGACCGGGCCTTCGCCCGGACCTGGGCTGCGGCCGGTTCCGCGCTCCCGGACGACGAGATCCCGGACCCGCACGGCATCCCGCGCCACGGCGACGTGACGGTGCGCGTGGTGGAGGGGGAACCGGGGCGCTCCCGGATCTACCGGCTCTCGCAGCTCGTCTCGGTCGGCGTCGAGCGCCGCCTCTGGATCACCGATCCCTACTTCGTGGCTCCGCCCGCCATGAACGAGTCGCTCGCCTCCGCGGCACGCGACGGCGTGGACGTGCGGATCCTCGTGCCGGCCTACAACAACTGGCCGATCATCGGAGGGATGTCGCGGGCGGGGTACCAGTACCTGCTCGAGGCGGGCGTGCGCCTCTTCGAGTGGGAGGGGCCGATGATCCACGCCAAGACCACGGTGGCCGATGGTCTGTGGTCGCGCGTCGGGTCCACGAACCTCAACCTCGCCTCGCTGCTCGGCAACTGGGAGCTGGATGTCGTCGTGCTCGACCGGAAGTTCGCCGCGGATCTGGAAGCGCTTTTCCTTCGTGATCTGAGCTCCGCCGTCGAGGTCAAGCTCCACGATTCCGCTGTCTCCCACTCCGGGCGTCGGTTCCAGCGCGAGGCTTTCGACGTTGGGCTGCATGGCGAGCCGGTCTCAACGAATCCGATGGATCTCTCCTCCGCGCGGAGCGCCCGGCAAAGGGCGCGACGCGGGTCGCGAGTCGGGCGCGTTCTCGGCCGGTTGGCGCGCGCCGGCTCGGTGCTGGGACGTGCGCTGCTGGGCCAGCCCGTGGTGGGGCGCAGCGATTCCGGTTGGATCCTCGCGCTCTCCGTGCTGCTGCTGCTGGTCGCGGTGCTCGGGTTCTGGGCGCCGCGGGTGCTCGCATGGCCTATTGCGTTTCTGGCGTTCTGGTTATCCGTGGCCAGCCTGTTCCGGGCGCTGCCGCACATCGGCAGGCGCAGACCGCCGGGTGAAAAACGCTGAGTTCATCTTTCACGCCTCAGGTCCGGTCCCTCACCGTGGCTCCACACCGACCGCTTGGACGCGTGAGCCTGTTGCCGCGACGTGCTCTGTTGCTGTTCCTCGACGGCGTGGGGATCGGGGAGCCGGATCCTCAGCGCAATGCGTTCGCCGCCGCAGGTCTGCCCCACCTGAAGCGGCTGCTCGGGGGGCGGCTTCCGCAATCCGGTGAGGTGGAGCGGACGGGAGGGCTGGAATCGGAGCGCGCCGTTTTCGTGGCCGCGGACGCCCGGCTCGGCGTCGAAGGCCGTCCGCAGAGCGGGACGGGGCAGACGGCGCTGCTCACCGGCCGGAACGCCGCGCGGATGTTCGGGCGGCATTTCGGCCCCTGGGTGCCCACTCCGCTGCGCGAGATGCTGGCGCGTGAGAATCTGCTCTCGCGCGCCGTGAGCGCGGGCAGGAGCGCTGCCTTCGCGAATTCCTATCCGCTCCATCGGGGTGTCGCGCGGCGACCCATCGCTACCGCGCTGGCTGCTCACGCGGCCGGGCTGCTCACCCGTGATCTGAAGGAGCTGCGGGAGGGGAGCGCCGTCGCCTCGTCGATCACGCACGAGATGTGGCGCGCGCATCCCGGCGGCGAGAAGATCCCCGAGGTCACTGCCGAAGAGGCGGGTGGGAGGCTGGCGAGAATCGCGGCGGGCGTGGAGCTTACGCTGTTCGCCCACTACGACACGGACCTGGTGGGCCATCGCGGCTCGCTCGCCGACGCTGTCGCGGCGCTGGAGCGGGTAGACGCATTTCTCGGGGGCGTGCTGGAGGCGCTGCCCGCCGACGCGCTACTCGTGATTGCCAGCGACCACGGCAACATCGAGGATG
>JACDHR010000452.1 GCA_013820915.1 Gemmatimonadota bacterium
ATCGACACGGCACTCGGCGCGGGCGCCAACCGCATGGATGGCCTGCGCTTTTCGCTGCGCGACGCCGAAGCCGCCCAGAACGAAGCCGCGCGGCAGGCCACGCAGCGGGCGCGCCGCACCGCGGAATCGATCGCCGCGGCGCTCGGCGTTCAGCTCGGACAGGTGCTCGAAGCGAATACCGCCACGGGCGCAGCTCCCATGCCCGTGTTCGCGCGCGACAGCCGCATGATGATGGAGGCCGGCGCTCCACCCACGCCGATCCAGCCCGGCGAGCAGACCGTGACGGCTACGGTCATGGTGGTATTCGCGATCCGCGGCGGCTGACGCGGCCCGACGAACCAAGCTCAGGCGCGGGAAGCCGGTGCGCAGGAGTTTGCCTCATCTGGAAGCATGCCCGGCTTTCCGTCGCCTGCAGCGCCGGTGTTGGGCGGCGATGAACTCACGCGAGGGCCAAAAAACCAGTGTCCGGTTCGGTGCCGAACTCCAGGATGCGGGGGTGATGCGAGCGGAACAGGGCGCCTACGTCCGCCGTCGAGCAGTTGGCCCGGCGTATCCAGACCACCTTCGGCGGGTGCCCGCGCAGTTGGCTGAGCGCGTGGAAGTCTGCGTCTTTACTCACGATGATGAGCCCATGCTCGTGGGCGTGCGCCCAGACTGCCGCATCCGCAACGGCACCCAAGCCGAGATCGTGAACATGCGCGGAGTCCGGGTACAGGTCAGCCAACCGGCGGACCAGCCGGGGCGAGAGGTTCTCGTCGAAGAGCAGCCGCACCGGTCCCGCTTAAACCGTGGCGGGCACCAGAACGGTCTTGCGCTCGAGGTCCGCAGCGTACGCGAGGCAGGCCCGAATGTCCTCGGGCTCCAGGTATGGAAAATCGGCCAGAATCTCGTCCTGGCTCATGCCACTGGCGAGGTATTCGAGTACGTCCTGGACCGTGATGCGCAGGCCCCGGATACAGGGCTTGCCGCTCCGTTTTCCCGGTTCGACGGTGATGCGTGTACGGTAGTCCATGGGTGAAAGAATAACCGAGTTCCCAAAGGGAGTCAAGCAGGTCGGACCGTGCTGCAGCGCAGCCGCCCAACGTTCAAAGATCAGTGGCAAAGGGCCTGACGCAGAACCAGATCAGAACCGCTGCTGCCCAAGATACCACCGGGGTTGAAAACATGCACGGCCCTTTGTCCACTGAATCCGTTTGTTGGGCGGCACGGAGCCGAGGAGACTATTCCTCCATTCGTTCCAGCCAGTAGCCAGGTTCGCGCCGCTGATGGGCAACTGCGAGAACATAGACGCGGCCTGCTTCGGCGCGATAGAAAACGGTAAACGGAAACCGGCGGATCGGGATGCCTCGCACCCCGGTTCGCTGCTCCTGCCCTGCGAGCGGAACTTCGGCCAGAAGATCGAGCACCGTTTGTATCTCATCGCGCAGGCTTCTCGCGAGGCCGCGTGCTCGGCTGGCGTAGAACTGAACTTCCTTTCGCAGCTCGGCCCGCGCAAGCGGATGGAACTCAACCCGTATATGCTTCAGTGCAGTAGCTCGTCCAGCTCCGCCATGACCTGCTCGGCAGCGATCGTCTGAACTCGGCCGCTACGAATCTCCTCATAGCGGCGCTCGGCTTCCGCCGCCCAAGCCTGTTCAAGCGCCAGATCCTCATCCAAGCTGGCAATCAGCACTTCGGCCAGATGCGCCCGTTCTTGGCTGGAGAGCAACAGCGCTTCAGCTTCGATCTCGTGTACGCTCATGAATCAGCTCCCATTCGGTGGTTGCCGAAAGATAATAGGAGAGCGCAGTCACTGCATAGAGGCACGAGAGCGCCCGAGACGAAGCCAGAGCGCCGAGTTGCGCCGCCCAACGGCGTAGCTTCAGTGGCGAGCCCGCGTGCACAGAAGTCGGAGGAATGCTGAAAATATGGACGCGGGCTCGCCCACTGCAAGCGATGGGGAGGGCGCGGCTTTACTCGTGTAGCATAGATGTGCTACATTCCGGAGACACATGCTGGAGGTGAAACATGGTCCGAGAGATCACGTTGCGCCAGGCCGGTGGCTCCGTCACCGCTACGCTGCCAAAGGACATGGCGGACCGGCTGCACGTCAAGCCGGGAGACAAGGTGTACGCGATCGAAACCGATCGAGGCGTGCTCCTCACACCCTATGATCCGAACTTCGAGCATGCGCTGGATGCCTTCCAGCAGGTACGGCGGCAGTACCGCAACACCCTGAAGCGTTTGGCTGAGTAGGCCGTGAGCGAGCCACGCTGGCTGTCGCGGCTGCTGGTGGACATGATTCATTCTGAGCTGCTGCAGGAGCACGGCGGTGCTCCAGGCGCCCGTGCGGGCGGAGATGACCTCATCGAGTCTGCCTCATCCCGCGCGCCGAACCGCTACACCTACGCACCGGAGTCGGATCTGGCCGCACTGGCGGCGGCCTACCTGTTCGGCCTGACGCGAAACCACGACTACATCGACGGCAATAGGCGCGTCGGGTTCGCGGCTGCCGCCACCTTTCTGGTGCTCAACGGAGTGCGGCTTACCGCGTCGGAAGTCGAGGCCTACGACATGGTGATTGGAGTCGTGGAAGGCCGCTACTCCGAGGATGAGGTGGCACACTGGATCCGAACAAATTCTGAGCCAATCCCGTAGCGCCCGAACGGACTCAAGTTCAGCGGTGCGAGCCCCGCTCCACCATCAGATCTCGAAAAGGTGCTTGGCCCCGCATCCGCTGCAATGCGATGTTAGGCGAGCACCCCAACATATAGGGCCGCGCGTGTGGCAAGGTACTATATGTAGACCTTGGCGTGACCTTTCGGGTTTGTGTCGGTACATTGGACGTGGGTTGCCTGCGTGAGCTGTCTTCTCACTCTCACGTCAGGGAAAATATGGGTAAAAATCAGCACGTAGTACCAAGGGACGGACAGTGGGGGGTAGTCGGCGCAGGGAATAGCCGGGCACGCCCCTCGTTCCGCTCCATGGAAAGCGATACCCCCGCTCGATCCCGGCGGATTGCCCCCTTCGCGCCGTCCCGGCGGATGACATCGCGACCTGGATCCAATCCCGGGCCGCGCGCACCGGCGCCCTCCCGCCCCCCTTCACCGGCGACCCCCTCCCTCGGTCGCTCCCCGGCAAGGGGGAGGGAAGAACACCGCATCCGTATCCGTACTCCCTCTCCCGGTCGCGGGGAGAGGGTTGGGGAGAGGGGGCTTTGCCCCACAGGCGCTGGCGCTACTCCGGCGGGGCGTGGTCCAGCGTGTACAGCGCCGGCGCGGATCGTGTATGCAGTGCTTCCAGTACGCACGCCGCGGTGCGCGCTTCGCTTTCGGCGAAGGTGTCAACGAGCTGGTGCAGCCGTTCTTTCGTGGTCATGGCGTGTCTTCGGTTCGGGGGTCAGGCG
>JACDHR010000111.1 GCA_013820915.1 Gemmatimonadota bacterium
TGCGTATCGAGCCTCAGGCACTCCCTACCACGGTCACGGCTCTGATGCTGATGGGAGTGGCAATTGCGCTGCAGTGGCCCTTCGGCTTGTATGCTGGCGGGCTACTGGGGCTGCAGCGGCAGGTCCTGCTCAACGGGATTACGGTCGCTCTGGCAACACTGCGGGGTGCGGGCGCCGTGCTGGTGCTGTGGTTGGTTTCTCCCACGGTAATTGCTTTCTTTGCGTGGCAGGTCGTCATTTCACTTCTACAAACCGGCTTCGCGGCGATGTTCCTGTGGCGCAGCTTGCCGGCCAGCCGGCAGCGGTCCCGGTTCAGATTCGATCGGCTCCAGAGCATCTGGCGCTTCGCGGCCGGGATGAGCGGGATCACTATCCTTTCGGTGATCCTCATGCAGCTGGACAAGATCATCCTGAGCAGGGTGCTCTCGCTCGAAATGTTCGGCTACTACACGCTCGCGAGTGTGGTCGCGATGAGTCTGTCTCGGTTGAGCACTCCGCTTTTTTCCGCGCTCTACCCCCGATTCACCCAGTTGGTAGCGGAAGGCAACGAGCAGGTGCTGGCGCGACTTTACCACCGAAGCTCTCAGTTGATGTCGGTGATCATTCTGCCCCCCGCAATTATAATCGCGCTCTTCGCGCGGGAAATCCTTGCGATCTGGACACAGAGCGCGTCAACCGTCGAGCACTCCTGGTTGATTTTGAGCCTGCTCATCATCGGTACCGCACTCAACGGCCTCATGATCCTGCCTTATGCGCTGCAGCTGGCGTACGGGTGGACTCGCTTGACGTTCTTCTTCAATCTGGTGGCGGTGGTGCTCCTTGTGCCGCTGATTTACCTGATGACTTCAGCCTATGGCGCCGTTGGCGCAGCATCGGTCTGGGTTATGTTGAACAGTAGCTATGTCATGATCAATATCCAACTTATGCACAGACGCCTGCTTTCCGGCGAAATGCTGCGGTGGTACGGGAAGGATGTAGGAATCCCATTGCTCGCGACACTCGCGACTGCCGCGACCGGTCGCTGGCTGCTGCCTGTCGGGATGACCCCTGTCGGCAACTTTTTCTGGGTAGCCGTGACTGCTTTGCTGACGCTGGTTGCAGCCATCCTTACCGCGCCTCAGATACGGCGCACGGTATTCAAGCGCATTGGGAGATCGACACTACAGTTAGGTTACTAGCCGTTTAATCTCCAGACTTCTTCAGGAGGATCCGACATGTCCGTGCGAACAAGCTCGTTCTCTAAAGCGGAGCTTGAACAGATGAGTGCGTCCGTTCCGTTTTGGTTCCATAGCAACGATCTGGGGGAAGGCGTTGTCACTCCGGGAGTGAAGTCCGCAGCACAGCTCGAGAAGGAAGTGGCGTCCTTCCACCTGCCGGATATGACGGGTAAGACTGTGCTCGACATCAACGCGTGGGATGGGTTCTACTCATTTGAAGCAGAGCGACGGGGTGCGCGACGTGTAGTTGCTCTCGATAAGATGATGTGGGCGATGGACCTTGGGAAATGGAACAGGTACTGGCTGGAGTGCAAGGAGAGCGGCAAGCCACCATCGGCCTTTCAGGATACGCCTTTCTGGGATCCAAGCAGCCTGCCTGGGAAACTCGGGTTTGATACAGCGCACCTCGCGATGGACAGTCGCGTGGACAACATTGTCGATGATTTCATGCAGATGGATACCTCAACGCTTGGTCAGTTCGATGTGGTGTTCTTTTTAGGTAGCCTATACCATATGCGGAACCCTGTCGAAGCGATGCTGCGCGTGTCCTCGGTGACCAAGGGTATGGCGATCATTGAAACGGAGGCGGTGGCATTTCCCGGCTTTGAAGACCGTGCCGTCTGCGAGTTCTTCCCCTCGGACGAACTGAACGGCGATTCCTCAAACTGGTGGGCTCCAAACGAGAAGGCCCTCGTGGGGATGTGTCACGCTGCCGGCTTTCGGGAGGTCGACGTGATGGTTGGCTCCTCGCCCCTGCTAACAACCTTTTCTATTGCAAGAGGTCGGTCTGTAGCGAGAAAAGTCTTTGGGAAGCTGGGGCTCGGATCAAGGCTCGATTACGCGGAATCGCGAGTACTCCGGTATCGCGCAGTTGTTCACGCATCGAAATAGTAGATCATGAAAACTAGGTTCACTAACCTCCTGTTTGTAGTTCCGACGCGCAACCGGGCGGATCTTGCCATTCACGCCGTCCAGTCCGTTCTTGAACAGGGGCACGACGAGGCGACGGTCGTGGTGTCTGACAACTCGACGGTCGATGCCGAGTCGGCTACCTTGCTCGAGTTCTATCAGAAGTCGAGCAACGATCGCCTCCGGTACATGCGGCCGTCCGAGCCGCTCTCCATGACGCAGCACTGGCAGTGGGCGATCGAGCAGGTTCTGGAGCAGTACGATGCGAGCCACTTCTCTTATCTGACCGATCGAATGGTGCTCAGGCCGGGAGAGGTGGGTAAGCTTGTCGAGTTGGCCAAATCCCATCCCTTAAAGGTGATCAGCTACAATCATGATCGGCTCGTAGATCACATGCGTCCGATACGGGTCGAGCAGAGCGCCTGGACGGGAGAGGTCTTCAAGCTCCCATCTTCGACTCTGCTAAACCTTACGGCCGGCGCGTTTCTCGCGGTTCCGGCCCTTCCCAGGATGCTGAACTGCATGGCGCCGCGCTCGGTTCTGTGTGCGATCCACGAACGTCACGGCAACGTGTTTAATTCAGTAAATCCCGACTTTAGCTTCTGCTACCGGTGTTTAGAGCTCGAAGAGAGTATTCTCTACTACGATAAATCACCTCTTATTCAGCATGCACTCCACCGCAGCAACGGAGCCAGCCTCGAACGAGGAATGCCGAATCGGGATCATGTCGATTTCCTCACCCATGTGGGCGAGGGTAAAATGACGCAATTCACCTATGTGCCTCAAATCCGTACGGTAGGAAATACGGTTCTGAACGAGTACCTCCTCGTGAAGCGGCAGACGAAGAGCGTAAAATTCCCCGACGTTGATCGCGAGCTCTACCTTGAGTCGCTGGCAGGCGAGATTGAGCGGATCCAGGATGCGACACTCAAGGCTGACCTGTGGACGGTGCTGAATACACATGGATATGTGCGATCCAAGCATCGGATGGCCCGTTTGAAGTGGTTGCTCTCCCGACTACGTTCGCCGAGGAGTATTCTCAATGCACTCTTGATGCTGTCTACCAGTTCGTTCGGTGGCGCGATTTGGCTCGCGCTGGCTCATCGTACCGGCATTCGCCCGCCACGGCTTAACCGACTCGAGTTTGATACGGTTGAGAAGGCACTTTCGTATGCGGTGCATCTCTCGCCGCGCAAAGCCAGGACGCCAGGCCACCTATACTACCTTGGTAAACCGTCGTCACTGCAGCGGGTCACATGAGGATGGGTTGCACCGCCGAACATGGTGCCGAGCAAAGAAATAGCAGCATGGTTGGCGAGTAGATGGTCGGCTTCTGGTCACTGTTGGGGATCCGGCACCACGGAATCGAACTGGACCTCGCGGAGGGTGAGCACCCCATACGCTCACGTCGTGCGTGGTCCTCCGTACAAGGGCGTCCCGCACCGGAAGCTGCTGATCTCACACTATCGACGTCGATTGAGTTGATTATCAGAAAAGGAGAAACTGTGTCTGCACCCTCGACAACATTGAAGCCGCAGCACGCATGAAGGCGCCGGATTGAGTGCGAGACCCGTTGGGAATGCAACCGGACACACGACCGCAGCACAGGATCAAACGAACGGTCGCGACACGATGAACTTGTGTATAGACGCAGGAGCAGTCGAGAACGCGCATCGAGAGCGGGGGATCGGCCGCTGTACCTACGAGCTGCTCAGGGCTCTGACACGCGAAATGGTGGCGGAGCGCGCGCTCGACGTGCAGTATCTTTCCCGCTTTTCGGTGCTGACAGTCGGGGCCGCCGCCGCCCGCCACGCGCCGCGCTCCGCCGTCTCCGCGTGGACGGCTACCCACGGCAGGCTGCCGTACCAGCTAACCGAGCGATGGAAGCCCGTCGAGACTCGCGTGCTCCTTGCGCGAGAGGTCGCGGCGACGGGTGCCGACGTGTTTCTCGCCACCGATCCACAAGCGGTGGCGATCTCCCGACGTTTTCGAACCGTGGCACTGCTGTACGACCTGATACCGCTCCGCTTTCCCGCGGAGTACCTGCCGCGTTCCGCACCGCTGCGGCGGGCGAGCTTCGCAATGCAGTGCCGGGCGATACGGCAGGCGAGCCGGTTGATCGCCATTTCCGAGGCGACCCGCCGCGACGCGGTCGAGTTGCTCGGCATTCCTGCCAGTAACGTCGAGGTGGTGCCGCTGGCAGTAGACGCGGGGGTGTTCCAGCCCCCGTCGCCGGCCCAGGTCGCGCAGGTTCTGGCCTTGTACGGGATCGACCGTTCGTACTTCTTTTATGTCGGGGGGTTTGATGCGCGGAAGAACGTGGCCATGATGGTGGAAGCGTTCCTATCCCTTGCGTCACGAACTGATGCAATCCTGGCGGTGGCGGGGGAGCCTGGCCGCCTCGGAACCCGGCTCCGTCTTCGGTTTGAGGGATCGCCGTACGCGGATCGAATCCGGTGGCTCGGCTACGTTCCCGAGGCGGACCTGCCGGCGCTGTACGGGGGGGCGCTGGCATTGGTGTATCCCAGCGTCTACGAGGGTTTCGGTCTGCCGGTGCTGGAGGCGATGAGCTGCGGGGCGCCGGTCGTGGCGGCGCGTATTTCTTCCCTGCCCGAGGTTGCCGGTGAAGCTGCGCTGTACTCGGATCCCGACTCCGCCGACCAGCTTGCCGCCGCGATGACGCGGATCGCGGCGGAGCCCGCCCTGCGGGACGAGCTTCGCAGCCGCGGCGTCACACGAGCCCGGCGTTTTTCCTGGGCCGAAACCGCACGCCGCGTTCTCGACGTATGCACACGCGTCGGCCATGGCGGAGGCCGGTAGAGGACACTACATGCAAGTAGGATTGTTGTCCGACCTGTTGTATTATCGGCTCGCTGCCGGCAGCACACGCTATGCGACACAGCTCGCGCACCACCTGGCGCGTTCGGAGTCGGTGGATCTGCGCCTGTTTTCCCTCTGCTCGAGGGAGGACATACAGCACGCCGCGCGAGAGAAGGGCGTCCCAATCGCCGAGAGCGTGCGGGACATCGCTCCGCGACAGTTGCGCTACGTCCTGTGGCACGCCGTCGGAATGGCAGGCGGGGCGCGACGGATCCTGGATACCGTGGACGTGGTCCACACCCCGACATTTCTGGTGCCCCCCCGCCGAAAAACGCCCCTTGTGGTCACGGTTCTCGACCTGTCCGTGGTGCTGTTCCCCAACCACCACGGAAGGTGGTGGCGCACCCTCGCGGCTGCCGGACTCCGGCGGGCGGTCAGGGAAGCGGACGCACTCATCGCGATCTCCAAGCATACCGCCGACGACCTGGTGCGCGTCACGGGCGTCGACGCCCGACGCATCCACGTGATCCCGCTCGCGGCCGATTCCCGCTTCGCTCCGGTAGTCGATTCGTCCGTCCCGCCGCGCTACGGCATCGAGTATCCGTACCTGCTGTACGTCGGCACTCTCGAGCCTCGAAAGAATTTGGATGTATTACTCCATGCCTTCGCTCGTCTTGACCACCCTGACCTTCAGCTCGTCCTTGCGGGTCCCAAGGGTTGGATGTTTGAAGAGATCTTCGCCCTGGTGGACCGGCTGGGACTCTCCTCCCGCGTCGTCTTTCCCGGCTTCGTGGCGGACGCTGATTTGCCGGCGCTGATGAACAGCGCCGCCGCTTTCGTGTATCCGTCTGAATATGAAGGGTTTGGCCTGCCCGTGCTCGAAGCGATGAGTTGCGGCGTGCCGGTGGTGACCACGAACGTATCATCACTTCCCGAGGTAACCGGAAACGCAGCCCTGCTCGTGCCGCCTCGCGATGTCGATGCCTTGTGCCGGGCGCTCCGTTGCCTCCTCACCGAGCAGCATTTGCGCGATGAAATGAGGGAAAAGGGCCTGGAGCGCGCCAGTGCGTTCAGCTGGGTGCGAACCGCTCAGGCCACAGCGGAAGTTTATGAGAACGTCGTATCATAATAGTTTCGGCGGAGAGCAACTCCGGCCGATGCCGCGATCTCGATCCGCGACGTAGTGCATGAGCGTCTCCACGTGTTTCGCGCTGCTGGGAGCATACGCCGTTCTGATCGCGGGGTTCGGCTTCCGGCGTTACGGCACGCTCCTGAACCCGCTTACCATATTCGCGACGCTGAGCATCGGAGTTTTCACGCTCATGTCCGGAGTGGTGACGTGGGTTCTTGTCAGTGATTTTCTGTCTGAGGATGCATTCCGTAATACAGCGCTCTTAAGCGCCGTGTATCTGACCGGCGTTACAGTTCCATACCTGTTTCGCGGGCCAGTTCCCGCAATGGTGTTTGGCAAGCTGCTGCACCTGTTGCAGCTCGACCATCCCGCGATCGCCCGCCGGTTCGACCCTGTCAAGTTGATCTTGCTGCTTTGCGGGGCTTTTGTCGCGCTGTCTCTTCTTGCGGTAGTGGGCGGAGGGGGTACTCTCTGGGTCACGTCGCCCCGCTACGCATACCTGACTCACAGGGCGGGTGCGGGACAGTTCTGGCTGCTCGCCCAGTGGTTCTTGATGTGCGGTTGGATATATTTTCTCTGGTCATGGCGCCCGAAGATTTCCGGAGTGATCGTCGGGGTGTTTGTGTTTAGCGTCTTTGCGTATTTCACGGGATCGAAGAGCGCAATTCTTACGCTCGCCGTAATCGCAGTGGTCTACTACAATTTCACTGTGCGGCATATTCGCATGGTGCCGCTGATCGGCCTCGGGGCGTGTGGTATCGTGGGCATTCTCGGACTCCTCGTGCTCCAGGGAAGCTATGCGGATTTTGTGCTGGCACTTGCGTATTTCGATTATTTCGGAACCACGGCCCATTTCATCCACCGCTTCGATGAGTTCGGTCTCTATTATGGGAGGGCCTGGCTTTCATCGTTCTGGTTCTATGTGCCGCGAGGCTTCTATGCCGACAAGCCGTATGAGTACGGTACTACGCTGATCCACGCCGTGCTATATCCCGGTGCGGCAGAGGCCGGGCACACCCCGGGTTTCCTGAACTGGACGATGGCGTATCTGGATTTTGGTGCACTGGGTGTATTTTTCTCCGGTGTGGTGGTTGGCTTCTGGCCCAGGATGGCGTACGAGTATTATCTTCGCCACCGCGATCAGTTTTTTGCATTCATGTTCATGATCCAGCTTGCGATTTGGCCGGTGCTTACGTTTGCCCCGTTTTCCACCGTCGTGGTGTGGAGCGTGGTGCTGTCGCTTTTCTTTCGCCTGGTATGGAGCCGGACGAGATCGCCTTTTACGGGCGATCCACTCCTGCCGCCACCGAGCGCGTCGGCTTCCAGTGCGTCCGGCCCGCAGCCCGCTATTCACTGATCAACGTTTTTGTACGCCGGACTTCAATGCGTATCGGACTGAATTTGCTATACCTTCTGCCCGGAGAAGTGGGCGGAACGGAAACATACGCGGCGGGGCTGCTGGACGGGCTCGCAGCGGAGGCCGAAGGGGAAGAATTTCTCGTATTCGTAAACCGTGAAGCGGCGGATTGGCCGCTGCCTGAACAATGCAATTGCCATCGGGTCATCTGTAAGGTCTCGGGTTCTCGTCGCTCGCAGCGATACTGGTTCGAACAAACTGTTCTTCCGCAGATGGCCTTCCGGGCTGGAGTGGACGTATTGCACTCGCTTGGCTACGTTGGACCGCTTCGCCTTCACTGTCCCTCCCTTGTGACAGTACACGATCTGAATTATCGTGCTTTTGGGAGTCAGATGCCCTGGGCGCGGCGAATGACGTTAGAGTTCTTCGTAAAACAATCGGTGCGCCGCGCGGAACGTGTTATTGCTGATTCCACATTCTCAGCGAGTGAGATCCTCCAAGCCTTCGACATCCCGAGGGAACGCATCGTTGTAATCCATTTGGCGGCAGAGCCGGATCGAGCCATGCGGGGTGCGACTGCTGTAGGTCTCCCGGTCGCGTGTGGTATCGAACCTCCCTACATCGTTGCGTTCAGCAGCCGCAGTCCTAACAAAAATATCCCTCGGCTCATTGAGGCATTTGCTCAGGCCCGAGAGTCAAGAGGATTGGCGCATCAACTCGTCTTAGTGGGGCATCAGTTTGCCGATCTCGAAGACGTTGCGTCCGAGTGCGCGGATCGCTCAGTGCGGTTCACTGGGTACCTCCCGGACGAGATGTTGAGGGCGGTACTAGCCAACGCCGACATGCTGGCATTTCCATCCGTGTACGAAGGTTTCGGTCTGCCGGTGTTGGAGGCTATGACAGCAGGGGTGCCGGTCGTCTGTTCGGATCGCGCATCGCTCCCGGAAGTTGCGGGAGAGGCGGCCGTTTTTTTTGATCCCTACTCGGTTGAGGATATCGCGCAGAAGCTGGCTGAAGTTGCCCTCAACCCGACGTTGCGCGCCGAACTGACTAGGAAAGGCTATGAAAATGTGAAGCGGTTTTCCTGGGAGCGTACAGCCCGGCGCACGCTGCAGGTGTATCGTGAGGTCCTCGGTAGGTGAGCCCGTAGACCTTCGAGTACAGCTTGAATCGTATCTGTTTCAATCGACGAGCAAACAGGAAAAGGCAGATGAAAATTTTAGTTACAGGCAGCAGCGGTCTCATCGGCTCGGAAGCCGTGGTTCACTTCGACGGCGCCGGACACAACGTCCACGGCATCGACAACAACATGCGCCGGGAGTTTTTCGGCGAGAAGGGGGATACCACCTGGAATCGCGACCGGCTCCAGGCGAGCACCCGTTGCTTCGTACACCACGAGGTAGATATCCGGAGTCGGGAGCAGGTGTTTTCGTTGTTCGAGAGGCACGAGTTCGATCTGGTCATCCATTGCGCAGCGCAGCCATCTCACGATAAAGCGCGTGACATCCCGCTCGTCGACTTCGACGTGAATGCGGTTGGCACGATCAACCTGCTGGAAGCGACACGGCTGCACTCGCCGGATGCGGTGTTCATTCATGTGAGCACCAACAAGGTGTACGGCGACGCTCCCAACGAGCTGAAGCTGATCGAGACGGAAACCCGGTACGACTACGCGCGCCCCGAGGATTACGAAGGGATTAGCGAGGAGTGCCGAATCGACCGCTGCCTGCACTCACTGTTCGGCGCGTCGAAGGCAGCCGGCGATATCGTGGCGCAGGAATACGGCCGCTACTTTGGCATGAATGTAGGTGTGTTCCGTGGTGGCTGTCTGACGGGGCCAATGCACTCCGGCGTCGAGTTGCACGGCTTCCTTTCGTACCTGGTGCATGCGGCCGTAGTGGGCAAGCCATACACCATCTTCGGGTACAAGGGGAAGCAGGTTCGCGACCAGATCCACAGCCATGACGTGATCCGGGCCTTCGAGGCGTTCGCGGGCAACCCGCGGCCGGGTGAGGTCTACAACCTGGGCGGTGGGCGCGGCAACTCGGCATCCGTGCTCGAATGTATTGCGCTCATCGAGGAGATCGGGGGTTATAGATTGAACTGGACGTACGCGGAGAATAACCGCATCGGAGATCACATCTGTTACATTTCCGACCTCCGAAAGCTCCAGTCGCACTATCCGGAGTGGTCGATTACCCGATCGCTTCGCTCGATCATCAAGGAAATAATTGCAGCCGAGGAGGTGCGTTCCCGTGAGGGTGACCTGCTCGCGGTCAACGGCTGCGCCCGATAACGAGGAGCAATTTGTGGCGAAGGTTCTGATGCACTCGCTGGTCTTTTCGCCGGAGGCGAACTCCACTTCGTACCTGATGACGGATCTTGCCCGCGAGCTCCAGCGGGCAGGGCACGAGGTGACCGTTCTGACTACGACGCCGCACAACAACCTGGAGCCGGGAGCGATCGCGCGGCAGCCCATGCGCTGTGTGTGGCCGGGAATGCTCTACCGGAGTGAGATGGACGGCATCTCCGTGTGGCATGTCAAGCTGCCGATGAAGGGAAACCGCGTGCTGCGCCGGATGCTGGATTATATCCGCTTTCACGCCGTTTCCCTGGTGGCCGGAAGCACGTCGCTGCTTGGACGCTACGAGATCGTGCTCGCCCCGTCGCCGCCGCTGACCATCGGCGTGGCGGGGTGGATGCTGGCTGCGCGGCGGCGAGTTCCGGTAGTATACAACGTCCAGGAGATCTATCCCGACTTCGCGATCAATCAGGGGCTGATCCGCAACAAGGCGTTTATCCGGTTGCTGAAGAAGGTCGAGCGGTTCGTATATGCGCGCAGCGAGCGGGTCGTGTCAATCTCTGAATGGTTCAATCAGGTTATCCGCGAGCGCGGAGTGCCGGACGAGAAATTGATGGTAATTCCCAACTTTGTGGACACCGAGCTATACCAGCCACTTCTGCGGCACAACGCGTTCTCACGCGAGCATGCACTGGATGAAGACTTCGTCGTCCTGTATGGCGGGAACGTGGGGTTGAGCCAAGACTGGGAATCGCTCCTGTTCGCCGCTTCCTCGCATGCCGGGCTGCCGATCCAGTACGTGATTGTCGGCGATGGCGCACGGCGCGAATGGCTGC
>JACDHR010000453.1 GCA_013820915.1 Gemmatimonadota bacterium
TCTCTGCAGTTGGCGCAGCCGAGACTTCCCTGCACCACGCGGCGCTCGGCGAGCCGATCCGCCAGCACGACCAGCCCGAAATCCGGTCCGCAGCGGGGGCAGGTCAGCACATCTGTAAGCACGATCTGCACAACTGCACCGGGGTAGCGGGAGGAAGGAGCCGGATCACACCGGGAGAACGGGTCAGAACCACAGCGCTCGCTCGGAGTACTGCGCCCACTGGTTCGGCGTCTCCCAGATGCGCACGTACAGCAGGTGCTCGCCGGTCTCGCCCATCCGGCGCTTCAGCTCGCCGTAGATGTAGCGGGCCTGGTTCTCCGCGCTCGATTCGACCTCGAGGAAGGGGGGTAGATCGTTGAGATTCTGATGGTCCAACTCGTCCGTAATAGCCCGGAGATGGGCTTTGGCGTCGGTGAAATCGTACGCCATCCCGCCCTCGCCGACTTCCTCGAAGCTCAGCGAGGCCTCCACCTCGTATCGGTGGCCGTGGAGACGCTCGCACTTCCCCTTGTAGCTGCGGAGGAAGTGGGCGGAATCATAGTGCGATCGTACGCTGATAATGAACATAAGTCGTCAGGTGGGGCGGACGGCGAGAAGGCTGATCTCCACGCCCTTCGGCTGTGCCGCGGCGAAGAGCAGGACACGGGCGACGTCCTCCGGTCGAAGCATGGCGCTGCGGGACGGGAGGTCCTCTCGCGAGTCCGGGTCCAGCGCGTTCCAGAGCGGAGTGTCGGTGGCGGAAGGTTCGATGAGGGTCGCCCGCACACCGCTGCCGCGGATCTCCTCCGCCAGAACCTCGTGCATCCCGCGCAGGCCGAACTTCGATGCCGCGTACGCCGCGTTCCCGGGCAGCGCGACTCGCCCGGCTACCGAGCCGATCGTCAGGATGTGACCCTCACCGCGCCGCAGCATCTCCGGCAGGAAGGCGCGGATCATCAGGAAGGGGCCGCGCAGATTGCTCTCGATCTGCTGATCGAACGTGGCGGGCTCCGTCTCCGCCAGCGGCGCAAGCGCGAAGCTGCCCGCCGCGTTGACCAGCAGGTCCGGCGGGCCTCCCAGCACGTCCTGGAGATACGCCGCTATGTGATGCACCTCCGCGGGGCTGGATACATCCGCGGGAATTGCGTGTCCGCCAAGGGTCTGCGCGGCTTCGGTGAGCCTCCGCTCCGTGCGCGCGACCATCCCCACCCACGCGCCAGCCTCGCTGAGCGCACGCGCGACCGCCAACCCGATCCCGCTCGATGCGCCGGTGACCAGCGCCGTCTTCCCCTGCAGCTCTTCCGTCACCATCTCTTCCACCCCATGAGTCCGCCGTGGGTCATCCCATGATCCCGTTGATCATACACAGGCGCAGGAATTCTTCGCGTGTGCGCAGATCTTCCCGAAACACGCCCTTCACCGCGCTCGTGATCGTCTTCGAATTCTGCTTCTCCACCCCGCGCATCATCATGCACAGGTGCGCGGCTTCGATCACCACGCCAACACCCTGCGGCTGAAGCACCTCCTGGATCGCCTGCGCGATCTGCTCCGTCAGCCGCTCCTGAACCTGCAGGCGGCGGGCGAAGACCTCCACGATCCGCGGCAGCTTGGAGAGGCCGACGATCTTCCCGTCCGGAATGTAGGCGACGTGCACCTTGCCGAAGAAGGGGAGCATGTGGTGCTCGCAGAGCGAGTACATCTCGATGTCCTTCACCAGCACCATGTTGTGGTGGTCTTCATTAAAGATCGCGTCGCCGATCACGTCGTGCACGGACATCGCATGGCCGCGGGTCAGCCATTTGAGGCTCTTCTCTACCCGCTCCGGGGTGCGCAGCAGCCCCTGGCGCTCCGGGTCCTCGCCGATCTGGCGCAGCTGCTCACGAATCAGTTCCTGGAACGCTGTGGCCGAAACCTCGGCTTCGGCCACAGCGCCCACTTCCCGCTTCCTCTCATCCGCTATCTTCACGATCGTCACCCTCCGGTATATTCAACGTAGTTACGCGGCGTCTCCCAGAGCACCAGCCGCACCAGCCGCCGTCCTCGCGGGATCCGCGGCACCAGCCGCTCCCAGATGGCGACCACCACGTTCTCCGTGGAGGGGATCACACCCTCCAGCCAGGGCACGTCGAGGTTGAGGTTGCGGTGGTCCAGATCCGTGATGACCTCCTCGGCCGCATCACGCAGCTCCTTCAGATCCATGACGTACCCGGTGTCGGGATCCACCTCTCCCTCGACCGTGACATCCAACTCGTAGTTGTGGCCGTGCCAGTTCGGGCTGTTGCAGAGCCCGAAGATTCGGCGGTTTTCCTGTTCGGAGAAGGCGGGGCTGTGCAGCCGGTGCGCCGCGGAGAAGTGCACCCGCCGCGTGATTCGGACCGTAGCCATCGGCGCTCCCGGGTTGGTCTGGATGCAAGAAAGGGCCGGCCTCGCGTGCGAGGCCGGCCCGAGCGGATGCATCGGGAAGGATTTTTGAAGCCTGTAATGAACAGTGTGGTAGCTTCCTCGCGACCTTGCGCCTTCCCGCGAGGGGCGTGACGTCAGCCGCAAAAGTAGGCCCCGGCTTCAAAAGTGTTGGCTCAAAAATGAAGCTCCCCGGTGCATCCTTACGGCGTAAGTATAATCGGGCGGAGGATGCGGGTCAAGGATTTCATCGATCGGGTCGCGCAATCCACGACACGCCCCCGCTACCTCTCCATCGCGGGGAGATAGGATCGAAGCCGTGCCAGGTTGCGCAGATCCGCCTCCACCGGGTCGTCGCCTTTAGGGGTTTCCAGAATCTTCGGGAGGTGAGCGAAGCGCTCGTCGTTCATGATGCGACGGAAAGGATCGTCGCCGAGTGTTCCCTCGCCGATCCCGGCGTGTCGATCCTTCCTGCTCCCCAGCGGGTGCTGTGAGTCGTTGAGGTGGAAGCAGTGGAGACGATCGAGGCCGAGCGCGTCGTCCAGGCGCCGAATGACGGTATCATATTCGCCCCTGATGTCGTACCCGGCGGCGAAGACGTGGCAGGTGTCGACACAGATCCCCACGCGTTCGCGGAGCGGGGCGGAGACGCGCTCGATCATTGAGGCGAGTTCCTCGAACGTCGAGCCGAGGACGCGGCCGGATCCCGCGGTCGTCTCCAGGAGGACCATCGCGCTGCCGCCCTCCGCGGCGAGCGCCTGCTCGATCAGCGCCGCGTTCTGCGCCAGGCCGCGCTCCGGGATTCCGTCGGTCGCGTTCCCCGGATGGGTGACCACGGCCTGAAGCTGGAGCCTATTCGCCCGCGCGAGCTCGGAGCGGAAGGAGGCGAAGGATCTGTCACGGAGGATGGGGTCCGCGGTCGCGAGGTTGATTAGATAGGAATCGTGAGCACATAAGTAGCGCAACTCGTGTTCATCCACCGCGGCGCGGAAC
>JACDHR010000454.1 GCA_013820915.1 Gemmatimonadota bacterium
ATCTGCTCGGTGCGGAAGTCGGGTGACTTGTAGTTGCGCCCCGTGAGGACGATGTCCTTGCAGGGTCGGGGATGCAGGGTCGGGCTCGCCTTCACCCAGGGGGCGATATCCGGGCCCACCACGGCCGAGTTGCCCGCCTGTCCCACGGCGACGTACATCCGCCCGTCCGGCCCCATCCGGACATCGTTCGCCTGATGCTCGTCCTGATTGTCGATGATCCCGCTGAATAGCTGCGTTACCCGCCCGTCCATCGTGACACGGGAAACGGCGCCGGTCAGGTCCTGCGCACGGTGCGTGATGTAGAACGCCCCGTCGTGCCAGGTCATCCCGATCAGAGCGGCATGCACTCCCTGGGCGGTCACGTTGGCCACCTCGGTGGCGCGTCCGCCTTCCACGCGGAGAATCCGGGACGGAGCGAGCTGCTTCACGTCCAGCCCGCCCCCCGCCTCCGCGACGTACATCCGCCCCTGATCGTCCCAGGTGAGCGCCGTCGGGTAGGTCAATCCGTCCACCACCTTCTCGATCCGGTACCCCGGCGGGAGTTGGATCACCGGAAACTGCTCGCTGGGCTGCAGAGCCCTCCCGGGCTGCTGCGCCATCGGCGACTGCTCGGCCGCCGGAGGCGTCGCGCAGCTGGTTCCACCAAGTGCGAGCACTCCAACCAGCCCGGCTCGCAGTGCGTTGGGTAGCAATTTGCTCATGGTTCCTCCTGTGTGCCTCCGGTATCTAGCGACCGCACCTCGCCGATGGCATAGCCGAGGCGCAGCATCCCCTCTGGGACGGAAGTCCTGCCTCGTTGAGCAGCTTCTCCCGAAGCCCGACCTTCACGAGGTGGGAAGAAGAGTGCAGTAGGCAAAACCCGTTCCGTTCTGCTACGCTATTTGGCAGCAGATTTGTCTGGCGCACAAAACTGCTGCGCTATATGGGGCGAGCGCGAAATTCGCTTGGACCGCCGGATGGACGGGCTTGCCGAGCCAGAGGAGGTACAATCATGGAGTCTGAATCCGATCTCACCCACCGCTTGCGCGACCGCATCGTGACCGCGCTGCACCTCGAGCGGCTTCACACGGGCGGCCGTCTCCCGAGCATTCGGGAGGTCTCGCGCGAAACCGGGGTGGACGCCCGGATCGTGACACGGGCTTACCGCACGTTGGAGGCGGAGGGGCTGGTCGAGGTCCGGGGCCGCTCCGGCGTGTACGTGGCGGAGCAGGAGCGGCTGGGCGACGAGTTGCTATCGGAGATGGCGCGCTGGATGGCGGGGGTGCTCACGGAGGCGTGGAAGCGGATGATCAAGATCCCCGATCTCCCGGAGTTCGTTCGCCGCTGCACCGCCTCGGTTCGTTTGGGCTGCGCCTGCGTGGAGGCCAATGAGGACTCGATCACGGCGCTCTGCACCGAGTTGAGCGAGAGCTTCGGCCTGGACTCACGACCGGTTGATCTGAACACAGTCCCGCTGTACGAGCCGGTCGAGGTGGAGGGGCTTCCGGCCGAACTGCGCGAGGCCGATCTGGTCGTGACGACGGTCTTCCACGCCGGAGTCATCCGGGCGATAGCCGAGGCGCTGAAAAAGCCTCTGGTCATCGTGAGCTCGAACCCGGAGACAGGGCCGGAGATCGAGCGCCATCTGCGCGAAGGCCGGCTCAATGCCGTGATCGTGGATCCGCGCTTCGGAGAACGGCTGCGCTCCACCTACGGGGGCGTGTACAGGGAGCGGATGCGTATTGTGCTCGCGGTTGACTCGCAAACCATTGCCGAGCTGGACCCATCCGAGCCGGTTCTTCTTACCGAGGCCGCCCGCCACCGGCTGGGAGAGATGAGCCGGTTCACTCTCGTGCCGCACACTCCCTGCATCTCTGCCCGATCCGCCCGAGAGCTGGCGGAGATCCTGATCCGGCTCAACATTGAGGCGCAGCGGCGGTAGCGCCGGGCTATCGCCCGTGAATCGATGGCGAACGCGAGCCATAGAGCCTCTCCACTTCTCCGGCCCGGGGGCCTTGCTTCTCCTGGCGTTCCTTTCTCGTCGTCGGCTCGCTCCAGGGCATCTGTCCCACGACCAGGCGTGGGACATTGATGAAAACCTCGTTCCCCGCGTGCTTGACCACCGCATTGAGTGGGATGTAGGTGTCCGTCTTGAAGATGACCCCGCGCGACACGAGCATGTACGCCTCGTGGGTCTCGCTGGCCTCGACCACCTTCTCCACCTCCCCGATCTCCAGGTGGTCAGAACCCCGTACCGTGTCGCCTACCCGTACCGGAACCGGGGCCTCCGTTGAGGCATCCACGGCGGCAAGGAACTCGTCCACCTTCATGACTGCGTTGCCGATTAGGGGGTAGTTGAGGTGGATCGATGCCTCATAGGAGGGAATGCTCTCCGAGCCGATGGCGTTCGAGAGGAAGGTGACGTCGTAGCCCTCCTCCGTCGCGCGCCGCCCCGTGCCCTCACAGCAGAGGTTCGCCGTCATCCCGGCGATCACCAGGTGCGTCACGCCCAGGCGCTGAAGGTGGTCTGGGAGGTCGGTCTCGAAGACGTCCGTCCCCTTGTGCGGCAGGAGGACGATGTCATCCCCCTGCGGCTGGAGGTCGGGATGGAAATCCGCGCCCCAGCTTCCGGCCAGGAACATCTTCCGCTCGAACATGATGCGGTTGATGCCGCTCCGGCGGTGCAGCTCATGGTGCACGTAGTCCTCCTCGGTGTACGCCATGGGGCCGAAGAGGACCGGAATCCCCCGTTCGCGCGCGCCCTGGATGGCACGCTTCAGATTTTCCACCACATTATGCAGCCGGACGGTGTTCTTGGTCATCTCCCAGGCGGCGCCTCCCTCCGAAAGGAAGTCGTTCACGGGGTCGATCACCAGCAGGGCCGTCCTGTCCCGCGGGAACGTAAGTTCTCCCTTCAGCAGGTACGGGGCGCCGCCCTCGCCATCGCGGCCTCGTCGATCGGTGTGCATGGGGCTCATGGTTGTCCTTCCTCCGTGTATCCGGTACGGGTTCCCGCCAGTTGCCGCAAGTCAGGAGCGGGAACCCAGCTAGGACCGACTACGGCGGGTATCTGAGCCTGCCTTCCCGGGAAGATGAACTTCGGCGACTGGCCGAGAAAATCCGCCGGATTCTCAAACACAATATGGTGGATCAGCTCCTCCGTGTGCCCCCGCCGCCGCATGGCAAGGATGAAGTCCGGGACCGCAACCGGGACGCTCGGTCCCCAGTCGCACGCGGAGGCCACGCAAATGCGCTCCGGCCCCCACCGCTCCACCATGTCGATGGCTCGCTCGGGGCTCACCTTCGTCTGCGGGTAGAGCGTCATCCCCGTCCAGAAGCCGTTGTCCAGGATCATCGCCAGCGTGTGCTCCTCGGCGTGGTCGATCAGCACC
>JACDHR010000112.1 GCA_013820915.1 Gemmatimonadota bacterium
GCCTACTCCGCGGGGTATAAGGCAACCGGTACGCTCGTCTACGCGTGGCCGGACGCGGTCGAGAAGGCGCAGGCTGCGGATCGCATTCTGCGCGAGCGCATGGACCGTCTCGGTCTGGAGTTCGACGAGGTCCTTACCGAATACGTGGGTTGGAATGCGACCCACGGGCCGCTAGCGGGGGATCTCCCGCGCGACCTTCCCGAGGTCACCGTCCGCTGGGGCGTGCGGGGAAGCGACCGCGCAGCGGTAGACCGGTTCACCAAGGAACTGGCGCCGCTCGTGCTCGCCGGACCCCCGTCGGTCACCGGGTTCGCGGGTGGGCGGCCGAAGGTGCAGGAGGTCGTAGCCTACTGGCCCGCGCTAATCCCCAAAGCCGAGATCGAGCCGCACCTTCGCGTCGACGTGCAGACTGCGTAATCACAGGTGCGAAAGTACGACCGACCTCGACCCCGCTCCGACATAATGCGAGAGTGCGAAAGATAAACGACTCCCCTTCAGCGCATCGGCGGTTGTCCCGGTCTCCTTGGTGCTTTCGTACTCCCGCACTTCCGTACCTCCGCTCAGCTCGCGCGGGGCGAGTCGATCTCGCTCCTTACCTGAACGTCGACGCGTGCGAATAACCTTTTTGGGTACCGCCGCCGCCCGCCCCACCGTGAGCCGCAACGTCAGCTCGCTCACCGTCCAGCGCGAGGGGGAGCTGATGATGTTCGATTGTGGCGAGGGCACGCAGCGGCAGATGATGCGCTTCGGGACCGGCTTCAACGTCCGCGACATCTTCTTCACGCACCTCCACGCCGACCACTTCCTCGGCGTGACCGGCCTCCTGCGCACCATGGGGTTGCAGGATCGGATGGAGCCGATCGACCTGTGGACGCCGGGCGGCACGGAATCCTTGCTCCGGCAGGCAATCGAGCTCGGGGGTGATCGCGTCGCCTTCGAGGTGAATATCCGCGGCATCGAGGCGGACCAGCCGATCTCACGCGATTTGTACGATATCGTGCCGTTTCGCACTTCGCATAAAGGACGTAGTGTGGGGTACGCCATTGTGGAGCACGAGCGCCCGGGGCGCTTCGACCCCGAAACAGCGCGCCGGCTCGGAATCCCGGAGGGTCCGCTCTGGGGAAAGCTGCACCACGGCGAAGCGGTGGAAATCGATGGAAGGCGGGTCGGACCTGAAAAGGTAGTCGGCCCCTCCCGGCCGGGCCGCCGCGTCGTCTACACGGGGGATACTCGCCCCGACGCCAGCATCCGCAATGCCGCTCAGGGTGCCGACCTGCTCATCCACGAAGCTACCTTCGGTATGGACGAAGCGGACCGCGCCGTCGCCACCGGCCACTCCACGGCTCGCCAGGCTGCCGAAGTGGCACGCGAGGCCGGGGTGCTCCGTCTCGCGCTCACCCACTTCTCGCCCCGCTACGCAGACGACCCTCGCGCACTGGAACGTGAAGCGCGCAGCGTCTTCGCGGAAACCACCGCTGCCTTCGATGGCCTTGTGCTGGAGGTGCCGTACCGGGATGCGTGAGGGCTGGCCACATGAAGCTCGCCGCTCATCGCGTTCGCCATCTGCCCTGCCGGCACTAGGCTACCCCGCGGTCGGCCGTTTTGGCGCTCTTGCCGAGGCATACATCCTGCCCGCCTTTCCTTGTGGACGCGGTACTTGACACTGCGCTCTGGCGATGTACATTATTGTTTCTGTGTTGGCACTCCTCTGATGTGAGTGCTAACAAGTTCAACCCACTCACTTTTTCCGGAGGGTCACGATCCATGGCTACTGCGACCGATATTAAGGTCAAGCCACTCGCCGATCGAGTTGTCGTGAAGGCGCTTGAAGAAACCGAGCAGATGCGCGGCGGGCTTTACATCCCGGACACCGCCAAGGAGAAGCCGCAGCAGGGCGAGGTCATGGCTGTCGGGCCTGGCAAGGTCGAGGACGGCAAGCGCATCGACATGGAGCTGAAGGTCGGCGACAAGGTTCTGTACGGCAAGTACAGCGGCACCGAAGTCACCGTCAGCGACGAGCAGTACCTGATCCTGCGCGAGTCCGACGTGCTCGCCGTGATCGGCTGAACGACGCCTGGCGTTCAGCGGTTTCATCTGAAGTATTATTTGAGTTCTGTATCACAACCTCTCGAGGAGGAAAAGAATGGCTAAGGATTTGACCTTCAGCACCGATGCCCGCGCTTCGCTGAAGAAGGGTATCGACAAGCTCGCCGAGGCCGTCAAGGTCACGCTCGGGCCCAAGGGACGCAACGTTGTCATCGACCGTAAGTTCGGCTCGCCCACGATCACCAAGGACGGCGTGACCGTCGCCAAGGAAATCGAGCTCGAGGACCCGATTGAAAACATGGGCGCGCAGATGGTGAAGGAAGTCGCCACCAAGACGAGCGACCTCGCTGGTGACGGCACCACCACCGCGACCGTGCTCGCCCAGGCGATCTTCCGCGAGGGCCTGAAGAACGTTACGGCCGGCGCGAACCCGATGTCGCTGAAGCGCGGCATCGACAAGGCCGTCGAGAAGGTGATCGAGGAGCTGAAGAGCTTCTCGGTGGAGACGGCGGGCAAGAAGGAGATCGCGCAGGTCGGCACCATCTCCGCGAACAGCGACGAGGAGATCGGCAACCTGATCGCCGACGCGATGGAGAAGGTCGGCAAGGACGGCGTGATCACGGTTGAAGAGGCGAAGGGCCTGGAGACCACGCTGGAGACGGTAGAGGGCATGCAGTTCGACCGCGGCTATCTCTCGCCGTACTTCATCACCGACCCGGACCGCATGGAGGTTGTGCTCGAGGACGCGATGATCCTCATCCACGACAAGAAAGTCTCCTCCATGAAGGACCTGCTCCCGGTACTGGAGAAGGTCGCGCAGTTGGGTCGCCCGCTGCTCATCATCTCCGAGGACGTGGAGGGTGAGGCGCTCGCCACGCTCGTGGTGAACAAGCTGCGGGGCACGCTCAAGGTCGCGGCCGTCAAGGCGCCGGGCTTCGGCGATCGCCGCAAGGCGATGCTGCAGGACCTCGCGGTGCTCACCGGCGGCCAGGTGATCTCCGAGGAAGTCGGCTTCAAGCTGGAGAACGCGGTGGTCACCGACCTCGGACGCGCCAAGCGGATCGTGATCGACAAGGACAACACGACGATCGTCAGCGGCGCGGGTGCCAATGACGCGATCCAGGGCCGCATCAAGGAGATCCGCTCCGCTGTGGACAAGTCCACCTCGGACTATGATCGTGAGAAGCTGCAGGAGCGTCTCGCGAAGCTCGCTGGCGGCGTGGCGGTCATCAACGTCGGTGCCGCGACCGAGACGGAGATGAAGGAGAAGAAGGCCCGCGTCGAGGACGCGCTGCACGCGACCCGCGCTGCGGTGCAGGAGGGCATCGTCCCCGGCGGCGGCGTAGCGCTGCTCCGTGCGCAGTCGGCGCTGAAGGACTTGAATTTCGAAGACTCCGACGAGAACATCGGTGTGCGGATCATCGAGCGCGCGCTTGAGGAGCCGATCCGGCAGATTGCCAACAACGCCGGTGTCGAGGGCTCGATCGTGGTTGCCAAGGTGCGCGAGAACAACAGCCGCAACTTCGGCTACAACGCGCGGACCAACGAGTACCAGGACCTGGTCGCCGAGGGCGTGATCGACCCGACCAAGGTCACCCGCACCGCGCTCCAAAACGCGGCTTCCATCGCGGGTCTGCTGCTCACCACCGAGGCGGTGGTAACCGATCGCCCCGAGCCGAAGGGCGCGGCTGCCGGCGGCGGGATGCCGGGCGGCGGGATGGGCGGCATGGACGGGATGTACTAAGCCGTCGCCCCGTGACCAGAAGAGGTGGAGGGGTTTCCCCTCCATCTCACTGCCCCTCCCGCGCCTTCGCAGGCGCGGGAGGGGTTCGCATTCAGCCCTCGGACCGGATCCATGCTGGGAAACCGGTGAGCTCCTTCAGTAATCGGAACTCCGGCCACCCGTGCTTCGGGTGGGAAGCCTTATTAGAGCCTTTCGAGCGCCAGTTCGAAGCCCCCGACCAAGTCGGACCGGACCGGGAATGGAGTCGTTCTCCGCTTGTTCGGCAGGGGAAGGATGGGAGAGGCGCCATCGTCCCGCACCGCCACCGGGCTCACGCCCAGAGCACCGGCACCCGGTACGGCTCGAAGTGCCGGTCGTGCGTGTCCATGGTGAGCCCCTCGACCTTCGCCTGAGCGATCAGCATGCGGTCGAACGGGTCGCCGTGGTGGAGCGGCAACTCGGCGACCGCGGCGGCGTGAAGGAACTCGATAAGAAGCTTGCTGAACCGGCTGTCTTCAACCGCCTGCTCGAAGGGACTCGGGATGCTCAGCTTCCGCAGTGCGATCTTGATCGCCACTTCCCAGGCGGAAGTGACGCTGACGTACACGTGGTCTGCTTCGGCAATCACTCGTCGAACCCTTGCTCTAAGGCGGGGACTGTCTTCGCGCCACCAGAGGAAGACGTGCGTATCCAGCAGCAGCCTCACGGGGTTTCGTCGTCCGGGTCGGCTCCCAGGAAGCTCTTGAGGATCTCGGGCGGGAGCGGGTCGTCGAAGTCGTCAGCGATCCACATCTGCCCCTGCCACCCGCCCGGCACGCGCGGCACCCGCACCTCGGGCAGCGGCATCAGGCGCGCACGCGGCTGCCCCGCCTTGGCGATGATAATCTCCTCACCGGCCGCCGCGCGCTTGACGAGGTCGGAAAGGTGGGTCTTCGCCTCATAAAGATTAAATGTCTTCGACACGATTTCCTCCGCGTTGACGGCACCACTAATCTAAATTCCGGCGCGCGTTGATCAAGTTGGTCGATCCGTAGCGTGCCTGGGGAACCGCCGCGTGGGGTTCCCACGGCGTCCGGCCTGTACCGCGGCGCCTGCTTTCGCATCTGCTCGGCCCGGAGGGTGAAACATTCCGCGGAAATTTGAGACATCTTTCTGTTGATGCATCGGATGTGGGGAACTAAATTTTTTATCGTCGCCGGTGGCAGGGGTTCTCGTCCTATGACTGATCGCTGAACGCATGCAGTTGACGGATGAGCACAAACAAACTCAGTGACGTGATCGCTGAACGCGAACTGGACGTGGATGGCGGCTTGGAGCGCGCTATCGTGCGTATCGGCACGCCGGAGCCCGATCGCCACGAGGGCGGAGACTGGCGTTGCCGATTTCAGATCATCGGCTTAGGCGATGACTCCGTCTTGGAGGTGTTCGGGGTAGACGCAATACAAGCTCTCCAACTCTGCCTGCAGATCGTTGAAGTCGTCCTTACCGATGCACAGGGAACTCACCGGTTACAGTGGGTTGGCGGTGAAGGCCACGGGCTCTACCGCACCGACAATCCGGTCGTTACTGCCGACGAATAATCGCAGCAACAGTCTACCACCTGACGCGTCGCCCCGGCGTTCGTACTGTAACGGGCGAATCCACACGGCGCTCACAGGCCTCTCGATCATCGAGCGGCCTTTTTTCGTAGTTGCGCGCCGGGAACCGATCCCGGTAAGTTGCACGATCCGAATCCTGAAACGATACGCAACGACCATGTCCCATACAGCCGTAGACACGATCCGGATCACGCTCCCCGATGGCTCCGCTCGGGAGTTCCCCGCCGGCACCACCGTGCGCGAGGTCGCCGAGTCGATCGGCTCGCGCCTCGCCAGGGCCGCGCTCGCCGGGAAGATCGACGGCCGCGTGGTCGATCTCGACCGGTCCATCGACGAGGACGCGCGGCTCGAGATCGTGACGGAAAAGAGCCCCGAAGCGCTGGAGGTGCTTCGCCACTCGACCGCGCATGTGCTCGCCACTGCAGTCCGCCGCGTCCGCCCGGAAGCGAAGATCGGCTTCGGCCCCGCCATCGAGGAAGGCTTCTACTACGACTTCGAGGTGGACGAGCCCTTCAGCACGGACGAGCTGGAGCGGATCGAGCGGGAGATGCGGGAAGTGGTGAAGGTGAGCCAGCCCTTCGAGCGGCGCGTGGTCTCCAAGGCGGAGGCGCGCGACCTTTTCGCCGGCGATCCGCTCAAGCTGGAGCGGCTGGGGGAGCTGGGCGACGAAGAAACGATCTCCGTTTATCGCAACGGCGACTTCCTGGACCTGTGCCGCGGCCCCCACGTTCCGGAAACGGGGCGCTTGAAGCACTTCAAGCTGCTGCACACCGCGGGCGCCTACTGGCGTGGCGACTCGAAGCGGCAGATGCTGCAGCGCATCTACGGCACGGCCTGGCTCTCCAAGGAGGATCTGGAGCGGTATCTCCATCAGTTGGAGGAAGCAAAGAAGCGCGATCACCGGCGTCTCGGCCGCGAGCTGGACCTGTTCCAGTTTCACCCCGTCTCGCCCGGAGCGGCGTTCTGGACCCCGCGTGGCACGGTGCTCTACAACGCGGTCGAGCACTTCGTGCGCGAGCGTCAGCAAGCCGCATTTCAGGAGATCAGGACTCCGCTTCTGTACACGAAGACGCTCTGGGAGCAGTCGGGGCACTGGGGGAAGTACCGCGAGAACATGTTCCTGGTAATGAACGCGGAGACGGGCGAGCACGACATGTCGCTGAAGCCGATGAACTGCCCCTCGCACCATCTGTACTATTCCTCGGAGCGTCATTCCTACCGCGAGCTGCCGCTGCGATACGTGACGTTCGACGTGCTGCACCGCAACGAGCTATCCGGTGCTCTGTCGGGACTCACCCGGGTACGCCAGTTTCAGCAGGACGATTGCCACGTCTATCTCCGCGAGGACCAGATCACGGAGGAGGTGCGGTTCCTGATGGACTTCATTCTGGAATACTACCGGACTTTCGGTCTGACGGCTACGGTGAAGTTCGCGACGCGCCCGGAGCAGCGGATCGGGAGCGATGAGTCGTGGGACCGCGCAGAGGCGGCACTTCGTGCCGCATTGGACGCGACCGGGATGCCGTACGAGTTGAAGGCGGGCGATGGCGCATTCTACGGGCCGAAGATCGACTTCGACATCACCGATTCGATCGGCCGGCAGTGGCAGCTAGGAACGATCCAGCTCGACTACGCGGCGCCGGAGCGCTTCGATCTCACCTATGTAGGCGAGGACAACCATCCGCACCGTCCGGTGGTGATCCACCGTGCAGTGAGCGGGTCGTTCGAGCGCTTCATCGCGATCCTCATCGAGCACTTCGCGGGCGCGTTCCCCGTCTGGCTCGCGCCGGTGCAGGTGGCGGTGCTGCCGATCTCGGCCGAGCAGATGAAAAGCGCGCGCGAGCTGGTCGTGCAGCTCCGCGAAGCCGGCATCCGTGCCGATCTCGATGAGCGGAACGAGACGCTGAACTACCGGATCCGTGAAGCCGAGATGCAGAAGGTGCCCTACATGGCCGTGATCGGTGGCCGCGAGGCGGAATCCGGCAGCGCGGCGGTGCGTGTACGCGGGACGGGGCGCAAGCAGGTCGTGCTGGACCGCGCCGAGTTCGTGTCGCAGGTTCGGGAGCAGATTCGCACCCGAACGCTCGACATCGGGATCGATTCTCCCGCCGCTTGACACTCTACGGCGGTTGCGGTAGGTTTATCCCGACATTTTAGGCGAAGCAGGGGCGTCTGCCCCTCACCTTTCGGCTCGCACGCGATGCCGCCGGGTTCCGATACGATCGAGCGGCGCTCTTTTCCACGGGAGCGGTCGTCTTGGTATGGGCGGACCTGGAACCCGGGTCCGCCTTTTTTTATCCCCTTCTTTCGGAGAGCGCTAGCCATCAACGAGAAGACGCGTGTCAATCATCAGATCCGCATCAGCCCTGTCCGGGTCATCGCGCCCGATGGTGAGCAGCTGGGGATCCTGCCCGTGGACCGGGCACTCGAGATCGCGGAGCAGCAGGGCTTGGACCTCGTGGAGGTCGCTCCCACGGCCCGCCCGCCGGTCTGCCGCATCATGGACTACGGCAAGTTCAAGTACGAGGAGCAGCGCAAGGCGCGCGAGGCGCGCAAGAAGCAGCACCACGTGCAGGTGAAGGAAGTCAAGATGCGGCCGGGGATCGAGGATCACGACTTCGAGTTCAAGACGCGGCACGCGCGTCGCTTTCTTGAAGAGGGGAACAAGGTGAAGGTGACGATGATGTTCCGCGGGCGCCAGATGGCGCACCCGGAGCTCGGTCGCCAGGTGCTCACCCGGGTGGCCGACGAGGTGTCGGACCTCGCCAAGGTGGAGTCCCATCCGATGATGGAGGCGCGGAGCATGTCCATGGTTCTCGCGCCGATCAAAGCCTGACACGAACGGAGTCCTGAATGCAGGGCTCCGCTTACAAGGAGACAGAGATGCCGAAGATGAAGACCCACCGCGGTGCGGCCAAGCGGTTCAAGAAGACCGGCACTGGCAAGCTGAAGCGTGGACACGCCATGATGAGCCACATTTTGACGAAGAAGTCGCCCAAGCGGAAGCGCAAGCTGCGGCAGAGCGCGCTGGTTTCCCAGGCGGACGAGAAGCGGATGAAGCGACTGCTCCTGAAGAGCTGAGCGCCGGCTCCTGCATCCGTTCACCTTTCAACGATTGTACTGAATTATGCCACGCGTAAAAACCAACGTTGCCCGCCTCAAGCGGAAGAGAAAGATTCTCGGCGAGGCCAAGGGCTATTTCGGCCGGCGCAAGAACCTCTACAAGACCGCCAAGGAGGCTGTCGAGCGCGCCTGGCGGTACGCCTACCGGGATCGGAAGAACCGGAAGCGCGAGTTCCGCCGTCTCTGGATCGTGCGCATCAACGCGGCTGCGCGGCAGCACGATATGTCGTACTCGCGTTTCATGAACGGCCTCAAGCTGGCCGGCGTGGACATCAACCGGAAAGTGCTCGCGGACCTTGCGATCACGGATCCGACGGCATTCACGCAGCTGGCCGAGACCGCGAAGTCGAGGCTGAACTAGCGTTGCTCGCGGTAGCGTACGCGGCGCGGGAAGGGAGAACACTCCTTCCCGCGCCGCTCTGTTTTGCAAGGGGTAGCCAAACGCTCTTCGCGGGTGCAGATTCCGCGAACGCGGAGGGGCGGGATCATCGCTCGCGACGAGGGGTGGCGAAGCTCCATTGGGATGGTTTTCCCCGGGAATCGGGCAAACGGCAAACGCTATGACGGTTGACCTGATCAGGCAGCTTCGGGAGCTGGAGGAAGAGGGTGCCCGCACGACCACGGCCGCTTCGTCCGCGGACGAGGTGGAGCGCCTGCGCATCGAGCTGCTCGGGCGGAAGGGCCGGCTGACGGGCATCCTCCGGCAGCTCGGCTCCATGTCCGCCGAGGAACGCCCGCGCGTGGGGGCCGAGGCCAACCGGGTGAAGGAAGCCCTGACGGCGCTGCTCGACGAGCGGATCGACGCGACCGCGGAGCCCGCCCCGGCCGCGTCCGGCCTTGACCTCACGCTCCCCGGCCGCCCCCGCTGGCGCGGCGGGCTGCACCCGGTAACGCAGGTGGTGGACGAGATCTGCGAGATCTTCCGCGACCTCGGGTTCACGCGCGTGAGCGGCCCCGAGGCCGAGACGGTGGAGTACAACTTCAGCAAGCTGAACACGCCGCTCGATCACCCGGCCGCCGACATGCACGATACCTTCTATCTGGCGGAAGGCGTCGTTCTCCGCACGCACACCTCGCCGGTGCAGGCGCGTGTGATGGAGCAGTTCAAACCGCCGGTTCGTGTAGTCGTGCCCGGCGCCTGCTATCGTCGCGACTCGTACGACGCTTCGCACGCCCCGATCTTCGAGCAGATCGAGGGGCTGGCGGTAGACGAGGGGATCACCTTCGTGGACTTTAAAGCGACGATTTCCGAGTTCGCCCGCCGGTTCTTCGGCCCGTCCACCCGGACGCGGTTCCGCCCCTCTTTCTTCCCGTTCACCGAGCCCTCCGCCGAGGTGGACGTCTCGTGTCAGATCTGCGGCGGCTCCGGCTGCAGCGCCTGCAAAGGCACCGGGTGGATGGAGATCATGGGCGCGGGGATGGTGGACCCCTCGGTATTTGAGAACGTCGGCTACGACCCGGAACGCTATACGGGCTTCGCGTTCGGCATGGGCCCGGCTCGCATCGCCATGCAGCGATACCGCATCCCGGACATCCGCCTCTTCTACGAGAACGACGTGCGCTTCCTGGAGCAGTTTGTATGAGGCTTTCGGTGATCAGTTATCGGTTGATCGGAACGCAGTTTCGCCGGGCGACGCTGCTTGACACCGAACGCTCGCTGATCGCGACGATTCGTGCCTGAGACAGATAGCCGATAACTGATAACCGGTCGGTTCATGAACATCTCTTATCGTTGGCTGCAGTCGCTTGCCCCCTCGATCACGGACTCACCC
The DNA here is from genome assembly GCA_013820915.1 of Gemmatimonadota bacterium. Lineage (GTDB taxonomy): Bacteria > Gemmatimonadota > Gemmatimonadetes > Longimicrobiales > Longimicrobiaceae > JACDHR01. The sequence goes on from JACDHR010000112.1 coordinate 10,263, forward strand.
GCGGAGCTGGCCCAGCGGCTGGCGATGCTCGGTGCGCCGGTGGACGAGATCGTGGAGTTGGGCGCGCAGATCACGGACATCGTGATCGCGCGCGTGACCGAAGTTCTTCAGCACCCGAACGCCGACCGGCTCCGGCTGTGCACCGTGGATGCCGGCTCCGGCGCGGCGCTGCAGGTCGTTTGCGGCGCGCCGAACGTAGAGGCGGGGCAGTTCTACCCCTTCGCGCCGGTGGGCGCGTCGCTGCCGGGTGGGGTTTCGATC
>JACDHR010000113.1 GCA_013820915.1 Gemmatimonadota bacterium
TACCTCCTGGCCGGTGGCCAGCCCGACACCGCGGAAGCAGCGAAGAAGGGCGGGAACCTGTGATACGCACACTGATTCGCGGCGGGCGCGTGGTCGACCCGTCGCAGAAGCTGGACGCACGCCTCGACGTGCTGCTCGCCGAAGGCAAGATTGCCGAGATCGGTGAGAACCTCGCCGCCGCGGACGGCGTCGACGTCCTGGACGCCGCGGGGCTGATCGTCAGCCCCGGCCTGATCGACGTGCACGTTCACCTGCGCGAGCCGGGCGGCGAGCACAAGGAGACGATCCGGAGCGGAGCGCGCGCGGCCGCCGCCGGCGGGTTCACGGCGGTGGTGGCGATGCCGAACACCGACCCGCCTACGGATGACCCCGCCTCGGTGGGCTTCGTCGCCGCCGCCGGGCTGCGGGCGGGCGGAGCGCGCGTCTATCCGACCGGCACCATTACGGTGGAGCAGAAGGGCGGTCATCTCACCGAGTTCGGCGAGATGATCGCCGCGGGGGCCGTTGCCGTGACTGACGACGGCCGCCCGGTGACGCAGTCCGGGGTCATGCGCCTCGCGCTGGAGTACGCGCTTAGCTTCGACCTTCCCGTCGCCGTGCATGCCGAGGACCTCGGGCTGTCGCGGGGAGGCTCCATGAACGACGGGGTGATCGCGACACGCCTGGGCCTGACCGGAATCCCGAACGCGGCCGAGGATGTGATGATCGCGCGGGATCTGATCCTCGCCGAGCTCACCGGCGGGCGCCTGCACATCCAGCACGTCGCTACGCGCGGCGGCGTCGATCTCATCCGGGCGGCCAAGGCACGGGGTATCCGGGTGACAGCGGAAGCCTCACCGCACCACTTCACGCTCACCGATGCGGCGATCGAGTCGTACCGCACGGACGCGAAGATGAACCCGCCGCTCCGCTCGGAAGCCGACCGCGACGCCGTTCGTCAGGGGGTCCGCGATGGCACCCTCGACGTGATCGCCACCGACCACGCCCCGCACCACTACGACGAGAAGGAACAGGCGTTCGAGGACGCGCCGTTCGGGATCGTCGGCCTGGAGACGGCGCTCGGGCTCTCGCTCAGCGAACTCGTGCACACCAAGCTGATCGACCTTCCTACACTGGTGGAGCGGATGAGCTGTGGCCCGGCGCGCGCGCTCAGCCTTCCCGGCGGTACGCTCGCGGCCGGATCCCCGGCAGATGTGACGATCTTCGCGCCGGATCGGGAGTGGACGGTGGAGCCGGCGCGGTTCCTCTCGCTCAGCCGGAACACGCCCTTCGCCGGTCGACGGCTCCGCGGCCTTCCGGTACGTACCCTCGTAGGAGGCAGAACGGTATGGCATTTCGATCTCCCGTAGGCTCCGCCCGCGGCCTCTCCGATACTGATAACAGGCTCGAACCGCGCGCGTTCTGCGGTGAAGACTGGCCGTGGCCGCTCGTGAGCGAACTCGCCGACGGCTTGGACGTCACCGCCTGCTACATCGTGCGTGAGAAGCGGAAGCTGGAGACACGGCAGAATAAGCCGTATCTGAAGCTTACGCTGGGCGACCGCAGCGGCCACATCGGCGCCAACATCTGGGACGACATCGAGCACTGGGACCCGCTCTGCACGGAAGATGATGTCGTGGGCGTGCGTGGCCGCGTGGGGCTGTACCAGGACCGTCTGCAGCTCAAGATCCAGTCGATCGAGCCGCTTCGCGCCGACGGAGACACGCTCGAGCGCCTGCTCCCTACCACGCCGCAGGACCGGCCCAAGATGGAGCATCAGCTCGACGCGCTCATCGCCTCCGTCGGTGACGCACCGCTGCGCGAGCTGCTACGCCGCTGCCTGGGCGAGGCCAGCGAGCTCGGCCGTGGCTATCGCGTTCATCCGGCCGCCAAGCGGAACCACCATGCGTACCTCGCCGGCCTGCTCGAGCATTCACTCTCCGTGGCGGCGATCTGCGACCACCTGGCTGCGCACTACCGTGAGCAGGGCTTCGCCGTAGACCGCGATCTGCTGGTCAGCGGCGCGCTCCTCCACGACCTCGGGAAGCTGCGCGAGCTACGGGCGCTGCCCAGCTCCGGGTATACCACCGAAGGGCAGCTCCTCGGCCACATCGTGCTCGGTATGCAAATCATCACACGTGAGGCCGCGGAAGTCGCCGCGTTCGCCGACGACCGGCTCCTCCTGCTGCAGCACCTGATCGCGAGCCATCAGGGGAAGCCGGAGTGGAGTAGCCCGAAGGTGCCGCAGCTCATCGAGGCAATGATCCTGCACTATGCCGACGATCTCGATGCGAAGCTCAACCAGGCGCGCTCTCTGCTGGACGGCGTAACGCCCGGCGAGTGGTCCGCGTATGATCGGAACCTCGAACGCTCGCTCTTCCAACCTCCCGCTCTGCCGCGGAGCGAGGAGGTCGAGCCGGTCTCCCCCGACGAAGCCGCGGAGCTGCTGATCGACCTGTTCCGCTCCTGACGCCGCGGGGTCCTGAGAGAACGATACGAAAACAGCCCGCTTCCTCGGTAGGGAGCGGGCTGTTTCATGACCTCCACCGGACCTCGATCAGCTTGCTGCCGGCGGGGCGATTTGGTTGATCCGCGCGGCGAGGCGCGACTTCGTACGCGCCGCTTTGTTCGGATGGATCAGGCGCTTGGCGGCCGCACGGTCCAGCAGGGCGGTTGCCTCCTGCAGTGCAGCGGTCGCGGTCTCGGGGTTGTCCGACTCGCGGACCTTCTTCAACGCGGTGCGGAGCCGGGACCGGGCATGCCGGTTGCGCTCTGCGCGCTTCTCGTTGGTCCGCATCCGCTTCTCAGCGGACTTGACGTTCGGCAAAACAGGCCTCCAAGGATGCTGAAATAATCGGAATCAATCACGACTTCACAGGAAGCATAAAGTATAGGGTGCGGTCGATAGAGTGTCAAGTAGCCAGCGGCGTGGCTTTGACACGGCTCGGCACCGGCGATAGCTTCCGGCGCATGGAAACACTCCTTATCGCTCTCCCGGTACTCATCTTCTCCGTGGTCGTGCACGAGTACGCGCACGGGTGGATGGCGTTGCGGCAGGGCGACCAGACGGCAGCCATGCTCGGCCGCCTTACGTTCAACCCGCTCCCTCACCTGGACCCGTTCGGCAGCATCCTCGTGCCGGGGCTTCTGGCGCTCACCGGCTCGCCGATCCTGGGATGGGCCAAGCCGGTACCGGTGAACCCGAGGAACTACCGGAATTACAAGCGTGGAGATATCCTGGTATCGCTTGCCGGGGTAGCGGCCAACCTGATCCTGGCGGTCGTTTTCACCGTCCTGCTCGCGCTGACGCTCTGGGGCCTCCGCGCCTTCCCGGCCTTTGGTGCGAGCGCGCCGGTCGTGCTTCAGATGCTGAATTACGGAATCGGGATCAACATCATCCTGATCCTGTTCAACCTGCTGCCGATCCCGCCGCTGGACGGCTCCCACGTTTTCTACCATCTGCTGCCGCCGCACCTCGCGGTGCGCTATCGCGAGATGGGCCGCTTCGGTTTCTTCATCCTCTTCGGGCTGCTCTTCTTCACCGGGTTCCGGTTCCTCTTCGTGCCTACCCGGATGGTTCACTCTTCCTTCGTGGGCGTGGCCCGCCTCCTGTCCGGCACCCTGTGATGCATACGACGGAGCCGGCTATGGACCCCTTTCAGGTAGAGCTGGACCGTTTCCAAAACCCTCTTGATCTTCTGCTGCACCTGATCCGCGGCGTTGGGACCGGTGGTATGCTGAAGACGAAGCAGGAGCGCGAGCTGATCGAAGTCGTCGGTCGCGCCGACGGGCTGGGTCGTCCGTTGCTCTACGGCAGCACCCGCCGCTTCATCGATCACTTCGGATTCCACGCGCTGACCGATCTCCCGCGGCCGGAAGAGCTGCCGGTCGTTCTCAACCGCCGAGCCGAGCCGGAGAGTTCCCGTGCCGCGTAAGAAACCACCGGGCGGCCCGCGAAGGCCCCGCAAGCCGGAGCGGGAGAGCAGCTCCCGCCCGCACTCTCGCAGCCGCGGGCGCCGCGAGGGTCGCGCCGACCGCAAGAGCGGCTCATCGGGGCCGGGCCGCGCGAGCCGCGATCCGCAGCCGGCGGATTCCGAGCCGGTGCGGCTGCAGGCGTATCTCGCCCGCGCGGGCGTCGCCTCCCGCAGGGCGAGCGAGGCGCTGATCGAGGAGGGGAAGGTCCAGGTCAACGGGCATGTGGTCACCGAGATGGGAACCAAGGTCACCCCGGGTGAGGACCGCGTCGCCGTGAGTGGCGAGATCGTGGAGCTGGCGACCGCCACGTGGATCGCGCTCCATAAGCCACGCGGATATGTCACCACCCGCGACGATCCGCGCGACCGTCGTACAGTCTACGATCTTGTCCCGCAGCACCTCCATCACCTCTTCCATGTGGGTCGGTTGGACCGCCAGAGCGAGGGTCTGCTTCTGCTGACCAACGAGGGTGTGATCGCACATCGGCTGCTCCACCCGAGCTTCGCTGTCGACAAGGAGTATATCGCGACCGTAGAGGGCGAGCCGGAGTACCAGGCGCTGGAGAAGCTCGTCGAGGGCGTTCGCGTGGAAGGCGAAATTCTGCGGGCCGAGTCCGTGGAGATCCTGCCCGGAAGCGACCGCGATCTCACCCGCCTTCGTCTGGTGCTGCGCGAGGGTCGGAATCGCGAGGTGCGGCGCATGTTCGAGGTGATCGGCCATCCTGTGCAGAAGCTGCTGCGCCGGCGCTTCGGGCCGGTGAAGCTGGGCGATCTGCGCCGCGGGCAGTGGCGCTCGCTCACGGTCGCCGAGTTGCGTGCGCTGGGTTCCGCGGCGCGCGGCTAGAATCCATCCTCAATTCACACGCTATGGATATTCGGGGCAAACGAATCCTCATCCTGGGCGGATCCGGGCTGGTGGGCATGGCCATCGCCCGCGAGATCCTTGCTCATCGTCCCGATGCGCTGGTCATCTCCGCCCTCACCCAAAGGGAAGCGGAGAGCGGGGTGGAAGAGCTTCGCGCGGAAGGCGTGGGTGAGGGTGCCGAGCTCGTCGCGGAGTGGGGAGACATCTTCGTTCCCGACGCCTTCAAGGACCGCCGGCGCACCGAGATCCTCGCGGACCCCGAAGCGCGCTCCACGCTGCTCGACAACCTCTACGGAGGTGTCGGGGCGGAAGCCGTGGAGTGCTCGGCGCTCGGTGCGCTCCTGCTCCGCCACCGTCCGGCCATCGTGGTGGACTGCATCAACACCGCTACGGTGTTCGCCTACCAGAACGTCTTCTCCAGCGTCGCGCGGCTGCGTGAGAAGGCGCGCGAGGGAACCGTGGACCTCGATGCGGTCGAGACTCACCTCGCCACGCTGTACCTCCCGCAACTCATCCATCACGTCCGCGTCGCCATGGACGGGATGCGGCGCGCGGGAACGGAGATGTACCTCAAGATCGGCACCGCCGGCACGGGCGGAATGGGGCTCAACATCCCCTTCACGCACTCCGAGGATCGCCCCTCGCGCATGCTGCTCGCAAAGTCGTCCGTGGCCGGCGCGCACACCCTTCTCCTCTTCCTGATGGCCCGCACTCCGGGCGGACCCGCGGTGAAGGAGATCAAGCCGACGGCGGCGATCTCGTGGAAGCGGATCGGCGCCGGAGAGGTTCTGCGGGGTGGCCGACCCATCCGCCGCATCGATGCCACGGAATCGGTGGAGGTGAGAACCGCCTTCGACGCTTCCGCCGGTAGTTCGTGGAAAGACACCGGCGAAACTCTCCACGGCGTGTTCCTCGATGCGGGAGAGAACGGGTTCTTCAGCCCGCCAGAGTTCGAGGCCCTTACCGCACTTGGTCTGATGGAGTTCATCACCCCCGAAGAGATCGCGCAGGATGCCGTGCGCGAGATCCGTGGCTACCCGACCGGGCACGACGTGGTGGCGGCGTTGGACGCTTCCACCTCGGGCCCCACGTACCGTGCCGGTGTGCTGCGCCAGTCGGCGATGTCGCGGATGGAGGCGCTGGAGGCAGAGAGCGGCACCTGCTGTGTCGCATTCGAGATGCTCGGCCCGCCGCGACTCTCGAAGCTGCTCTTCGAAGCCGCGATCCTCTCGCGGCTCGCCGGGAACGACCTCGGCATCGCCGCCACTCTCGACGCGGGAGATACCGCGAGTGCGGCACGCCGGCTGATCGAGGAGGACTCGGACCTGCGCGTGCGGATTCTCTCCATCGGTCTTCCGATCCTGCTGCCAGAAGGCGACCGTCTGCTCCGCGGTGCGGACGTCAAGGTATCTCCGGACGCGGACGGCACCTCCGATCCGGACCGGCTCGCCGAACGCGGGTGGGTGGACCTGCGCCCCGCCAACTGGGAGAAGTGGCGCAGGCGAGCAGAGGAGATCGTGCACCGGGTAGCCACCACGCCCGGCACGGATGCCGGCTCTCGCATGGACCTCGAGCCGTGGCACACCACGAAGAGCATCCGTCCGGGTGCGCTGGCGGCGTGGGTATTCCGCTACGAGGACGGCGGAGAGCGGATCCGCCGGTAGCGTCCGCCGCGGGGGGAGGGGAACCGCGCGGGCGGAACAGGTTACACTCTGCGGGCCATCGGCTGATAGACACCGTCTTCCAGCCGATGGCCTTTGCATATCAATCCCTACGCGGCCGAGCCGGTTCGCCGCCTTCCTTCAACGCCGCCGTTGCGATGAATCATCGGGACCCGACCACCATCACCCCCGCACCCCCTGGCACGCAGGGGCTCGACACGCGGATCATCGCGGAGGTTCATCGTCGGGTCGTCGGCCAGGAGTACATGATCGAGCGGCTGCTGATCGGGCTGCTCACCGGCGGGCACGTTCTCTTCGAGGGGGTGCCGGGGCTGGCGAAAACCCTCACGGTGAAGACTCTCGCCGAGACCATCGACGCCGCGTTCCAGCGCATCCAGTTCACCCCGGATCTGCTTCCCGCCGACATCGTCGGCACCGTGATCTACAACGCGAAGACGAGCGAGTTCGTATCCCGGCCGGGTCCGATCTTCGCGAACATCGTCCTGGCCGACGAGATCAACCGCGCACCGGCGAAGGTGCAGGCCGCGCTGCTCGAAGCGATGCAGGAGAAGCAGGTCACCATCGGCGGCGAGACGTTCCCGCTTCCATCGCCGTTCCTCGTGCTCGCCACGCAGAACCCGATCGAACAGGAAGGCACGTACCCGCTGCCCGAAGCGCAGATCGACCGTTTCATGATGAAGGTGCACGTGGGCTATCCGACCCGCGAGGAAGAGAAGGAGATCCTTCGGCGGATGTCCGGGGGCGGCGAGATCCCGGTGCGTTCCGTGGCCACCCCGGACGAAATTCTGAGCGCCCGCCGCGACATCGCGGAGCTGTACCTCGATGAGAAGATCAGCGACTACATCATCGACATCGTCCACGCGACCCGATACCCGCTCGAGCATGGGCTTTCGGATCTGGTCCCGCTCATCGAGTTCGGCGCCTCGCCGCGCGCGAGCATCGCGCTGGCGGTCTGCGCCCGGGCACACGCATACCTGCGCGGCCGCAGCTACGTGGCTCCGGAAGACGTGAAGGCGATCGGGCTGGACGTTCTCCGCCACCGCGTGGTCACCACGTACGAGGCGGAGGCCGAGAGCGTCACCCCGGACGACGTGGTGCGACGCATCTTCGAAGCGGTTGCCGTACCCTGAGGGAGAGGTCATGATAGCCCGTAACGGGAAGCCCGCCAACTCCGGCCCGGCCGTGCCGGCGGAGATCCTGCGCCAGGTGCGGCGGATCGAGATGCGTACGCGGCGGCTCGTCAATTCGCTGTTCAGCGGGGAGTATCACTCCGTCTTCAAGGGGCAGGGGATCGAGTTCGCCGAGGTCCGCGAGTACCTGCCGGGCGACGACATCCGCACCATCGACTGGAACGTCACGGCGCGGCTGGGCCAGCCGTACGTCAAGAAGTTCGTGGAGGAGCGGGAGCTGACCGTGTTCCTCGCCGTGGACCTCTCCGGCTCCCAGCAATGGGGCACACGCGGCCGCTTCAAGGCGGAGCTTGTGGCGGAGACGGCCGCGGCGCTCGCGCTCTCCGCGGTCCGCAACAACGACCGCGTGGGGGTGTTGATCTTCACGGACCGGATCGAGAGCTTCGTTCCCCCCCGGAAGGGCCGGCGGCACGCGCTCCGTCTGATCCGCGATCTTCTCGCATTCCGGGCCGAGAGCCGCGGTACCGATATCGCCGGCGCGATGGAGTACCTGGCGCGGGCGGTGCGTTCCCGCTCCATCGTATTTCTCTTCTCCGATTTCCAGGTAGGCACGGAGTGGAGCCGGCTGGAGAAGGCTCTCTCCATGGCGGCGTTCCGGCACGACGTGGTTGCCGTCTCGGTGGCCGACCCCGCGGACGGTGTGTTGCCGAACGTCGGCGTCCTGGAGGTCAGCGACCCGGAGACAGGCGAGCGGGTTGTCATCGACACCGGGCGCGCTGCCGTCCGGGAGGAGTATGCGAGGCTCTCCACCGAGGAGCGTGCCCAGCGCGCACGGCTCTTCCGTCGCCTCGCGGTCGACGAGATCGAGATCCGGACGGATGTGCCGTACGCCGCGGCACTGCTCGGCTTCTTCCGCCGGCGTGAGCGGCGGCTGCGGCGGTGAGCATGGCGCGCGTTCTGATGTGGCTGGCGCTGTGGCTCACGGCATCGGTTGGGATCGCCGTGCCGTTCGCTGCCGCTCAGGACCAGCCGCCGCTGCGTGCCCGTGTGTCGCTCGGCCTCGATCCGGATACGGTCACAGTAGGCGACCCGTTCCGCATTGCCGTGCGCGTCGACGCGCCCGCTGGCGCGTCCGTGGAGTTCGGCGACTTCCCCGAAGACGAGGCTTTGCAGCCGCTCGCGCCCGCGCGGATTCTGCCGGATACGCCCCGGCCGGGAATGCACACCGCCGTGTACCCGCTGGTCGCCTGGCGCACGGGTACCATCCTCGCGCCCGTTATCCTCGTGCGCGTCGCGGCGCCGGACGCGGAGCCCCGGACGTTCCGGGTTTCCCTTCCGGTGCCGTCCGTCCGCTCCGTCCTGCCGGCAGATACGGCGGGCATCGAGCCGCGTGCAGCGAAGGATATTCTCACGACCGAGCGGATCATCCCCCGCTGGCTTCTCCTCATGCTGGTCCTGCTCCTGCTGCTCGGGGCGGCTGCGGTGTGGCGGTGGGCTTCGCTTCGGCGGATATCTCCGCCAAGCAACCCACCGCACCGACCGCGCGAGGAGGCGCTCGCCGAGCTGGAGCGTGCCCGCTCGCTCGGGCTTGTCGAGGCCGGGGATTGGAAAGGCTTCTTCTCCCTGGTGAGCGACGCTCTGCGGACGTATCTCATGGCTGTTTCGCCGCAGCTCGGTGCAGACCTGACCACGGGTGAGATCACGAATGCGGTTCAGCGGGAGCGTGTGGAGCCAGACGCTGCCGCGGCACTCGAGCAGGTGCTCCGCGCGGCGGACCTCGTCAAATTCGCTCGTTACTCGCCCTCGGAGCTGGAAGCGGAAGCTACCTGGAGCGCCGCGCGCGAGGTGATCGAACGGATCGAGCCCGCCCGGCCGGCCGATGCCGAGCTTCCGGGGGTGGCCGCGTGACGTTTGGATTCGCGTACCCCTGGATGCTGCTCCTCCTGCTCCCGCTGGTCGGGTTCCTGTGGTGGGCAGGACGAAGAAAGCCGCGGGCGCTCTCCCTCCCGCGTGCCGGCAGCATGGCTCTCATGAGATCCACCGGCGTGAGCGCGCTGGCGCGGGTGCCGGATCTCCTCCGTGCCCTCACGCTGGCGCTATTGATCGTGGCGCTTGCCCGGCCGCAAATCGCGGCCGGTGTGGTAGAGGACAGCACCGAGGGAGTTCCGATCGTCATCGCGATCGACATCTCCTCGTCCATGCTCGCCGAGGATTTCGGGACGCTGAACCGCCTTCAGGTGGCGCGTCAGCAGGTCGCCACCTTCATCCGTGGCCGGAGCGCCGACCCCATCGGCCTCGTCGCGTTCGCGGGCGAAGCCATCACGCAGGTGCCGATCACCACCGACTATCGGGTTCTCTTCAGCGCGCTCAACAACCTGGAGGTGGGGCTGGTCGAAGACGGAACCGCGATCGGAATGGGGCTCGCGACGGCGGCGACGCGGCTGCAGGGGATTCCCGCCGAGTCCCGCGTAATCATCCTGATGAGCGATGGCGAGAACAACCGTGGCGAGATCGAGCCGCTGACCGCCGCGCGCGCCGCGGCGGAGCTGGGCATCCAGATCTTTACGATCGGCGTGGGGTCAGATGAGCCCGCTCCGGTCCCGTTGCGCCGCCGCGCCGACGGAGGCTTCCAGTACGCCGAGCTGCCCGTCGGGCTCGACGAGGCGCTGCTGCGGGAAATCGCCGAGATCGGCGGGGGCGAGTACTTCCGCGCAACCAACCCGCAGGCGCTGACCGCCATTTACCAGCAGTTGGACGAGCTGGTGCGCACACCGCTGCGAACGCGGCGCTACATCGAATACATCGAGCTATACCTCGTCTTCGTGCTCGTCGCGTGCGGTACGCTGCCGGGAGAGTGGATGCTGCGCGCTTCCCGCTGGGGACGG
>JACDHR010000114.1 GCA_013820915.1 Gemmatimonadota bacterium
GGGTATCTTGCCGCACTGCAGCGCTTCCGCCAGGCTCTCACGCAGAGGAACGCACTGCTTCGGCAGGGCGCGGCGCCGGCGCTGGTCGCCGCCTGGAACGACGGGCTGATCCGCTGGGGCAGCCGGGTCATCGCCGAGCGCGCGCGGTGGGTAGAGCAGCGCGCGGATGCCTTCGCAGCCCACTACCGGTGGATCGCCGGCGGGGATTCCGCCCGCCTGGAGTACGACCCCTCCGTAGCGGGAGGGCCGGACGCGGAGCAGATCGCGGAGGTATTCACGCGCGAGCTGGAGCGCGTGGCCGATCGGGAGCAGCGCCGGTCGATGACGCTGCTGGGCCCGCACCGCGACGACCTGCGGACCACCGCGCAGCCGTCTGCCGGTGCCGATCTCGTGGATCTGCGGCTCTACGGCTCGGGCGGGCAGCAGCGCACCGCCGCGGTCGCACTGCGCATGGTGGAGGCGGAGACGATACGTGAAACCCGGGGCCGCGATCCCGTGATCCTGCTGGACGACGTGTTCGCGGAGCTCGACCCCGGCCGGTCCCGCCGTATCCTGGAGTGGATCGAGCGAGAGGAAGGCGGGCAGGTGATCCTTACCGCTCCCAAGCCGGCGGACTTCGAACTCCGCGGCGGCTCGCTCGCGCACTGGCGCATCGAGAGCGGCGAGGTGCGCGAGCTTTGACGCGGTGCCCCCGGCCGTGGTACATTCCCTTATCTCCTCTACCCCTCGATCCCGACTGTGCCATTGAGCCGTTCCTCCTCTTCCCGTTCGGGTTCTCCGCAGGCAGTGGGCGATGTTCTCTCCCGCTTCCTCAACCGCAGCGGCCTCGCGGCCAAGGTCGAGGCCGCCTCCGTGGTGCCCGAATGGCCGCGGCTCGTCGGGCCCCAGATCGCGGCCGTTACCGAGCCGATCCGCGTCTCCGACGGCACGTTGTTCGTCGCCGTGAATACCTCTGCCTGGATCATGGAGCTCAACCTCATGAAAGGCGAGCTGATGCGGTATCTGAACGCGGGGAAGCGGGCGGGCCGCATCGAGCAGATCGTGTTCGTGATGCGGTCTTGAGGATCTTCGGTATTTCTTCCCTATACGGCGAACCATCCCCGCACCCCGGGGTATTCAACAGGTCTGTTTTATCCCCATAAACACCAGCGAATCGACGATGATGGCTTCTGCTGCCCCATTGACGGAATACACCTCCGGCCAGATCCAGGTGCTCAAGGGTCTGGATGCCGTCCGCAAGCGCCCGGGGATGTACATCGGCTCTACGGGGCCGCGCGGTCTGCACCACCTGGTCTACGAGGTCGTGGACAACTCGATCGACGAGGCGCTCGCCGGTCACGCGAATCTCGTGGACGTCACGATCCATGCGGACGATTCCGTGACCGTGATCGATAACGGTCGCGGCTTTCCGGTGGACCTCCACCCCACGGAGGGGATCCCCGGCGTGGAACTCGCCCTGACGGTCCTGCACGCCGGCGGAAAGTTCGACAAGAACAGCTACAAGGTCTCCGGCGGCCTGCACGGCGTGGGCGTCTCCGTGGTGAACGCGCTCTCGGAGTGGCTTAAAGTCGTGGTCAAGCGCGACAGGAAGGTCTACGAGATCGCCTTCGCGCGCGGCGCCAAGACGCAGGAGCTGACCGTGATCGGGGAGGCGCCGGCAGGGGAGACGGGTACGACCGTCATCTTCAAGCCCGACCTGGATATCTTCCCGGAGCGGACCTACTCCTTCGACACGCTCTCCACACGCCTGCGCGAGATGGCGTTCCTCAACCGTGGCGTGCGCCTGATCCTCACCGATGAACGCAAGACCGACGAGGAGACGGGCGAGCCGCGCCGCGAGGACTATTATTACGAGGGCGGAATCAAGACGTTCGTGGAGTACCTGCGGGGCACGCGCAAGCCGCTGCATCCGGAGCCGATCTTCATCGAGGCCAGCCGCCCCGAGGCGGAGATCGAGGTCGCGATGCAGTACGACGACGGGTACAACGAGAGCACCTTCACCTTCGTCAACAACATCAATACCCACGAGGGCGGCTCGCACCTGACCGGGTTCAAGGCCGCGCTGACGCGTACGATTAACGACTACGCGAGGAAGACCGGGCTCTTCAAGAAGGGCGGGATGGACTCGCTCTCGGGCGACGACGTGCGTGAAGGGCTGACCTGCGTACTCTCGATCAAGGTGCTCGAGCCGCAGTTCGAGGGTCAGACGAAGACTAAGCTCGGGAACAGCGAGGTGAAGGGTGCTGTCGAGAGCGTGGTCAACGAAAAACTCGCCGAGTTCCTCGATGAGAACCCCAGCGTGGCCCGTGCGATCATCGAGAAATCGATCTCCGCAGCCCGTGCGCGCGAGGCGGCCCGCAAGGCGCGCGACCTGACGCGGAAGAAGAGTTCGCTGGAGACCGGCGTTCTCCCCGGTAAGCTTGCCGACTGCTCCGGGAACAACCCCGAGCTGAACGAGATCTACATCGTGGAGGGCGACTCCGCCGGCGGAAGCGCGAAGCAGGGCCGCAAGCGCGACTTCCAGGCGATCCTCCCGCTCAAGGGGAAGATCCTGAACGTGGAGCGGGCGCGTTTCGACAAGGTGCTCTCCAACGACGAGATCCGGGCGATCATCACCGCGATCGGCACGGGGATCGGCGAGGACGAGTTCGACCTGAAGAACGCGCGCTACCACAAAATCATCATCATGACGGATGCGGACGTCGACGGCAGTCACATCCGCACGCTGCTGCTGACCTTCTTCTTCCGCCAGATGCGCGACCTGGTGGAGGCCGGAATGATCTACATCGCACAGCCACCGCTCTTCCAGGTGAAGAAGGGGAAGCAGGAGCAGTACGCGTACTCCGATGCGGAGCGCGACGAGATCCTGGCCCGCTACCGGGGTGACGGCGACGGCAAGGGGATCCACGTACAGCGCTATAAGGGCCTGGGCGAGATGAACCCCGAGCAGCTCTGGAAGACGACCATGGACCCGGAGACCCGCACCATCCTGCGTGTGACGCTGGAGGATGCGGTGGAGGCGGACAATATCTTCCAGACCCTGATGGGCGAGGACGTGGAGCCACGCCGCCGGTTCATCGAGGAGAACGCGGAGTATGCGACGCTCGACGTTTAGGAACGGGCACTGTCGTTATCGAGGAAGCCACGCGCGGGCGAAGTCGTGCCGGGCGCGGAAGGCCGGGTCCGCGTCCGCCCACGCGCGCTCCACCCATCGGTAGTGGATCGCGGCGCTGTCCGGCTGCCCCGCGGCCGCGAAGGCGCGGCCGAGCGCCTCGTGCAGCTCGGTGTGGGTGACGTACAGATTGGACGCCTCCAGGCCGCCGCGCAGCGCGGGGCGGAGGATCGCCACCGCTTCGGCGGGCCGCCCGAGGCGCATCAGCTCGCGGGCGAGCTCCAGGTTGGTCCGGGTGTAGCCCTGAGTTGCGGAAAAGATCCCGCTCCGGAATGCCTCCGCGGCGTCGGCGGGGCGCCCGCGCGCGTGGTGGTGGAGGCGCGGGTCGCGGCGTCCCTCGGTAGCTGGACGCCTCGTACAACATCCGGGGCGGCAAACGCGAGGCCCGGGTCGTCGGTCCGTTCCGGCAAGACTTCACCTCGACCGCCACGCTCGAGTGGCAGCCGATCCCCGCGCAGCCGGCGCACGACCCGGCCCAGCCGAAGAACGTGCTGCCGGTACACCGGTAGGAGTGCACGGGAGATCGTATGAAGATGAAACCGGGCATTCTGCTCCTCGGCCCCCGCGGCTCGCCGCGCTGGCCCTCCCCCGTCTGCATTCCGCCGACCGGCGAATAGCGCGGCCGGTAGTCCCCCGGGGCTAGGTCGTACCCCCGGTCGTACCCGCGGCCGCCCCGGCCCCGCTCCCGTCCCATCTGCTGGGATCCGCCGCGTGAGGTGCGTGTACCCCCGCGTGTCATGAACGGCATGACGTACCCGGCGGCGTCCTCCACCGAAACCTCGAAGTCTCCCGCGTAGGGCGAATGGTTGATGGGCCGCTGCTCGCGGCTGGGCGGGCGCACGTAGTCCGTGTTGTACCGCGCGGTGACGCGTCCGGGGCCGTGGCATCGCGACCCTACTCACAAACCACTCGCAGGGCACGATTCTGGCCTGCAGAATATACGCGGCTCCCTAACCGGGCCGCACTATCACAGCCGAGCACACGGACTCGATCCGTGTGGCGGGGGATCCAGCGAGCGATGGTCGCTCAGGGGTGCATCCGGAATTCTGGACGGAGACTTCCTTCTCCGAACCCGACAGCTAACCCCGCAGGCTATATGGGAAGAGTGGTAGGATGATACTACATCATACCTGCCGAGCCGCGCCTTTGGGCGTGGTTCGGTTTGTCGTATCAGGTCATCTCTTCCCTGCGTACAACGCTGGAGAAGATGCCGTCCTTCGTCTGGGCACTGGACGGCGCCGGCGGTCTTACCAGCTCTGATTCCGGGAATCAGAGTGCAGACAATGGGAGGAGACGATGTCACGAAGCCTACCGGCGGTGATCCTGATCCTGTGGCTAGTCGGCTGCGCGGACGAGCCGACCGCGCGAGAAGTGGATCTGACGACCCAACGGTTGACGGCGGCGGAGGTGGGTGACTGGCCCCTCCCCGCCGTCGAGAGCGGACACCCGGACATCACGGTGCGACAGGTATTCACGGCCCAGGGGCCGTGCCGGGAGTTGGAAGCCGAGGTCATGCCGAGGTACCCGGGGCAGTTCATGCTCCGCGTCGTTGCACACGAACCGTATCCCTGTGATGACGAGACACCTCACATCGGTTATATCGCGGTCCTCAGAGGTCTACCCGCCGGCAGCCACCAACTCCGCGTCGTGCATGTCGGCGCCGATGGCAGAACGCTGGCCGAAACCGTCTTCGAGCATCCGATCGTCGTGACCGCCGGGTCCGCGCAATGAGGAGCATCCCGTGAACATTCTCGCCCTCGCATCACCGCTGACACTGCCGATCACCGACCCCGTTCTGATCGTGGCGATCGCGGGAGCGATCTTCCTTCTCGCCCCGCTGCTGATGCAGCGGTTCCGAGTACCGGGACTGATCGGCGTCATCCTCTCGGGCACGATCGTCGGGCCGAACGGTCTGAACCTGCTCGCCCGCGATCAGACCATCGTGCTGCTCGGCACCGTAGGCCTGCTCTACCTGATGTTCATGGCCGGTACGGAGATCGACCTGCATGGCTTCAAGCGGTACCGCAACCGGAGCCTGATCTTCGGTTCCCTCACCTTTCTGATCCCGCAGGGCGCCGGCACTATAATTTTTCTCATGATGGGCTTTTCCTGGCCCGCCGCGATCCTGATCGCGAGCATGTTCGCTTCGCACACGCTGGTATCCTACCCGATCGCCATGCGCTTCGGCATCGCCAAGAACCAGGCGGTGACCACGGCGGTTGGTGGAACGATCATCACCGATACCGCCGCTCTGCTGGTGCTCGCCGTTGTGGCGGCCTCCACGCGCGGTGCACTGGACGCGACCTTCTGGATCCAACTCGTCGTCTTCCTGTCGATCTACATGGTGGTCATCTGGTTTGGGCTTCCGCGCCTGGGCCGCTGGTTCTTCCGCCGTCAGAAAACGGGCGGGATCTCGGAGTACCTCTTCGTCTTCACTGCGCTCTTCGCCGGTGCCTACCTGGCCGAGGTCGCGGGTGTGGAAGCAATCGTGGGTGCGTTCCTGGTCGGGCTCGCTCTCAACCGGCTGATCCCCGACCAGAGCCTGCTGAGCAATCGCATTCACTTCGTGGGAGAGTCCATCTTCATCCCGTTCTTTTTACTGTCCGTCGGTATGCTGGTCGACGTGCGGGTGCTGGCCGCGGACATCCGCGCCTGGCAGGTGATGCTGAGCATGACGGTCACGGTAGTGCTGGCCAAATGGCTGGCGGCGAAGATTTCCGAGCGGATCTTCGGCTACTCCACGGAAGAAGGTTGGACGATCTTCGGCCTGTCGGTTCCCCAGGCCGCCGCGACGCTTGCGGCCACGCTGATCGGCGTCGAGATCGGGCTCTTCGACGATGCCGTGCTCAACGGCGCCGTGATGATGATCCTGGTGACGTGTCTGCTGGGCCCTTGGGTGGTCGAGAAGTACGGGCGGGAGGTCGCGCTCCAGGAGGAGCAGCGGCCCTACGATGCGGCCGAAGCTCCCCAGCGGATTCTGGTGCCGATGGCGAAGCCGGCGACCGCGGAGGACCTGATGAATCTGGCGCTGCTGATCCGCGAGCCGAATTCGCCCGAGCCCGTGTACCCGCTCACCGTGGTACCCGCGGACGAGGATCGCTCCGGCGAGTTCGTGGCGACCGCGGAGAAGATGCTCGGCCACGCGGTGGCGCATGCTTCCGGCGCGGGTGTTCCCGTGGTCCCACTCACCCGGGTGGACCACAACTTCGCCAACGGCATTGCGCGGGGGATTGCGGAGAACCGCGCGTCCACCGTGATCATCGGCTGGGACGGCAGCCGCACTTCGCGGCGCGGAATCTTCGGCAGCGTGCTCGACCAGCTCCTGGAGCAGACCAAGCAGCAGGTGCTCGTCACCAAGGTGGGACACCCGCTCAATACCACGGAGCGGATCGTGCTGCTGATCCCGCAGGGTGCGGATCACACGCCGGGATTTCGGGAAACCGTTCGCACGATCAAGCAGATGGCGAATCGCCTCGGCGCGACGATCCATGGCTACACCGTGGGCGCTCCGGCGCGAATCTACCAGGCGCACTTGGATGCGGTGAAGCCGGAGGCGCCCACCACGCTGGAGCGTGCATCCGGCTGGGCAGACGTTGTTCAGCTCCTCGCCAGCGACCTGCAGCACGAGGACCTCGTGGTGGTGATGAGTGCTCGCAGGGGAAGCATCGCCTGGCACCCCGCGCTGGAGCGGCTGCCGGCGCGGCTCGCCAGCCTGCTGCCGGAGAGCTTCATCATGATGTATCCGTCCGAGGTGATGCCTTCCGGCGGGCAGATGCCGGGCAAGGGAGCCCTGCCGGGCACGCTTTCCCCGGACAGGATCCTGCTGAACGTTCCGGCAAAAGGGTACCGCGAGGTTCTGCATGACCTGTTGGAGACGCACTTCGACTCGGACCCAGCACGACTCGCAGAGGTCGGGGAAGCCGTCGTCCGGAGTGTCAATGCCTTCGTGCCCGAGCTTCAGCCGGGGGTGATCGTGCCGCACGCCAGGCTTTCGGATCTCGATCGAACGCTGGTATTTCTCGGCACCAGCAGGGAAGGGATCGACTTTCCGGGCGCGAGCGAGCCCGCGCAGATCATCTTCATCGTCCTGACGCCGGAAGGTCAGCCGGGGGAGCACCTGAACCGACTGGCCGAGATCGCGCGCCTGATCGGAAACCCGGAGGAGGCCCGGCGCCTGCGCGAGGCCGAGACGCCGGAGGATCTTCGCGCAGACGCTGAACAGGACAGGCTCAGCATCTCCAGCCGGCCTGAAGGTCCTGGTGCGAGGAGGTAATCAGCGCAACAGACTGGAATAGTGCAATGTGACCGGATCGGAAGTGGAACGTCTTAGGGCTGAGAGCAGCGCGAGACTCCACCTGAAACCGTACGGCACGCATGGACCACGAACGGCGCGGGTCGCTCCCCTCCGCTTCCGCCCGGCCAGTATGAGCGAACCATTCACCCGGTGTGGGCGCTGCGCCGCACCCGCCCGCAGCGAGGTCGATTTCCGGCTGAGCGTGCCGATGATGAAGCGCCGTCAGTACGGGGGCGCCAACGCCGTCACCTTGCGGATGCCGCTGTGCGGCTCCTGTGGCGACAAGGCATACAAGCACCTGACCCGGTTCTTCGGACGGATGCACTTTCGGCCTGTCGACGAATAGGCGGTGCGCGGCCGCTTCCTACCTACGCCGACCTCCGGCTCAAGCGGTGCCGCACCTCTGCCGAAGCTTCCTTCCACGATGACGAACCCCCGTATTCACGCCTGTCTCGAGCGGAATCTACCGCTATGCGGATCGCGGTGCGGCCGCCGCGTGGTTCGCCCGGAGGAGTTCCCGGGGCGGATCGCCGATGGATACGGCGGCTTCAACGCAGTGCTTATTGTGCCGTAGCGACCGGTTCCGCGCATTTTCTCTCTTGTTACCCCCTGTGGACACCCTCTCCGACGCCCGTTTGATCGAGTGTATTCTCAACGGCGACCGGGATCTCTACTCGGTCATCGTCGGGCGCTATCAGGAGATGCTCTACCGATTCGCGTTCGGGATGGTTCAGGACTCCGATACCGCGGCCGACCTGGTACAGGACAGCTTTGTGAAGGCGTACACCAGCCTCTCGCGGTGCCGTGATCGCCATCGTTTCAGCGCCTGGATCTTCCGTATCGTACGGAACCGGTGCACGGACTACCTCCGGGGCCCGTCGCGGAAGCAGGTAGGGCTGGAGGTGGATTCTCCGTACCTCTCCGCACAGGGCGGTCCGGAAGACGACTTCCAGCGCGATGAGGTGCGGATCGCTGTCGATCGCGCGCTCGCCGCACTGCCCGACGCCCAGAGGGAGGCCTTCCTGCTCAAGCATGTGGAGGATCTCTCCTACGAGGAGATGGCGGATCTGGTGGGGGTAGGCGTCAGCGCGCTCAAGATGCGCGTCATGCGCGCCCGAGAGGCATTGCAGAACGCACTGCGAGATGTGGAATTCAGCGGATCGGTATCGGTGTGACGAAAAAAAGCTGCCGCGTGGGAAAGCGGCGGAGTGCATCGCACGGAACCGGCCGCCCGGCGAGCGCAGGCCGGCCAAGCGTTGTCGGGCATGCTCCGGCCGGAACCGCGGGAGGCAAGCCGAGCGGCGTTCCGGGGGGTCCGTAGCGTCAGTTGCAGCGCTCCCTTATTCCTGCTTCTCCAGCTTCAGCGCAGCGGAGTTGATGCAGTAGCGCAGACCCGTGGGTTGTGGGCCGTCGGGGAAGACGTGCCCCAGGTGCCCGCCGCAGCCCTCGCAGAGTACCTCCGTGCGGCGCATCCCGTGAGTGAGATCGTCCTCCTCCGCGACATGCTCCTCCGAGGCAGGGGCATAGAAGCTCGGCCAGCCGCAGTGCGCGTCGAATTTGGTTTCCGAGTGGAAGAGCTCCGTCCCGCAGCCGGCGCATACATACACACCTTTCTCTTCGGTGTCCGAGTACTCGCCGGTGAAGGGACGCTCGGTTCCCTTCTGCCGCAGGACCCTGTACTGCTCCGGGGTGAGCTGCTCGCGCCACTCGGCGTCCGTCTTGTCGGTCTTTGCCATCGAAGCCTTCCTCATCGTCTGTGCAGTGGTGCAGGTGAATCGGCGGATCCCACGCGCCCGGGCGCTCTCCCGTTCGCTCGATCCGCTCCTCCGGGCGCTCTCCGGATCGTGTGTAGGTTCGGCTCACCTGGCGGGGCCCGTGCGCAGCCGGCAGCGCATGGATAATTCGATCGGATGCGGGACACCTTCGAGATGGCAAGGTGTATGCCGCGCACGCTTATCCAAGCTGTGCATATCGAGGAGCGACAGCGGGTTGCGTGGTTTCGCCGTGAACCTTCCAGAGCAGGTGCATACGGAGATTCTCACAGCCACCCCGTCACGGGAGCCGGCAGTAAAGGCGCTGCCGCGAGCGCCGAATTCTGGCATCATCCTCGCAGAAGCAGAGTGGAGGCGCATCGGGTTTGCCGCGGTGTGAGTCCACAAAGGGGGGTCCGTGCCTCGAAGTAAATCCAGACATGGCCTGGGGAAAGACCTTGAGCTTCGGCTGCTCCACGGCCAGTGTGCCTACTGCCGGATCCACGCAACGCCCGAGACTCCGCTGACGCGGGAGCATCTGATCCCGCGCTCGAAGGGCGGGGGGCGCAAGGACCACGGGATCATCGTCCCGGCGTGTGCAGAGTGCAACCGGCGGCGTGGGTGCCAGGAGCTGGTCCTCTTTCTGCTGCTTCGTCCCCGCCGCATCTCGGCGCTTCTGGACCACTTCTTCTCGCTCTCCGCAGACAATCTTCATCAGATCGATCTTCGTGTATTCGCGGAGGTGTACGCCGCGCTCGGCGTGCTCGACGAATGTGCGGCCCTGGGTGCTGCGTGGCGGGTTCATCTGCGGCGGCTTTGCGCCAGCCGGACGATCCACCGGCGGCGCTACGCGGCTCGCCGCATCGTCACCTCGGCGGGCGAGCGGCTGGAGAAGCGGAGGGAGCAGCGCCGGGAGAGCGAGGGGCCGGGCTGCCCGGTACCGGACATCCAGCCGTTCCATCCGCAGCTCGGTCTGGACGAACCGCTGGGGACCACGCGCGCCAGGCTGCTCGGGCTTCTCTCCACGGTCTGGGGTACGCCGGCGGAGGAGGTAGAGCACGAGATCGACCGGGCGAAGCGACCGGGATCGGGGAGGCCGGCAGAAAGCGAACTCGCCCGAGCCGAAGCTCGGGCGCTCACTCCGCGGCACCGGCGCCGGCGTGTGGACCGGCGCCGGGGTCGTGCGCCGCGGACACCCCGTGGTTCGGGGCGTCGCGCCCGTGCCGCATAACGCGCATCGGCGAAGAAGGCGCGCAAACCGGGAAGACAGAAACGGGGGGGG
>JACDHR010000115.1 GCA_013820915.1 Gemmatimonadota bacterium
CGCCGACGCAGTGCTGGACCGCTTCCGCGAAGCGGCGGACGTATGGACCAGCGCGCTATTCGGGAACCGGGAGATGGTGGACGCGCCGGGACGCGAAAAGCAGGTGGACGCCCTCGCCGACCGCTACGCCCGCGCCGTCGAGGCGCTGCGCGGCAGCGCGGACGAGTGGACGGTGCTCCGGGACGAGCCGTGGTTCCGCCGAGCACGGGAGCTGGCGGCGGAGCAGGATTTTTTTCACTGGGAAGTCGAGTTCCCGGAGGTGTTCTACGAGGAGACCGGGAGTGAGCGGGACAACCCCGGCTTCGACGCGGTGATCGGCAACCCGCCTTACGTGCGGATGGAAAAGTTCAAGCACCTCAAGGATTTTCTCCGCGCCGCCTCCGCCGTGTACGAGACGCGCGCCGACCTGTACGTCTACTTCGTGGAGCGCTCGCTCGACCTGCTCCGCGAGGGCGGGCAGTACGGCGCCATCGTGTCCAACAAGTTCCTGCGCGCCAACTATGGCGCGCCGCTGCGCGCGCTGCTGGGCGAGGCGGCGGCGGTGCGCGAGATCGTGGACTTCGGGGAGTTGCCAGTGTTCGAGGACGCGGCCGCCATGCCCGCGCTCTTCTTCTGCACGCGCGGCACGGATGCGAACGCCGATTCGCCCTGCCGCTTTGCCGCGCTCCCGTCGCTCGATCCCCACGACCTTGCCGCGGACGTCGACCGGCACGCCTTTTCGGTGGCCGCGGCCAGCACACGCGGCGCGGAGTGGCGGCTGGTCCCGCGTAGCGTGGCGGCGCTCCTTGACAAAATGGAGGCGGCGGGGACGCCGCTGGGCGAGGTGGTGGACGGGCGGATCCTGCGCGGGATCGTGACCGGTCTCAATCCAGCGTTCGTGATCGACGGCGCCACGCGCGAGCGGCTGCTCGCGGAGGACCCGCGCAGCGGGGAGGTCATCCAGCCGCTGGTGGTGGGCGACGACGTACGACGCTACTACATCGACCGGCGCGACGCTTGGCTGCTGTACCTGCCGCATGGCGTCGACATCGCCCGCTACCCGGCGGTGGAAGGGCACCTGGCACCCTTCCGAACGGCGCTGGAAAAACGGGCGACTAGGCAGGCGTGGTACGAGCTTCAGCAGCCGCAGGAGGCATATCGGGAATTCTTTGAGGAGCCAAAGATTCTGTACCCCGAAATGGCAATGGAACCGCGCTTCGCCTTCGATGCCGGTCCGTTCTATCCGAACAACAAGTGCTTCTTCATCCCCGGCGAGAACTGGTTTCTGCTCGGGCTCCTGAACAGCCGCCTGGCATTCTTCTACCTGTCGCAGATCTGCTCCGTGCTCGGCGACGCTGCGCAGGGCGGTCGCCTGGAGTTGCGCGCCCAGTACATGCAGCGCCTCCCCATCCCCCGCGCCTCCCAAGCGGACACGGATGAGCTGGGGGGATTGGCCCGGCGCATGACCCATCTGGAAGCCGCGACGCGGCGGGAGCGCGCCGAGTTCCTCGTGTGGCTGGAAGGCGAGATCGGCTCCCCGGTGGACGGTCTCGCTCAGAAGACGCGCATCCACGGCTACGACCGTCACCCCGCCGAGTCGCTGCTCGACGCGCTGCAGGCTAACCTCCGACACACCGGCGTGGACATCGCCGCCCCGCGCGCCTACGGGGCCCGGAACCCGGCGCGCGAGCGCATCGCGGACGCGCACGCAACGAGCGCCGCGCGGCTGGCCCCGCTCGCCGCCGAGTTCACCCGGCTCGATGCGGAGGCGGACCGATTGGTGTACCGGCTGTACGGGTTGAGCGCGAACGAGGTAGTGAGCGTGGAGGGGAATCGTGTGGATTGACTGGCGGGGAAGGACGCTTTACTTTTGAGTAAAGCGTACCGGTGAGCGACAGGACGAGCCATGCGCACGGCCAAACTGAGCAGCAAATCGCAGATCGTGATTCCCGCCGACGTGAGGCGGCAGTTGGACCTCCACCCGGGTGATACCCTGAACATGGAGGTGGAGGAGGACCGGATCGTAGTGACCAAGGCATCACCGCTGTCAGCCGTGGAGCGACTGGCAGCATTCCGGGGAGAAATCTGGAAGGGGGCCGCGGAGGAAATCCAGCGGGCGCGCGATGAGTGGGAGGAGTACTCGCGGGAACTCGAGCGTACGCGGTCCGAGTGGAATCATTGAGCGCTCCGGCGATCCCGGATGGGGATTCGGTGCTCTTCGATTCCGTGGCGTTCGCCTATTTTCTCGACCCCAACCCCGCCTACTACCTGCGCGCCGAGGAGCTCTTCGGGCGCATCGCCGCCGGGCGAATCACCGGCATCAGTTCAACGTTGGTTCTCACTGAACTCCTGGTCCCTTATTATCAGCGTGGTGGCGGCAACGCTCCCGCGCTGTCCGCAACCGTTCGCAGCTATCCGAAGCTGGAATGGGTGGAGGTAGGTGCTTCGATCGCGGAGCGCGCCGCCCGGCTCCGCGCCACATACAACCTGCGTACCCCTGACGCCGTCCACGTCGCCACGGGGCTGGAGCGTCACGCCGGTTGGTTCGTAACCAACGACCCCCGGCTCCGGCGCGTGGAGAGGGAAGGAATTCGCGTCTGGCTCTTCGACGAGCTGGCCATTCCGCCCACCTGAACTTCTGCTCACTGACGTGTTCAACAAGATCCTGATCGCCAATCGCGGCGAGATCGCCCTCCGCATCATCCGCGCGGCCCACGAGCTGGGCGTCGGGGCCGTCGCCGTTTACTCCGAGGCCGACCGACTCGCCCCGCACGTCCTGGCCGCGGACGAGGCGTACTGCATCGGCCCGGCGCCTTCGGCACAGAGCTACCTCCGCGCCGACGAGCTGATCCGCATCGCTCGGCAAACCGGCGCCGAGGCCATCCACCCGGGCTACGGCTTCCTTTCCGAACGGGCGCCGTTCATCCGTGCGGTCCGGGAAGCGGGGCTCGTCTTCATCGGCCCGTCGCCCGAGGCGATCGAGGCGATGGGGGACAAGACCGAGGCCCGGAAGCGCGTCATCGCCGCCGGAGTGCCCGTCGTCCCCGGAACGGAGGATGCACTCGCCGACGCGGCCCAGGCGCGGCGGGTGGCGGCGGAGGTCGGCTACCCGGTGCTCCTCAAGGCCGCGGCAGGCGGGGGCGGGAAGGGGATGCGCGTGGTGCGCGGGGACGCGGAGATCGAAGGCGCCTTCGAAGCCGCCAGCCGCGAAGCGCTCGCGGCCTTCGGCGACGGCTCCGTCTACATCGAGAAGTACCTGGAGGGGCCGCGCCACATCGAGATCCAGCTTCTCGCCGACCGCCACGGCACCACGCTGCACCTGGGCGAGCGTGAGTGCTCCATCCAGCGACGCCACCAGAAGCTGATCGAGGAGGCACCGTCCGCGGTGCTGACCCCCGGGCAGCGCGCGGCGATGGGCGCTACCGCGGTCGCCGCCGCGAAGTCCGTGGGATACGAAGGCGCGGGAACGGTGGAGTTCCTCTACCGGAACGGAGAGTTCTTCTTTCTGGAGATGAACACCCGCATTCAGGTGGAGCACCCGGTCACGGAGCTGGTGACGGGGATCGATCTGGTGCAGTGGCAGATCCGCGTCGCCGCGGGCGAAGCGCTCCCGTGGACGCAGGACGGAATCGTCTTCCACGGCCACGCCATCGAGTGCCGCATCACCTCCGAAGACCCGGCGAACGGCTTTCTCCCCTCGGTCGGCCGTATCGCGATGCTGGAGGTTCCCGCCGGCCCGGGCGTGCGGTGGGACAGCGGGATCGCCGCGGGATACGAGGTGGGGCTTTCCTACGACCCGATGCTCGCCAAGCTGATCGTGCATGCCCCGACCCGTGCGGAAGCCATCGACCGCATGAAGCGCGCTCTCGGGGAGCTCCGGGTGGTCGGTGTCGACACCAGTGTTCCGTTCCACCTGCGGGTGATGGATGAACCGGATTTCCGCGCGGCGCGCCTCGACATCCGCTACCTTGAAACGCACGAGCAGGTGCTGTTCGGCACCGCGCCGGACGAGGAGCTTCTCCGGGCCGCCGTGCTCGGTGCCGCATTGATCGAGGAGGAAACCCGGACGAGGCGCTCGGTCCTGCGTGCGCAGCCGAGCGCCGGTCAGACGAGCGGCTGGAAGAACCGGGCAGAATGGCGCTCGCGGTGAACCCCGGGCGCCGGCGTGAGCCCATCCATGTTCGGGTAGAGTCGATCGCGGCCGGGGGCGAGGGCGTGGGTCGCCTTCCGGACGGCCGCGTCGTTTTCGTGCATCGTACGGCGCCCGGCGACCTCGTGGAAATCCGGATCGTACACCAGCAGAAACGCTGGACCCGCGGGCGGCTGCTGCGGGTGCTCGAGCCCTCGCCTGAGCGCCGCGACCCGCCCTGCCGCTTCTACGCCGAATGTGGCGGCTGCACGCTGGAGCACCTGACATACGAGGCGCAGCTCCGTGCCAAGGCACGCATCGTCGCCGACGCGCTGACGCGGATCGGCCGGCTGGACATCGAGGTGCCGGAAGTGGTAGCGTCGCCGCGCGAGCAGCGCTACCGGAACCGGGTGTCGTTCGCGCTACGGCGGGGAGGGCGCGGTCGGGTGGTCGCCGGCTTCCACGCGCTCGGCGATCCCGACCGCATCGTGGACCTGGATGGATCATGCCTGCTCCCGGAAGAGCCGATCGCGCGCGTCTGGGACCGGCTCCGCTCGGCCTGGGGCCCCGACGCGCGGCGGCTGCCCTCGGGCGAACAGCTCCGGCTCACGCTCCGCGCCAGCGCCTCCGGTGAGGTGTCGTTGCTCGTCGAGGGTGGCTTTTCGCCGGGGCGGCCGCAAGAGCTTCTGGACGCGGTAGAGGGGCTGGTTTCCCTCTGGCACCGCCCCGGCACTGGTCCGCCCGAACTCCTTGCAGGCGCACCGGGCCTACCGGAAACGTGGGGCGACGAAACGATCGAGCTCAGCGGCGCCGCCTTTTTGCAGGTGAACCGCGCCGCCGCCGCGTTGCTCGAGGCGCACGTAACGGAGATCGCCGGAGATGTTCGCGGGGCCACGGTCGTGGATGCATATTGCGGGATCGGGCTTCACGCGCGGCGCCTCGCCCGCGCGGGTGCTCAGGTAACGGGGATCGAACTCGATCCGGCGGCGATTGGGGAAGCGGACCGGAGTGCGCCGGAGGGTGCCCGCTTCGAGGAGGGGCCAGTCGAGATGCTGCTGCCGGCGCACCTGCCCGCCGACCTGGTGATCCTGAACCCGCCGCGCTCCGGCGCCGCGGCGGAGGTGACCGCCGCGCTCGCCGCCGTGCCGCCGGCGCGGCTGATTTACGTGTCGTGCAACCCCGCGACGCTCGCGCGCGACATCCGGCGCCTGGAAGGCGGCTTCCGATTGACGCACCTGCGGTGCTTCGATCTTTTTCCGCAGACGGCGCACGTCGAGACCGTGGCGCTGCTCGTCGCCCATCAACCCTGAACGATCGGCATGCTTTATTTCGTCACCATCGGTGATCGCACCTTCGAGGTCGACCTTTCCGGCAGCACCCCGGTCGTGGACGGGACGCCGGTGCGGGCGGAAATGGCAACGGTGCCAGGATCATCGCTGCGCCACCTGCTCGTCGACGGCCGATCGCACGCGCTGCTCGCCCAGCCCGGCGCCGGCCGGGGCCAATGGAACGTGCAGGTTGGCGCCGAGCGCTTCGCCGTGGACGTGGTCGACGAACGGACCCGCGCGATCCGTGAAATGACCGGCAGTGGTGCCGCGGAAACACAGAAGATTGTAGCTGCGCCGATGCCGGGCCTCGTGGTGCGCATCGAGGTCGAGGTTGGACAGCACGTCCGGGCGGGGCAGGGCGTGGCGATCGTGGAAGCGATGAAGATGGAGAACGAGCTCAAGGCACCCGCCGACGGAGTCGTCGCCCGCATCGAGGTGGAAGCCGGGCAGACTGTCGACAAGGGTGCGACGCTGCTCGTCCTCGAATGAGGAACACCGCTCCACCCCGGATGGGAGATCGGTGCCGGTGAAGCCCCGGTATCCCCGCTCCTGAACAGCCAGAGGGAAACGATAGATGAGCATGCACGGAAAAGAGGCCGCGGAGTCCGTCGCCCGCGAGGTCGAAGGCAGCGTCTCGCGCCAGCCCGACGCGACGGTCGGAAGCGGTCTCGCGGGCGATAAGAACGCGTGGACGGAGCGTGCCGTACACCCGGTGATCGGGAAGTATCCGGAGCGCCGGGAGCGGTTCGAGACCACGAGCGGGATCGAGGTCGAGCGGCTCTATACGCCCGAGGACGTGCGCACTGACCCCGACGGGGACCTCGGCTATCCCGGCGAGTACCCGTTCACGCGTGGAATCCAGCCGACGATGTACCGCGCCCGCTTCTGGACGATGCGGCAGTACGCAGGCTTCGGTACGGCGGAAGATACCAACGAGCGGTTTCATCTCCTGCTGAACGCGGGGCAGACGGGGCTCTCCACCGCGTTCGACCTGCCCACGCAGATGGGCTACGACTCCGATCACCCGATGGCTGCGGGGGAGGTAGGGCGGGTCGGCGTGGCGATCGACACGCTCGCTGACATGCGTAAGCTGCTGGGCGGTATCCCGCTCGATCGCGTCAGCACCTCGATGACAATCAACGCGACGGCCTCGATCCTGCTCGCCTTCTACATCGCGGTGGCGGACGAGCAGGGGATCCCGCGCGCAAAGATCTCCGGCACGATCCAGAACGACATCCTGAAAGAGTACATCGCGCGCGGCACCTACATCTTCCCCGTGGAGCCGTCGCTGCGCCTGATCACGGATATCTTCGCCTTCTGCAACGTGGAGGTGCCGCGTTGGAACACCATCTCCATCTCCGGCTACCACATCCGCGAGGCGGGATCCACCGCCGCGCAGGAGATCGCCTTCACCTTCGCGAACGCGGTGGAGTACGTCCGCCGCGCGCTGGCGGCGGGGCTCGAGATCGACCGGTTCGCGCCACGGCTCTCCTTCTTCTTCGCCTCGCATAACGATCTGTTCGAAGAGATCGCAAAGTTTCGCGCTGCGCGCCGCCTCTGGGCCCGGATGATGCGCGAGCGCTTCGGCGCCTCGGAGGACGCCGCTCGCCTTCGCTTCCACACGCAGACGGGCGGGGTGACGCTGCAGGCGCAGCAGCCGCTGAACAATGTGGTGCGGGTGACCATGCAGGCGCTCGCCGCAGTGCTCGGCGGTACACAGTCGCTCCACACCAACGGGTACGACGAGGCGCTCTCGCTACCCACCGCGCAGGCCGCGACACTCGCGCTGCGCACGCAGCAGGTCCTCGCCTTCGAGTCCGGGGTCGGCGATACCGTGGACCCGCTCGGCGGCTCCTACTTCGTGGAGGCGCTCACCGACGCCGTCGAGCGGAAAGCGCTCGCCTACCTCGAAAAGATCGAGGAGATCGGCGGCGCTGCCAAGGCGATCGGCTACATGCAGGAGGAGATCCACCGCGCCGCATACGAGCACCAGATCTCCGTGGAGACCGGCGATAAGGTGGTCGTCGGCGTCAACCGCTTTCACACGGCCGATGAGCCGATCGACCTCGGTCAGCCGGACTTCAGCGCGCTGGAGCGTACGCAGCGTGCGCAGCTCGCAGGGATCAAGGAGTCGCGCGACGAGGCCGACGTGCGCGCGCGGTTGGAAGCCATCAGCAGCGCCGCTCGCGGGACCGATAACCTGATGCCACCGATTATCGAGGCGGTGAAGGCGCTGGTCTCGCTGGGCGAGATCAGCGACACCCTTCGCGCGGAGTGGGGGACGTACCGGCCGGGGTGAGGCGGGAGCTTCTCTAGCGAGCAACTGGTTTCGCGAGGCGTCCTATCGCGCTTGCCCGTGCGTGGCAACCGACTCGTCCGCGGGGGCACGGGCGAGAACGTCCGCGATAAGCGCATCGATTTCCGGGCTGGTCACGTCGGTGTAGCCGATCCAGTACGCGGCCACGATCCCGTCGCGGTCGATCAGCAGAGTTTTCGGAATTCCCTTCGACCATCCGAACTGCTGTTCGAGACGGTGCTGCCGGTCCCGGACCACGGGATAGCTCAGCCCGCGCTCGTCCAGGAAGGCGCGGATCTGTTCGTCGTCCAGCCAATCCACCGAAACACCGATCACGCGGAGTCCCTGCTCCGCGTAGCGGTCGTGGACCGCCTGAAGTGCCGGCATTTCCCGAACACACGGCGCGCACCAGGTCGCCCACGCGTTCAGCAGCACCACCTGGCCGCGCAACTCGCTCAGGCGGAGCGAATCCCCGTCCAATGTCAACGCGGAGTATTCCGGTGCTAACGTCCCGGGGGTAGGCCCGGCGATCCGCTCCTCCCAGTACCGGGTGAACGCGCTGCTGTTATTCAGCCGCCCATCGTCGCAGCCAAACGACGCCAGCAAGCCGAGCAGCACGGCCGCAAGGAGCGGTGGCTGCCGGCGGGCGGCGAG
Source organism: Gemmatimonadota bacterium (assembly GCA_013820915.1). GTDB lineage: Bacteria > Gemmatimonadota > Gemmatimonadetes > Longimicrobiales > Longimicrobiaceae > JACDHR01. The sequence goes on from JACDHR010000115.1 coordinate 8,387, forward strand.
CATGGCCCGGCCCGTCACGAACGGGGGCGCCGCGTCGGCGCGGGGGGAGACGCCAGCTCCGCACGCGTATCGGCGGATCGCGCGGCCTCCTGGACGCGGCGGTAAACGGCGACGTAGTTCACGCCAAGCGAATCACGCTCGACTCCGTACACGCGCTCTCCGACGACCCGGTGCGGGATGAAGCCGATCGGCAGGCGGGAAACGGCGAGCCATGCACCGGCAGGGTCGAGGACGTCCCACTCGGCGGAATCCGCCGAAGGACCAGTGGCCGGCGTGCGCCCCACCCAAACCGGCCCGTCTGCTGCGACGAGCAGACGGGCAAGCGGCGGTTTCTCCGCCGGTACCGGCAACGCTTCCCGGTCCCGCTGGGCCCGAGCGACACGTTCCGGTGTCGGCGCAGTGAGATCCGCACCTTGGTAATATGCATCACGCTCGGCTGCGGTCACGGGAGGGTTCTGCAAGTTCAGGGCAAGCGTGCAAATGCGCGCCCCGTCGGGAGTGAACCGGGAGACGGTGTACTCACCGCTGTCCGTGTGCCAAACGTCGCCATTGGCGGCCGGAGCCCAGAGCGGCCGGCGCGCGAACGCGACATCCTGAATCCTCCCAGCCTCCATGTCTACGTACACTTCGAGGCCGGCGACCTCGGTCAACACCTCCCAGGACGGCGCGGAATCGTCCCAGCGCTCGATCGAATTCGGGCCTCGGACCACAGCGCGGGCCCGGTTCCCCAGCGCGGTCTCGAGTCCGGTTTGATATCGGTCGAAACCGAGCTGCATGAGGCCGCCTGCGGCGGTAAAACGAACGTCGGGGACCTGCCCGAACTGCGCCGGCCGCGGTGGTGCGGTCGTGCCAAGCACCGTACCGCTGGTGTCGAAGCGCGTGATCCGCCACGCCACCGGGTCCCAGACCAGAAGCGTGTCTTCACGGAGCAGCAGCCGCATGGGCTCCCGAAACTCGCCCGGCCCGCGGCCCGACCGCCCGATCCGGCGGATGAATCGCCCCGCCGGATCGTAAACCAGAACATGGGCGCCCATCACGTCTGCGGCAAAGATCCGGCCCTGATCATCAACGCCGATATCTTCAATGCGCCCGAGTGTGATCGAATCACCCCCCTCTATGGCCCCGACGCGCAACTCCTGAACGAACGTCCAATCGGCACTCGGCACCATTGCCACGTTGACCTCCTGGCTTGGTCCAGCCTCCGTGCATTCCGTCATCCCCGCCGATTCGGGGTGTGGAGTGCGGTCCGCGCAGGCGGCAAGGCCCACGAAGCAGGTGAGAATCGCGACAAACGACATCCCGGGTGTGCATCGGGGATGCATCATAAGCTTGGCTCCAGATGGATGTGTGTTGGCTGAAACGTGTGACTCTCGCTGCCAGGCGTGCCGAGGAGTTCACTCCCGCGCGCCGGTGGCGGCGTTTCTGCGGGTCGACCAGCGTTGCGGAACGTCACGGCTGCGTTTCTCTGCGTGCTCACCCCGATGCTGCATGACACCATGTTACTGGAATCTCGTCTGGAGACGTGGCAGTTACACCTGTCGCCGTGTACCGAAGCGTGTCGTTCACGATCCCCCATACAGTGGGAACGCCCATCACGCCTAATTCGTGATGCGGCGAGGAGTGTGCGGAGAAAAGCGCAGGCGCCACAATGCCGTAGGTATCGAGGAACGCCGTCGCCGCGCGGACCTCGCGATCCATCAGAATCCACACGACTGGAACGGAGCCATTTGCGCCCTTGATCTCCTCGATGCCCGTCCATGCCGGGGCGCCTGCCGCACACGCCGGGCAGTCCGGCTCGAAGAAGTAATAGAGCACACACGAGGGGCGAGCAAGGGGACGTGCACCGAAATCCGCCAGTGGCCGCAACTCCATTGGTGGGACAGGCGCACCCACAATCGCCGCGTTTATCGGCCGGACGGCAGCTGCGTCAGCCATGCCGCGCCAATGGATCTGGGCGGCCGCGGTCACCCCGAGCCCCATAACTAGGGCCTGTTCACACTACGGTTCAATGGTTATCATGATGCATGATCATCACCGAAGAGCAGTTTCGTCGCATCGAGGATTGCTTCCCGAAGCAACGGGGAAACGTCGCAGTCTCCAACCTCAA
>JACDHR010000455.1 GCA_013820915.1 Gemmatimonadota bacterium
GACCGTTCTGTGTGCTACTCTGACGCTGCGTCGCCGCAGCCTTGCCTGCTGACCGAGCCCGCGCTGCGCCTCTCTCATTCTCAGCCATACCCTGACTGTCAGACCCCACGCGTATACTTCGGTTTGAACGCGTTTGCAGCCGGTTCCGCATCCTGCTCCTGTGGACGCAGAGGTATGGAGTGGGCTCGCGCTTATGATCACGCGATGTGACCGCCTTCAGCCTGTAGGGGTACCTCGCGGAACACTGCTCGAACGGCTGGCCTAGCACTTCCCGACTTCTGCGACTTGTGTGTCGCCGCACTACACTCGTCGGTACATGACCATGTCCTTTGATCACGCGTATGCCCATACTCTGCCAGACCAGCCTGAGGAGCGTTGGGAGCCGCTTGCCGAGCACCTCGAGAACGTCGCCGAACGGGCTGCCAGCTTCGCCGCCCCCTTCGGAGCGCCGGAGTGGGGCGAGCTGGCCGGGCTCTGGCACGACCTGGGGAAATACAAGCCGGAGTTCCAGGCGCGGCTGCGGGGGACTCGCGAGCAGGTCGAGCACGCGGGGGTGGGGGCGGCTGTTGCTCGTTGTGTGGCGCCGCTAGAAACCTTCTTCGGAGATGACCGCTTGCTCCGGCCATTGGATGAGGTCCTTGGTGACCTCCCGCAATTCCTCGAAAGAGAGGAAGCCGTCATATCCATCGCTGAGCTGGATGCGGAGCACCTCCTCGCCGCGGACGGCCGCGAACTCGTGCATGTCCCCCGGTTTCCCGATGCGGACGCTCAGCCGTCCCCCGCGGAAGCGGGCGTAGATGTGGCGTCCGTCATTCGTCATGCCCGCCCATTGGGCGGGACACGCGAGGCAGGTCTGCTCGACTTCGGTGACTCGGATCATGCGGCGGTTCATCCTCGCATGTACTGGTAAAGCAGCTTGGCGTAGCGTGGTTCTAATGAGCCGCGACGCATCGCGCAAGGATAACCTGCAAGAGACCGGTGCGGTGGAGGCACAACCAGATTGGTGACAACTCTGTGACAGGAGGGAAAGGTTTGAGCGAGCAATATGTTGTCCAGCTGGAAGTTGGCGGACCTCTCGCCCTCTTCGCGCGCCCCGATACCGGCGGCACGCCAACATCCTACCCGGTGCCGACCTGGTCTGCTTGCAAGGGGATTTTCGAGGCGATCGCCTTCTTCGTAGATGGTAACGCGTGGATCAACCCAACTCGACTCGAGGTCTGTCGGCGGGAAGACCAGATACCTGACACGGTCCGGTGGCAGCGATACACCACCAACTACCGCGGTCCACTCCGCAAGAGCAGCGTGATCCGCATGGGAAGCAGCCATCAGCTCTTTGCCACGGCGCTTGCGGATGTCTGCTATCGTATCTACGGAGAGGTGGAGGGAGAGGAGCCGCGGAACGACCGCAATCCCCGGCACCACCTGAAGGACCTTTTCGAGCGCCGGATAAAGCAGGGACGCTGTTGGCGCACACCTGCCCTTGGATGGAAGGAGTTCACGGCCTCCTACTGGGGACCATTCCGTGATGAGTACGTCGTGGACGAGGCGCTGAACCTCACCATCCCCTCCATGCTGCACAGCGTCTGGGACAAGGCGCAAGGTGGGAAGTATGCTCCGTCCTTCCGGTACAACGTCAGAGTAGAAAGGGGGGTGCTCAGCTTTGTTGAATGAACTGCGTGAAGTAGGCAGCGCACTGGCCCAGGCCGGCATCGTCGTCGCTCTTCGGCACCCGGATGTGAAGGAGGTCAGCGCACGTCCTACGCTGCGTGTCCATCTCGATGCGGATGGCGTGGTGAAACGAGTGCGGCCGATGACAAGCGACGAGGCAGAGCACCTCTGGACGCTCCGCGATGGGCAACACAACAGCTTTCCGTACCACCAGATCAAGGTGCCTTCACGTGCTCGACCCGGTGGGTTCCTTCGCGTCAGTGAGGAGGACGAGCGTCTCGAAGTTATCCGCAACAAGCGCGTGGGCGAGTCTGAACGCTGGGAGGCGTTGCTCGCGCTTATAGACGGTGCGGAGTTCAACGAGCAGGCGTTCACCGACTGGCCGGGCGGAGGATACCTGAAGCGTCTCGGCCAGCGGCGCGCTCAGCTCGCAGCCCTGTGCGATTCCGATGCTGCCGCCGTTCCCGCTGCCTTTGAACGCTTCGAACGAGCCGCCGCGCGACCGCACGACCTGCTGCGCGGAATCGCGGCTGCAATCATTGAGGATGTTCGGCGGGGACGATTCTCGACAGAAGACCTGCCCCTTATCGCCTCATTGCTGGTGGATGGCGGCGGGCCCCTTTTCTTCGATGTCGTAGCGCGCGACTTCCCCCGCCTTGCAGGAGATGAGCGCAACATCGCGGAGATCAGCCGGGCGCTCAGCGGGGAAACACCCCAGGAGCCCAACGGTGTGTGCGCCATCACTGGCGAGGACGCGTTTCTCATCGGGGATAAGTTCCCGCAGCCGAACCTGCCGATTCTCGGCCAGACTTATCTGTTCGCCCGCAACAAGGATGCGCCGACCAACGCGCGCTATGGCCGCACCGGCACGGATTCAGTGGCAGTCGGGACCGATACTGCTACGGCGCTCCAAGCTGCGGCCGAGGCGCTGACACGCGACGACTGGAAGGATCGAACCTGGCGCAGCGTTCCCGGCGAACGTCCGAAGCAGACCGACCTCTTCATTGCTTTCGTGCCAGGTGCCGAGGAGGTGCCACTCGCTGCCTTGCTCACGGAAGATGTTGAGCCGGAGCCCGGAACTGAGGATCTGTTCGCGTCGTTCTCTGAGCGGCTGATCAGTGCCTTCAAGGGCGTGGTGATAGCTCGTCGGGACGACACTCCTCTTTCGATGTTCGTTTTCAGGAAGCTCGATCCGGCCAACCGCAAGGTCGTCTACAGCAAGACTCTCACCGTCCGTACGCTCCTTCAAGCCGCGCGTGCGTGGTCGCGCGGTTGCGAGAACGTACCGCCCTCAATCCGCCTCCCGGTACCAGCTGAGCGTGGGCAACCGGCGCGGTGGCGAGCACCGTGGGATATCGCCCCATTCAACCTTCCCCGCCTGACGCGGCAACATTTTATTCGCGGAGGAACCCAGCGGCAGGAGATCGTCGGCGTCACTGCGGACGCAGCAATGCGCCTCTTCCTGGCACCTGAAGGAGCCGCCACCGTACTTGCCCACGCGATCCTCCGCCGTGTCCTCCGCAGCCGAAGTAGCCTGCTGGACGGCGTGGGACACGCGGCGGTACGTGGCTTCGATAACCTGAAGGAGTTCGACCGGCGGGAAGCGCTGAACACCATCACCTTGCTCGGCCTGTTGCTGCACAGGCTCGGACGCACACGGGAGGAATACATG
>JACDHR010000116.1 GCA_013820915.1 Gemmatimonadota bacterium
CCGCGCGGGTGCGCGGCGGACGCATCGAAGTGCAGCGCAACCGATTGTGCTCGCCGGGCACGGCGGTCGCCGAGCCGGTGGACGCTGGCAGCGTTGTTGAGCGTGGTGCTGCTGTCGCTCCCGCTGCTGGTGATAGCGCTCGGCCTGCTGGCGCCCGCCAGCGAGACGTGGTCTCACGTCGCGTCTACAGTCCTCTCCGATTACATGCTCAACTCCGCGCGCCTGGTGCTCGGAGCCGGCACGCTGGCGCTCGTCGTGGGGGTATCCACGGCCTGGTTGGTGACCGCGTACGAGTTTCCCGGACGGCGCTTCTTCGAGTGGGCGCTGATCCTGCCGCTGGCCGTGCCGGCCTACATCGCGGCGTACACCTACGCCGGGATGTTCGACGTAACGGGGCCGCTGCAGCGGTTCGTACGCGCGTCCGTGCCCGCCCTGGCCGATGAGTTCCTGTACCTGGACGTGATGAACATCGGCATGGTGACGCTGATCTTCGGCTTCGTTCTCTATCCCTACGTCTACCTGGTATCTCGCGCCTCATTCGCGCGCCAGTCCGCCTCGCTGCTGGAGGCGTCGCGCACGCTCGGCCATGCCCCGCTGGCGACGTTCCGGCGCGTCGCGCTGCCGATGGCCCGCCCCGCAATGGCGGCGGGTGTCGCCCTGGTCGCGATGGAGGTATTGAACGACTACGGCGCGGTCCAATACTACGGCGTGACGACCTTCACCACCGGCATCTTCCGTTCGTGGTTCGGGCTCGGCGATCTTTCGTCGGCGATCCGGCTCTCGGCGATGCTGATGGTCTTCGTGTTCGGGTTGCTGGCGCTGGAGCGGTCGCAGCGCGGGCGGGCGGCGTTCTCGGGCGGGAACGCCTCGGAGCGGCCGGTGCTGCGAGTGCGGCTCGGCCGCGGCCGCGCTCTTTCGGCGTTCTCCGTCTGTGCCCTCCCCCTACTCTTCGGGTTCGGCATCCCCGTCGCGCAGCTCGGCTACTGGGCGTCGGGCACCGCGGCATCGGTGATCGACCGGTCGTTCATGCAGCTGGTCGGGAACACGTTCGCGCTGGCGGCGGCGGCCGCGGCGGTATGCGTGGTGATCGCGCTGCTGCTCACCTATGCCGCGCGGCTGAACCCCCGGCCGTGGCTGCGCCGGCTTTCGAGGGTGACTGTGCTCGGCTACTCGATGCCGGGCGCGGTCGTCGCGGTGGGTGTTCTTGTGCCCTTCTCGTGGCTGGACCACCGCATCGACGGCGTGGCGCGCGCGACGCTCGGCATCCCGACGGGCCTGCTGTTGAGTGGCACGCTGGTCGCCCTGGTCTTCGCCTATACGGTCCGCTTCATGGCCGTCGCCTTTCTGCCGGTCGAGTCGGGCTTCACCCGCATCTGCGGGCGCGTGGACGATGCGGCCCGTTCCCTCGGCGCCTCCCCGTCCTGCGCACTCCGCAAGATCTCGCTGCCACTGCTTCGCGGCACCCTGCTCGGCGCCGTGATCCTCGTATTCGTGGACGTGCTCAAGGAGCTCCCGCTCACGCTGATCCTGCGGCCGTTCAACTTCGATACGCTCGCCACCCGCGCCTATCAGCTCGCCACCGACGAGATGATTGCGGTTTCCGCCAACTACGCGCTCGTGATCATCCTCGCCGGCGTAATCCCCGTGGTGCTGTTGAACCGGGTCCTGACGCGCGGCGAGAAGTGAGCGTCCTCTCCGTCCGGAGTCTATCCAAGCGTTATGGAAGTGTCGGCACTTTCGCGCTGCACGGCGTCTCGCTGAGCGTGAGGCGCGGCGAGATCGTGGCGGTGGTCGGCGAGAGCGGCTGTGGGAAAACCACGCTGCTGCGGCTGATCGCCGGGCTGGAGGTACCTACGGAGGGGGAGGTGCTGCTGAACGGACACGTCGCCAGCACGGCGCGCACGGTCGTACCGCCGGAACGCCGTGGGGTCGGCATCGTCTTCCAGGATTATGCGCTCTTCCCGCACCTGAACGTCCTCGCCAACGTGATGTTCGGGCTGCAGGCGATGCGTGGCTCGATGCGGCAGGCCCGCGCGATGGAAACGCTCGCGCTCGTGGGCATGCAGGACTACACGAAGCGCTTCGCGCACGAGCTGAGCGGCGGCCAGCAGCAGCGCGTGGCGCTCGCCCGCGCGCTCGCGCCTCAGCCGGCGCTGCTATTGCTCGACGAGCCGTTCAGCAACCTCGATATAGTGATCAAGGAACAGGTACGTGAAGAGGTGGGGCAGATCCTGCGCGCCGCGGAAACGACCGCGCTCTACGTGGTACACGACCTGGAGGATGTGCTCTCGGTCGCGAACCGGATCGCGATTCTGAAGAGCGGCGCGCTTCAGCAGATCGACACGCCCGAGCTCGTATACCAGCGGCCGAAGGATGAGTACGTCGCTCGCCTGTTCGGCTCGACGAACCTGCTGCCGGGCATCCCGCGCGGCGACGGCTTCGATACGCCGGTCGGTTATATCGCCGCGGCGGCTGCCCGCGGGCACGACGCGCCGGTCACTCTCTCGATCCGGCCCGGCGACCTGGAGATCGGCACCACCGAGGGCGACACGACGGCGGCCATCGTTCGGCAGACCCGCTTCCGGGGCGATCACCAGGAAGTCGTCCTCGGGCTCTTGAGCGAATCGGGTATGGAGCATGAGCTTCTGCTGCATACCGGGGCGGATCGACCACTGCACATCGGCCAGGTGCTGCGCGTGCGGCCGGTCGCCGGCTCGGTACGCGTTCTGGGATAAACGGCCGCTGAAGCGGGATCCGATGCTGCCGCGGATCTGCAGCAGCGCGCGCTTTACCTGACCCCCTCGATCTCCTTCTCCACCCGCTCCCAGTCACCCATAAGGCGGTCGACACGCTCCTGAAGACGGGTGCGTTCGCCCTGTAAGACCTTCACCTCCTCCGACCCGGTCACCTCGAAGTATCCCGGCCCGGCGAAAACTTCATCGATCGCACCAATCCGTCCCTCGGCCGCCTCGATCTCGCCAGTGAGTTCGTCACGGCGTCTCTCCAGCCGGTTCAGCCCGGCAGGCGAAACCGTCTTCGCCCCACCGCGGGTAGCCGACTCCGGGGGGCGCCCGCCGTTCCCCGACGGCTCCTTTTTCGTTCCCCGCTTCTCGTCCCGCTTGGCCCTGAGGACCACCGCGTCGGCGTCGAGGTGGTCGTCTCCGCAATCGTGGACGTACTCGTCGTAGGTGCCGTGATAGTCGCGTATGCCCTGCGGGCTGACCTCGACCACGCGGGTGGCGAGCTGGCCCACGAACCAGCGGTCGTGAGAGACCAGGATCAACGTGCCCTCGTAGTTCTGGAGGCCCGCGACCAACGCTTCGATGGATTCCAGGTCCAGGTGGTTCGTCGGCTCGTCCAGCACCAGGACGTTCGGCTGCTCCAGCGCCAGCCGGCTGAACACGAGCCGTGCGGCCTCTCCGCCGGAGAGAGTGCTCAGCCGCTTCTCGCCATCCTCACCCGAGAAGAGCATGAGCCCCAGGTGACCGCGCACGAAGCCGCGGTCCTTGCCCGGGCAGAAGTCCCAGAGCCACTGCTCCGCCGTATGCTCGGATTCCTTCAGCTGCTCGTGGTGGTCCTGCGCGAAGTAGCCGGGGTGCGTCTCGTACCCCCACTCGACGGTGCCGGCGCTCGCAGGAAGCTCGCCCATGACGATTTTGAGCAGCGTGGATTTGCCGATCCCGTTCGGCCCCATGATGACCATGCGGTCGCCCCTGCGCACGAGCAGGTCCACGCCGGGTAGAACCTCCTTCTCGCCGAACGCTTTCTTGACGCCGCCGATCCGCAGCACTTCGCGTCCGCTCTCGCGCCGCTGCGCGAAGCGGAACTTGGGGTAGCGGCGCGAGCTGCCGGGGAGGACCTCGAGCTCTTCCGATTTTCTCTCGATCATCCGCAACTTACTCTGCGCCTGCCTCGCCTTGCTGGCCTTGGCCTTGAACCGATCCACGAACTTCTGGTGATGGGCGATCTCCTTCTGCCGTCCCTCAATCTCCTTCTCCCTCCGCTCCCGGTCGCCTCTCTTCTGCTCCAGGAAGGAAGTGTAGTTCCCCTTGTAGAGCGTAACCGTCTCGTAGTCTACGTCGAGGATGCTCGTGGCGACGTTGTCGAGGAACCGGTGGTCGTGGGAGATTACCGCCACGGGGCCCAGAAAGTCGTGGAGGAACTTCTCGAGCCAGCGGATCGAGATGATGTCGAGGTGATTCGTCGGCTCGTCCAGGAGCAGAACGTCCGGAGAGCTCGCCAGGACCTGCGCGAGGAGCACGCGGAGCTTGAATCCTCCGGACAGTGTGGAGAGCGGCTGGTGATGCACCTCCGTGGGCAACCCGAGCCCCTCCAGGATGATGGCGGCTTTGGCCTCGGCGGTGTACCCGTCCAGGCGCTGCACCGTCTCTTCGAGCTCCGAGAAGCGGTCCACATCGAAGTGCTCCTGTGCCCTGGCGAGAAGCGCCTCCTTCTCGACCATCGCCTCCCACAGCTCCTTTCTGCCCATCAGCGCGACGCCGATGACCGTCTCCTCCTCATAGAGGAACTGGTCCTGGCGCAGCACCCCGAGCCGCAGCGACTTCGGAATGGAGACGGAGCCGCTGGTGGCTTCGAAGTCACCACTCAGGATGTTCAGCAGCGTGGTTTTGCCGGAACCGTTGGCACCCACGATCCCGTAGCGTTCGCCCGGGTTGAGCTGGAAGGATGCGTCGGCGAACAGAACGTGGTCGCCGTACTCCTTTGCAAGGTTAGATACAGAAATCATGCAGCTAATCTAAACAAAATGTGGCGCCGTGTCCTCCCCCCCCGCTACCGATTCGCCCGCTGTCGCTTCGTGAATACGCGGCTACCCACCCAGCCGCCGTGCAGCTCGTGCTGCGTGGCGGCGCTGCTCCCGGCGGAGGTCGGGCGGCGCGGGAGTTGCAACCTCTGCAACTCGCTGCGTGCTAATCGGAGCTATGTGAACCGGAGCTGTGTGAACCGGATGCCGGTTTGTGCTTTCCCCGGACGTCTGCACCGAAGCTGCCGCGCCCCGGTTCCGGTGGTGGACCTCACCGCCCGCATGCAGCCGCGAGAAATAGAACAACCCCGAAGATCACTTTTTGAGAAGGAGCGACACGATGCCAGACGAGCGCAAGGACTCGATCGAGCTGGGGATCGGAGCGCCGGAGGAGAGCCCGGCGGGCCGGAAAGCCGCGGAGGAACGCAGGCGCCTGGCCGCGGAGGGACCCCCGATTGGCGGCGGGATGGGCGGCACTTCGGATGCGGACCGTCCTGGAGACGAAGCCCGGATGAATGCCGCGCGACAGGGCGGGACCGACGGGTTTGCGGATCCCGAAGAGGATTGAAGACTTCCCGCCCGGGGTGTGTAGACAGGAGACAGGAGACAGGAGACAGGAGTCAGGGCTGAATAGACCTGCGTTTTCGACGCTCACCGGCCGGAGGAAACTTTCGTGATCGAGGATCTGTGGTACAAAAATACGGTGATCTACAGCCTCGACCTGAGCACCTTCATGGACGGCAATGGAGATGGACACGGCGACTTCGAGGGGCTCATCCGCCGTCTCGACTATCTCCACTCGCTCGGCGTTGGCGCCGTGTGGCTGGCGCCGTTTCAGCCGACTCCCAACCGGGATAACGGATACGACGTCTCCGACTACTACGGAGTCGACCCGCTCCATGGCTCCAGCGGTGACTTCGTGGAGTTCATGCATCAGGCTCATAAGCGCGGCATAAAGGTGCTCATGGACCTGGTGGTGAACCACACATCCGTCGATCATCCGTGGTTCCAGGAAGCGAGATCCGATCCTGCCTCCAGATACCGGGACTGGTATATCTGGTCTGAGAAACGTCCCTCCGACTGGGACGAAGGGATGGTCTTCCCCGGCGTGCAGGACCGTACCTGGACCTTCGACAAGAAGGCGCAGGCGTACTACTATCACCGGTTCTACGAGCATCAGCCCGACCTGAACATGGAGAACCCGGAGGTGCGTACGGAAATCCGGCGTATCATCGGCTACTGGCTCCAGCAGGGCGTCGCGGGCTTCCGCGTGGACGCGGTCCCCTTCCTGATCGAGTCTACCGGGGCGGGGAAAGACCCGGAACACCAGCACTTCGAGTACTTGGCGGAGTTCCGCCGGTTCCTGCAATGGCGTGTCGGCGATGCGGTTCTTCTGGGCGAGGCGAATGTGCTCCCCGAGGAGACCCGGCCGTACTTCGGGAAGGACGGCGGCGACGGGATCCACATGATGTTCAACTTCTGGGTCAACCAGTACCTCTTCTACGCGCTGGCCACTGGCGAGGTGAAGCCCCTCATAGACGCGCTGAAGGCGACGCAAAAGATCCCTTCGACGTCGCAGTGGGCGCACTTCCTCCGAAACCACGACGAGCTGGACCTCGGCAGGCTGACGGATGAGGAGCGGGAGCGGGTCTTCGAGCGGTTCGCGCCGGAGGAGCGCATGCAGCTTTACGGGCGCGGCATCCGCCGGCGCCTCGCGCCGATGCTGGGGGACCGCCGCCACGAGGAGCTCGCCTACAGTTTGATGTTCGCAATGCCAGGGACGCCGGTGATCCGCTACGGCGACGAACTCGGGATGGGCGACAACCTGGATCTTGAGGAGCGCGACGCGGTCCGCACCCCCATGCAGTGGGCGGATGAGCCACAGGCCGGGTTCACGACCGCGGAGAAAGCTGTACACCCGGTGATCGGCGAGGGGATCTGGGGCTGCCAGAGAGTTAACGTCGCGGCGCAGCGCCGCGATCCCGAATCGCTACTGAACTGGACCGCTCGGATGATCCGCTTGCGCAAGGAGTGCCCGGAGATCGGCTGGGGCGAATGGACCGTCCTGCGAACCGGCTCTCCCCACGTGCTCGCCCTTCGCTACGACTGGCGCGACAATTCCCTCATCACTCTGCACAACTTCGACGACCACCCGCATCAGGTACGGATCAAGCCGGATACAGCGGGAGGTGAACGCCTGGTGAGCCTGCTATCCGATACGGAAAGTGAGGCGGACGAAAAGGGCGCACACACAATCACTCTCATGGCATACGGGTACCAGTGGTACCGGGTCGGCGGGATGGACTACGCGGTCCGCCGCGAAAAGGCTTGAGCCCGGTTGGATGATCACTGTATCCGCTCCGGCGGGGGATACAATGTGACCGGATCCTGCGAACCATAGCACATCGAAAGCGGCCGACCCATTCTGACGACAGGACGGTAGATGAACCGAGACACCATGCTGGCCGCAGTGCGGGAGGAGGCACGGAAGTGGGACTTCATCATCATCGGCGGCGGTGCCACCGGTCTCGGCACCGCGATCGAGGCCGCCTCGCGTGGATACCGGCCGCTGCTGCTGGAGCAGAGCGACTTCGCGAAGGGCACCTCGAGCCGTAGCACGAAGTTGGTGCACGGGGGTGTGCGCTATCTCCAGCAGGGGAACATCGCCCTCGTGCTGGAAGCACTGAAGGAGCGCGGCCGCCTGCTCAGGAACGCTCCGCACCTCGTCAAGAACCTGCCGTTCATCGTTCCCAACTACGACTGGTGGGAAGGTCCCTTCTACGGGATCGGCCTCAAGATGTACGACCTGCTGGCCGGGCGGCAGGGGTTCGGACGCTCCAAGCACCTTTCCAAAGAGCGCACGCTGGAGCTGCTGCCCACCCTGGAGCCGAAGGGGCTGCTGGGTGGGGTGATCTATCACGACGGGCAATTCGACGACGCTCGTTTGAGCATCAACATGGCGCAGACGGCCGCGCGGCAGGGAGCGGTGCTCGTCAACTACATGGCGGTGACGGCGCTGGTCCGGGAAGAGGGGGAGATCCGTGGCGTAGTTGCTCGCGACGCGGAGAGCGGCGAGCAGTACGAGATCCGGGCTCGGGCGGTGGTCAACGCCACCGGCGTTTTCACGGATTGCGTTCGCAGGATGGACGACGCCGAGGTGCCCAACATGATCGCGGCGAGCCAGGGCGTCCACATCGTGCTCGATCGCTCATTCTTGCCGGGCGGAACCGCCATCATGGTGCCGAAGACGGATGATGGGCGGGTGCTCTTCGCGATCCCCTGGCTGGGGCGCACCGTTGTCGGCACCACGGACACGCCGGTGTCCGAGACCTCTCTGGAGCCGAAGCCGTTGCGCGAAGAGTTGGAGTTCCTCCTCGAACACGCAGCGCGCTACCTCTCGATCGACCCGAAGCCCCAAGACGTACTCAGCACGTTTGCCGGCCTGCGCCCACTGGTCAGGGGCGAAGCGGAGATGGAGGGTACGGCGGCACTTTCACGCGACCATACGCTCCACATCTCCGGCAGCGGCCTCGTCACCATCACCGGCGGCAAATGGACGACCTACCGTAAAATGGCGGAGGACACGATCGACCAGGCCGCCACGGTGGCCGGGCTGGACGAGCGTCCCTCCGTCACCGCGGACCTTCGAATCCACGGCCATCACCACAACGCCGACGGTTTCGGGGATCTACACTTCTACGGCGCGGACGCGCCGGGGGTGCTGAGCCTGATCCGCAGCCAACCGCGCTTCGGCAAGCTGCTCCACCCCGATCACCCCACCCGCCTGGGCGAAGTGGCCTGGGCCGCGCGCAACGAGATGGCGCGCACGGTGGAGGATTTCCTTTCCCGGCGCACCCGAACGCTGCTCCTCGACGCGCGAGCCAGCATGGAGATGGCCCCCGCGGTGGCCGAACAGCTTTCCGAGGATCTCGGGCGGGGGGATGGCTGGGCGGAAGAACAGGTACGGTCATATCGCGACCTGGCGCGGGATTACCTCATGCCGGCAGGGTCCTGAAGCGGCAGACGATACGCCGGCACGGCGAGCCCGCACCGGTGTGTCCCTGGAAGCACTCACGACCGCTGAACTCGGCGAGCCTGCCCGTTTCTATCCGGGTGCTCGTCTACTGTTTCAAGGGTGCTTGATGCGGAAGTAGGCATTTTCGATTTCGCGAAACAAGACTGCACCGACGATCACCTTCGCCCGCGCACCCAGGTGCCTTCCAGCGCCATACGTCGGGGAGTGCACGGCTCGAAGGCTGCCACGAGGGTAAGTCGATCGCCGGACACCGTGTACTGGTACACCCCTTCGTTATCCACGCAGGCTGCCTGCTGAAAAAAGTGAATCCTCATGCGGTTCTCATCACGGCTCCACGTGCCCGTCTCAATCCCCGCCGAACCGGAGGTCAGGCCCGCGGAGAAAGTGCCACCGGACCCAAGCTCCAGCGTCCACTCCCTGGCCTGCCCTTCCGGACCGACCATGCGGACGTAGTCGCCTTCCACGGAAGGCGATACCTCAGTAAGGCTGCCACATGCGGCTAGCTCCGAGACCGGCAGCATCAACAGAACAGTACGTATGAGGAGCGCGCACTTCCTGCTGGAAGCTGAACCGAAGGAAGTCACTCGACCGGCGGACCTCATGGCTGCACGATCCGAACTGTATCTCGCAGGACCGATCCGTCGGGTTGTCGGTAACTAACCGTGAGCACATCGCCAGGCTGCACCCGAAGGCCCTCACCGTCCCCTGCGGTGGTCGCGATCACGCCGTATACGTCGATTGCCCCAGTGGGCCATGGGTCACCGTCATGCCGCACGACGATCCCGTTTGGCTCTACCGTCTCGATGTTCGGATGCGAGCGGAGCCGTCGGACAAAAGCGACACTTCGGGGAAGTCGCACCGTATAGTAGGCGAGCGCCGGAGTCTGGCGTTCGACTTCGGCTATCCCCTCTTCCCTCAGCCACGCCATCACACGTGCAATCGTCTCCTCGGAGACTCCCGCGGTCGGCGGACTGCCGCTGGGCTGTCGCACCGCGCCCTCCTCGATAATACCGATACTGGCCTGCCACTGCACCTCTGCGCTCGTGCCGTACCCGCCAATGAACGCCGCCAGCACGGCGTCGGACATGCTGAGCCACGGTTCTCCAAACCCTTGGTTTGGCCCCCGAACATGAGGCATGCCCAGCGTCACCCGGCTCGTCTGCCCTGAGGAACTGCGGACCTCGACCGTTCGGGGGCTGTTCATGTCTCTATCGATCCACCCCATGATCAGCAACGGTTCGCCGGGGATCGCCTCCGCACGCTGGATGTCCAGCGTGACCAGGGCAGCTGGGGACGATCCCAGGATGTCGCCGCAGGCAGCAAGACCGAAAACAGCGACGACGAGGATGATGACGGAACGGGCAAAGGATCTCATAGTTCAATCTTCTTGTAGAGTGATCAGGCAGTTTCGACCTTCGGCAACAGAGGAGCTCTTCACGGGGACTCAATGAGCAGCGCGCCCCAGAAGCCGAGCGTGCCGTCGCCGATCGCCAGATCCGGGGGTCTTTGAGCATCTCCGCCATCTCATCGAAGCTCGCGACCTCGAACAACCCGAGCATCCACTGCAGGACAACGAGGCGCTCCTCGAACTTGAGGCGTGCCTCGGTGGCGCGGGCGCGACGACGTGCGGTTGCGGCGGGTTGCATGGAATGAGTCAGAAGTCAGAAGTGAACCGGCTTCGGGCTCTC
>JACDHR010000456.1 GCA_013820915.1 Gemmatimonadota bacterium
CGGGAGGCGGTGCTGCTGAACGCCTTCGACGAGCCCCAGCAGAGCTTCGTGCAGTGCTTCGAGTCCACCACGCTGGATGCCTCGAACCTGCTCATCCCCATCGTCGGCTTCCTCCCGCCGGAGGATGGGCGGGTGCAGGGCACCATCGACGCCACGCTGCGCGAGCTGACGGAGAACGGCCTCGTCTACCGCTACCACACCGAGGAGACGCCCGACGGCGTCGGCGGCGGCGAGGGCGCCTTCGGCCTCTGCACCTTCTGGCTGGTAGATGCGCTGGCGCTCTCCGGCCGGGTCGAGGAGGCGCAGGCGATCTTCGAGGGGATGCTGGCGCGCGCGAACGACCTGGGCCTCTACGCGGAGGAGATCGACCCTCGCAGCGGCGAGTTCCTGGGCAACTTCCCGCAGGCCTTCACCCACGTGGGACTGATCAACGCCGCGCACTACCTGGGGGAGGCGCTACCCGCGTCTACCGCTCCTCACCCCGGAGCGAAGCGCGTCGCTGCGCGGGCGGGCGGGCCGGCAGGCGCGTGACCTCGGAGAGAGCACGCTCGAAGCGCATCTCCCCCTCCACATATCTTCCCCGGACGTCCACCGGGATCGCACCCGGATGCTCCACGGTCCAGAGCGCGAACTCACCTCCCTCGATCCTGCCTTCGCCGGCGAAGGCAACGACTCCATCCGACGAGACCACCAGGATCTGCACCGTTCCGGGCGCGGCTGCCGGGTGGGTAAGCACGAAGTAGCGGACATCCCAGGCGCCCGATTCGACCGGGTAGTGCACCAGCACCACTCCCTGCACCGCCTTGCGCCGCGTGAGCCGCTCGACGCCCTCCCGCCCAGCGAACTCGCGGTTCGCCAGATACATCATGCCGCGGCCCCCGCACTGCATGACCACACCTGGTTCGGCCGCCGGGCTGATCCCCGGCATGCTCTCGAGCTGCGGCCCGACGACGCGTGCCGCTTCCCGGGTCTTCGGGTTCTCGAGTACGATCTCCTCCGCCCGCGAGCGGTCCAGCGGAACGATCTTGCGGGAGCTGGGGAAGGGGATCTCGAAGCCGCGCTCCCCTAGCCGGTACGCCATCAGCGTGAGCGGCCAGTCGGTCCAGCGAGCCAGCTGCTGCCGGCGGCGCAGCACGCCCACGGCCTCGAACGCCTCCTTTCCCCCGGTGCGAGCAAGGGATTGCAGCACGCCCCGGACGACCAGGTCGTTCTTCGCCTTCAGGCCCGCGAGCAGCACCGCGCCTGCGCCGCGCTCACCCATCCGCCCCAGCTCGACCGCCGCAGTGTAGCGCAGCCGCGGCGGAGCGGCCTCGTCCTGCAGAACCCGCTGGAAGTCATCGAGCTTGCCGGGATACTCCTTGCTGCGCAGCAGCGAGAGCGCGAGCACCGGCGAGAGGCGCTGCCTGCCCAGGCCGAACACCGTCTCCCTGAGCTCATCGATCGGGAAGGCTTCCGCGGAGATGACGTCGGCATGGTTTCCGGACGGCATGTTCATGGTCGTTTTCTCCTCTGGCGCTCAGCACCCGTTCTTGACCAGGCAGTGACCCTTGACCGTGTTCCCCTGCCCGGTGGTGAGCAGGACCGAGTCGCGAATGCTGCTGGCCACGCTGCTCTGGGCCATCAGGTTGGCGGGACTGTCGTTGCGATGGTCGAGGCCCAAATAGTGGCCAACCTCGTGAGCAAAGGTGCGCGCGGTCTGCTCGCTGCCCCAGATGCCGGTGACCGCGCCATTCATCCCTTTCGCATCCTTGCCTTCGCACGGGCCGCCGACCGGCGCCCGGCCGAGCAGAATGCCGGAGCCGGAGGGCACGCTAACGGCCAGCGGGACGAAGACGTCGATCCCGTTGTTCGCAACCCTCCAGCGGTCGGTGATCTCCTCGAGCTGTGCCTCGGTGGTGGGTGTGTCGAGCCCGCCCGCGTCGGCGGAGGCAACGCCGTAGTGCTCGACCCGCCCGATCCCCACGCCCACGCCAGCGTAGACGTTCCGGATCTTGAAGATGCTGTAGTCGATCTCGATGTCCTCGCTGTCGGTGAAGCTTTCCACCCCGATGGCGATGACGTTGAGATGGTAGATTCTGTCCTTCAGGCGCTCGGCCTGCTGCTCGAGCGAGACCTCGACCGTGGCACCGGTCGGATCGGGAGGAACCCGGCCGCGGAAGAAGCCGAAGAAGTTGTGCATGATCGAGAAGTTGCCGGTGATACCAATGCAGCCGGCGAGCTGGCGGATCGAGGTCATGGTGGCGCCTCGCGATTCGGGTGGCGGATCCTGGCTTTCGCCGGAGCACGTGTGGGATTACGGCAGCGCCGCCTCCAGCTCCTCTACTCGCTGGGTCAGCTCGTCGATCCGGGTCTGCATCTGGGCAAGGAGCTGCAGCACGTTCTGCCCCTGCACGGTCAACTGCTCGCGCACCTTCACCTCTCCCCGGATCGTCACCCCGCCCGGGTAGTCTTGATTGTAGTTCAGGGTGAGGCCGTCCTGGAAGTCGTGCACCAGCGCTCGGCGGTTGCCCGCCGAACTGCTGCGCCGGGAGCTGTTGTCCAGGTGCAGGTCGTGGTGGCTCAGGCGCAGGTGCGTGCCCGTCGCCCTGCCGACCTGCACGCCCTGGGGGACGTTGACGCTGCCGCGGATGGTTACGCCTCCCGGATAATCTTCCGCCCAGTTGAGGGTCAGACCATCCTGGAAGTCGTGCACCAGGGCGCGGCGGTTTCCCGTCGAGGTACTCCGGCGTGCCGGGTGATCGAGGTGCAGGTCGTGATGACGCGCCCGCAGATGGGTGCCGCTGACCAGGCCGAGCTGCAGCTCCCGGGGAATCTTCACAACCCCCTGGAGTGTGACCCCACCGGGGTAATCCTCCGCCCAGTTGAGGGTGAGGCCATCCTGGAAATCGTGCACCAGAGCGCGGCGCCTGCCCGCCCTGGTGCTACGACGCCCCGGATGATCGAGCTCGATGTCCAGCGTCTGCGAGCTGAGCACCGAGCCTTCGACGATCACCCGCTCACCATCGAATTTGATGTCGCTCATCTTCCGCCTCCCGGGGTGAGGTGATGTGCTGTGCGGAGATGCTGCAGCGGCAGCCTATCGGCGAACATAGGGACACGTACGTCACGGGTCAAGCGACACACCCGCAGGCTCGAATCCGGCTGCGCGTGTGCTCGACCGCACCTCTCCGGCACGGCTGCGATCCAGCCCTCTAAACAGGCGCTGCTGCACGTCTCTTGCACGCGGCCTTTCTCGCCCATATGTTTGTCAGGTAATCCCCTCCCACTCCACGAGGAGTGACGATGCTGCTGCACTGGCTGTTCTTCTTCTTCGTTGCGATGGGTGCCAAGC
>JACDHR010000117.1 GCA_013820915.1 Gemmatimonadota bacterium
CGCCATGGTCATCCTACGATGGCGCAGGAATTCGAGGAGATCCTGGAGGAGTGGGAGTAGGGGGGAGCCGGCGCATCACGGCTGCGCTGCTCCTCGTTCGATGGTCACGTTCTGGGCAGGGACGCGTCCGCCAAGCAGCGTTCCGCTCGCATCGATGTGCAGGTGCACCTGCACGTCGCCCAGCACGAGCCTCGCCGAATCCGCGCCCATGAAGGTCACCGAGACAGCCCCGGTCTGCGCGCCTTCTCCCCCGAGAAACACCGGCACCTCCACCCGTTCTCCGCCGATCTGCCGCGCACGGCGGACGATCTGCTCCATCAGCGACGGGCTCGGGTTGATGTACGGGATGGTACCCGGGCGCACCTGGCGGCGAGCGGTCTCCACGGCTTCACCCTCCGTCTGCTCGAGGAACACGCTGTCCCCCTGGAAGGTGGCCGAGGATCGCTGCGCGGCGGCGCCCCCCACAGGCGCATCCGGAGGCGACGCCTGGAGTTCGATGCGCCGCACCGTGGCATCGGCCGTGAGATCCGCCGTGTAGCTCACCCGTATCTGCGTTGGGATCACGAGCTCTGCCTCGAGACGGTCCGCGGACCGGGTGAACCGCTCCGTCGCGATCGGTGCGGCATTCTGGAGGAGAACGAACTGGCCGCTCTGGGTGGCCGGCATGACAGCCGCTCCGCCTGCCGGTGAATCCGCGGCGGGCATCCGGCCAGCCGGCGCCGCGCAGGCAGCCGCGAAAAGGAGCGGGAGAAGGGCAGTGCGCTTCATCAGGCCTCCGGAGCGGAACGTAGCGTAAGTTGTGCGGGAAATAATGGCCGAAGCGGATGCACGACTCGTACCGAACCGCGTCCTGAAGGCGCGGTGCGGGATCAGCCGCGCGTGCGTTTGCGGACGCCGGGTCAGAACCGGTGTGTGTAGGTCAGCTTCGTGGCGGCGCCGCGCTGGAGTGTCTCGAACCCCCCGATCGCGTTCAGCCAGTTGTGGGAATAGACGACGTGAAGGTCGCTGCCGGGTTGCACGATCCAGCGGAAGCGCGTGTACAGCCCCACCAGCTCGCTCAGGTTATCATACTGTACGTTGCCGGTCAGCGAGATCCACGGATTGATGTGCCACCCGCCGCCCAGCCGCAACACATCGGTGGTGAACTCCGTTTCCGGAAGCTCGATCATATTCCGGTCGGCGCCCGCCGAAAAGTTGAAGCCCGGCCGGGGGCGCAGTACGACGCTCGCGCCGTGCTGCGAACGCTGACCCGCCCAGAAGCCCCCGCTGGAAAAGGAGAGGCCGACGGATACAGGTCTGTGCCCGGCGGTGCTGCCGCTCACGCCCCAGCCCCCGAACGTGTACTCGCCCGCTGGAATCAGGCTCCTCACCATGGTGTCCGGATGGATCCGGAACGAACGCTCTAGGCGCTCGCGGTTGGTATCGTGGTCGATGGAGATGCGGTCGCCGCTCTCGAAGCGCACGCCGAGCAGGCCGAGCCCGACACTCCCCGTCTGCAGTCTGCCTTCCATATCGGTGAGGTATTCGCCCCGAACGCCGAACTCCAGCTGCCGCACCTGCGGGAGCCAGGCGGGCCGGGGTGCATACTGGATCGCGGGCTGCACGCGGCGGAACCCGCGCCTGGGAGTGAAGCCTACGGCGGGGTTGAAGTGCGTGCCGAGCTCCCGGTACGAAATGTGGCCACTCCACAGATCGTTGGGGTAGCTCAGCCGCACTCCACGCGCGGAACGATCGAGCCACGAGGAACCGGCGTCTTCGAAAGGGGCGTTGTGCCAGGCGTAGAAGGCCTGGAGCTGCAGGTTCCGGTCGCCGAGAAATCGCGAGGTGCTCAGGTTCAGGTCCGTGCCCACGCTGGTGTGGCCCAGCTCCAGCCCGAAGTCTCCGAGGCTTTCACTCCTCCGCGTCGCGATCACGCCGATCGTAGACTGCCGGAAGATGTTGCGGTTCACCCTCGCCACGGTGAAGCTCTCCCCCGGATGCTCTCCGGCGCCCCCGGTGCGGACCTGGAGGAAGCCGAGGTCGTTGGCTCCCGCCTGGCCCGTGAGACGAGCACCGTAGCGGATCGGGGCCGGTTCACCGCCGATCAGCCCGATGCGCCGGCTGAAGTACGGCTCGACCCCATTCCCCGGGGCGAAGTTGAACACTCCCGACCCTTCCAGGAAGAAGTCGCGCTGCTCCGGGAAGCGGAGCGGAAACCGGGTGAGGTTTACACGGCGCTGGTCTACCTCCACCTCCGCGAAGTCGGTGTTGACGGTGAGCGAGGCGCGAAGGCTCGCTGTGACGCTGTAGTTGACGTCGAAGCCGACGTCTGCCGGAGTGTCCCAACCGGTCGTTCCAGGCTCCGCCCCGTGCCGCGCCGAGGCCACCGCGTAAGGCTTCACCTCCAGCCCCATCCCCTGCGAGATCCCCCTCAGCCCGGTCAGCACCCCTGCGTGAACAGGGTTGGAGAGGCGCTGATTCCTGCGATGCCCGCTCCAGAGGATCTCTTCGCTCTTACGACGAACGGTGCGCTGAAAGTTGATCCCCCAGCTCTCCTGCCCGGGGTTGAAGTTCAGCGTTCGGAAGGGGATCCGGATCTCCGCGGACCAGCCATAGTCGCCGCGCGCGACCCGCACGTTCCAGATGCCGTCCCACGACTTGTTCACGCCCCCGCCGCTCTGCAGCAGCCCGTCGCCCAGCAGGCCCGCGGGATTGATCTCGAAGAAGTAGCCGGTACGGCCGTCGCGGAAGGTATCCAGGATCCACATGAAGCGGTCGTCCGTGCCCAGGCCGGCGTTTCGCTGTCGCTGGTGGGCAAGAATCCCCGCCGGCTCGCTGTCGTAGAGGATCGCGCCGATGTACAGATTGTCGCTGTCGTAAGCGACGCGGACCTCCGTCCGTTCCGTGGGCTGAGCCCCTTCCCGGGGTTCCTGCTGCAGGAAGTCCGTGACCGGCTCGATGCGTTGCCAGAGCGGCTCGTCGAGCGTGCCATCGAGCCGGATGCGCTCGCCTTCCTCCAGGCGCACCGCTTCGAGCGTACGTTGTGCCGCCAGCGGCGAAGCGGAGAGTACGAGAACCAGAGTGGCGAACAACAGCCGAAGCATCATTTATCTGCAGAACCGGTAATGGTGTGGTTTGATCAGCCAACCCGTGTACCCCACAGCCGTGAGAGAACGCCGCGGCTGCCCTTGCCGAAAAACGCGAGCGGAAGGCGCCGAGACGCCTTACGCTATATCGCGACCCGCGAGGTGGAGATCCGGAGCTACGGGTTGCGGGCCATCACCGGAATTCTCACGCGGGTGTGCTCCCATTCCAGCACCAGATCGGCTCCGTTCCCTGCAGGTTCGGATCGAAGCGTGAAGGTCTCCACGTGATCCGTCGTGCGCTCGCTCGGCACGGTGGCGCGTGCGACCTCCTGTGCCTGGACTTCTGCGGTGTACTGCCCCTCGGCTCCCCACTGCGAGGTCGAGCGGTTGAGGATCACCGTCCACTCTGTCTCACCGGGTACGGTGTAGAGCGAGTAGGAGCCGGGCTCCAGCGGAATGCCCGCTACCTCAACCCGGGTGGGGATATGGAGAATCGCCGGTTCGTTGGCGCCGGTGCGCCAGAGGCGGCCGTACGGTACCGCGTCGCCGCCGACCATGGTGCGGCCCCGGGCGGCGGGCCGCCCGTAGCAGACTTTCACCTCCGCGCCATCCACGCGTACCAGCGTGGAGTCGTACGCGCTCGCGCGCCCCTCCGTGGGCATCCGCGGGGAGGGCGTGCACTGCGCGACCGCCGAGGGAGATGCAGTCCGGGCGGTGGTGACCTGTGCGCCTTGGGATCCGGAATCTGCCGCCGGGCCCTGTGCGCACGCGGCGAAAACCGTCACGAGAACTGAACCGAGGGCGAACGCGCTCCGACTTTTCATCGACGAATCTCCGTATGAGGGGGGTCAGGAAGATGGAAAGATACAACACCGCGGCGTATCGCCCAAGGTGGAAGCGCCGCACCCGGGGGAGGGGAGCGGCGCTTCCGGCGTTATCGGAGGCGCGGGAGTTCCGAAATCGGGGCGGTGGCGGTGCTCATGCTCGGGTATTTCGTGCCGAGCGAACGAACAAGAACGAACCGGAAAACGGGGCCATTCACCGCTGCTGCCGCCGCGGTATCACTCCGGCGACGGATCGCGCAGGCTGGGGATCCATACCTGCAGAGCAGCGCGCCCGAATCAGAACTCGACGCGCACCCCCACGGAGGGGATCGGCGGGAGCACCAGCTCATGCTCCTTCACGACTTCCGCGGGAGACTCGCAGCCGCTATTCCGGCGGGCGGCCGCGGGGCGGAACACGCCCGTCGGATCGAAGAGCCCGTTGAGGAGCGAAAGCGAAAGCTCCCACTTCCGTCCGCGGCGGTCAGTCCAGCGCCGCCCCGCTCCCAGATCCAGGCGCTTGCTCCATCCGGTCCGGGCAGCGTTCCGCTCTCCGTAGAGGTACTCGATCCGGATGGCCTGGCACTGCTCCGTGAAGCCGCCCATCCCGAAGTCGAAAGGCCGTTGGGGAAGCATTGCCACCGCGGGAGTGAACGGGATCCCCTCGAACGATTCGAAACGCCCCGTGACGCCCCACTTTCGGCTGAGCTCGGTGTCCCAGACCGCCACCAGGCGCTGGCGCGGGTAGGGGTCCGCGGCGAAGCGGAACCCGTCTACCCCGCGCATGGAGCTCGCGAGCGAGTAGCCGATCCATCCACGGACCGGCCCGGGCCCTTCCCGCCCGACAGAAAGGTCAATTCCCCGGTCCACCCCCGTCGCGCTCTCGAACCGCTGGATTGCGAACCGCTGCTCCTCGGGCCGGAACGGCGCGAGCGTCACCAGCCCCTGCGACCTCTTCTCGTACACCTCCGCGCGGAATCGGACGGCGTGCGGGAGGCGGGCCTCGATCCCCCCCACCAGGTGGGAGGCGCGGGCCGCCGAGATTCCCGGCTCGCCCGCGGAGAGCCAGATGTCGGCCGTATAGATGTCAAAATCGATGTCGGGATCCTGCAGAAGGTGATCGAGCTGCTGCAGCAGGCCGGCCCCAGCGGTCAACGCCACCCGCTCTGAAAGAAGATATTTCGCTGCCAGCCGTGGCTGCAGGGAAGTGCGGTCGCTGCCTGCCTCCCCCCGGATCCCCAGCCGGAGGCGCAGCGCATCCGTCACGGTCAGGTCATCCTGCGCGTAGAGCGCCAGGGTGGTCGTGGAGGAGCCCGTGCCACGCTCTTCCCGGACCTCTCTCTGAAGGCCGTCCAGGTAGCCGACCCAGTGTTCTCCGGTACGCCGCTCCAGCGAGTATCCTGCCTCCACCTCGTGCCGGTCGAAGAGGTCGAGGCGCAGGTCTCCCCGCACGGCAGCCAGCATGATCCGGTGATCCGTCAGAACGTTGGCGCCTTGCAGCTTGCTGAACCCGCTGTCGAGCTTTTCCGTGAAACGGCTGAGCGAGATGCGCTGCTCGAAAACGGCCCGGCCGCTGAAGAGATGCCGCCAGGACAGACCGTACACCTGGTTGCTCCAGTCGAAGTGGTCTCCGTGTGTCTCGGCGCGCCAGCTGCCGTCCTTGCCCAGGAATACCAGTCCGCTCACGCGGTCGGAAGGCCCCAGGTCCGCGTACGCCTTGCCGTACGCGTCGTAGAAGCGGTACGGAAGCTCCTGCCCGAGAGCACCCGTGACCAGGTCGAGGTACGTGCTGCGCGCGCCTGCGAACCACGCGCCACGTGCGTGGGGGCCTTCCACCACCGCGGCGCTGCTGACCAGGCCGACCGAGGCAGCGCCCGTGTGCCGCTCGCGGTTCCCCTCCCGCAGGCCCACGTCGAGAACGGAGGAAAGCCGTCCGCCGTAGCGGGCCGGCGGCGCGGCCATCCACAGCTCCGCGTCCTTTACCGCGTCCATGTGGAAGGCAGAGAACGCTCCGGTCAGGTGGTAGGGATGGATGACCGGGTAGCCGTCCAGCAGGAAGAGGTTCTGGTCCGCCGCCCCACCGCGCACGAGCATACGGCTGGAGAATGCGCTCGGAGCCGTGACTCCGGGCAGCGCCTGGATTGCGCGGAAGAGATCGGTCTCCAGTGCAGCGGGCACCCGGCGCACCTGCGCCGGGGTCACGGTCCGGACGGAGACCTCCGGCACCTGGAAGGGGCGCTCTCCCGGCGCAGCGGCTTCCACGGTGATTCCGGCGAGCGCCACCGGTGCGGCCCGTAGGCGGATCTCCAGGGGGGTGGACGAGGTGGCGGCCACCGTGTCCACCGGCGCGTACGCGAGAGCGGCCACACGGAGGCGGTGCTCGCCCGGGCTGAGCCGCGGGAGCGTGAAGTACCCGTCGCGATTCGTCTGTGTCCGGGCTCCACCCACGACGGCTACGACGCTCAGGGGGATCGGTTCACCGGTCTCGGCGTCCCGAACGAAGCCGTGAATCACACCCGTTTCCCGGGAGGCCTGCGCGCGCGTCTGTGCGGGTACCGCCAGCTGGGCCAGCAGCAGGACGAGCCCGGCGAGTCGCCAAGAGGTTTTCATCATTGGAGGGAGATCAGCCGCGAGTTTCCGATAGAAAAAGAACCGAACAGACCGTACCCGCCCTCGACGGTGCTGCGGGTGCGGCTCCGCTCCTCGGGGTCGGAGATCTCGCCCGTCCGGTACCACCGGTAGTTGGCGTCTACCGCCACGACGCGTATGTGGAAGGAGGTTCCACCCAACTTCCCCGGCTGCATGATCAGGGAGGTATCGCGCAGAACGTTCGGGTAGCTGAGTGCGCGGAGGAGGCCGGGCTCACCGGGAGGACGGTCTATCAGGACGTACCCTGCGGCTGCAGGGACGGAGGACCAACGTACGGTTACGTGCTCGCCCCATCGGATGACGGTGTCCGCGCCGGGTGAGATCAGTTGAGGAGAGCCGGGCACCTCTGTTTGGGAGGTGACGGATTCCCCCGCAGGCCCCTCGATCCGGAGCGTGTAACGCTCACCGCGGTGCGGGACGAAGGACGCCCGGTACACCCCCGGGTGCTTCGGATCTTCGCGGAAAGCGTGCGTCTCTTTGCCGGTCACCGTGATGTGGGCGCCGGAGGCGGGGGTCAGCCCGCGGTAGTATCCCTCATCGAGCCTGCGGGTATATTCGAGGATGATTTCCTGCTCCGGCGCGCCCTCCGCCAGCATCCCGTGCACCACGAGGCTTCCGGCGTCGGGCTCGGAGGGATACGCCGCGCCGTGCCAATCGCAGCCGGTGATCACCAGCAGCATATAGAGAAGACCGCGAGTTCCGAACCGCAAGAGCGGGGAGAGGGCTGATAGGCGCACGTTTACCACCTGTCGCAAATAGAGAAGATGTGAGATCCACCGGGCCGTGCGCCCGGTGGATCTGGCAGTATAAGAACCGCTACTTGATGTACTTCGTCTGGACCTCGATATAGCCGTTGTAGCTGTCCCCGATCCAAAGGTTGTGACGGGTGCTCCCTTCGGACGCCTCCACCGCATCGCCCAGGAAATCGTCGTTGGACAGGAGCCAATTCGCGCTCTCGTACAGCGTTCCGATAAACAGGCCGGCGGCGGTCAGCCAGTTACCCTTCACGAAGACGGCGGTGGCACCAACCACGCCGGATGTAAGCTTGAGCAATCCGGTGATGTCCTTATCCGTCTTGATGGTACATGCCGTGTCGTCGTCCTCCCACATCATGATATTGAAGCCTTCAGGGTACCGCGAGTTGTAGTCAGCGATCTCTGCCTGTGTAAACAGCAGCACCTCTCCGGTCCAGGTCTTGCTATCCTGGTTGAAGTAGCGATGGCTGTCTTTGACCCTATCGCCGGCGCAGGAGAGATCCTTTCCGTAGGTTTTGCCCTCGTAGCGGCCATGGACGTGTACCTCGATCTCCGGGGCGCCCTTGACCCATGCCTCGCCATCATTCTTTACGTAGGAGTAGGTCATGTAGAGGCCGCCCGGCTTGCTGGTGCTCCCACCCCCACTACCGCTGCCGTCATCGTCAATCGGCTCAATGAGACATGTCTCGCACAGCGTCCCGATCGTGTTCCCGCCATCATCGTTTCGGTTAGGTACACGCCGGTCCAGCGGTTGCGAGAAGTCCGTCTCCACCGGGACGAGGGAGAGGACCGGGGTGGCCGGCGGAGCGGATGCGGAGAGAGCGGTACGCACGCCGCTCAGGGTGTAGCCGACCGGGGCCTCCTTTTCATCCTCCAGCAGTGAAGCGACCAGGAGGTCCGCCCCGCCGCGCCAGCTCTCCCGGTGCTCCGTGACCGGCATGTAGAACTCGAGCGGGCGCACCATCTTGAGGAGCCCGAGGATCTCATCGCGGTCCTTTCCAGTCTCCTTTGCCATCTTCGCCAGCAGAATCCCGCCGTTCTCCCCCTTCAGATAACGGGTGAACTCCAGCTTGTGCTCGAACGTGTGACGCGAGTCCCGCAGGTCGTTCTTGACGCGCTGGCGCAATCCCCCGTCCTGGAGCGCCAGAGCAACGGCGCGAGTCAGTTCGTTCAGCGCCTCACGCTCGCCGAGCGCGACGGCCGAGAGGGCGGCGGGCTCGGGCGCAGCGGGATTTCCGGGCTGGCTGACGTCCGAACATCCGAACGTCAGCAGTACAGTGCCGAGCACCGCGGTGGCTTTGATGCGGTAATAGATTCTTTACTCCACGATCAGAGGTGAGAAGTTAAACCTGCGGAGAGTTCCTCGCCAGGTCGGCATGGCTCCTACCGAACGAGTGGGAGCTGAATACAAGGTACCAATCCGCTGCTCCAACCACTCAAGCCCAATCGGACAGCTTTCGATTATTTTCCGCCGACCTTCCCTCCGCGGCTGGCGCTCGAGGCCAATCCTCTATAATCTGTGTACGAGGTCTTGTACGTGGAGCCGGTCGCGGGCAGCCACGGCATCACCGACCCGCGGGACCCATCGCGGTTGGGCTTTCAGTCGCGAGCATTGCTTCCGTCTTCTTCAACGAAAGAGATGCAAACCACTCCATCCCAGTCTGCCCCGCGTAGCCGACGCCGGCGCGCCCTCCGCCAGCATCCCGTGCACCACGAGGCTTCTGGCGTCGGGCTCGGATGGATACGCCGCGCCGTGCCAGTCGCAGCCGGTGATCCCCAGCAGTATATAGAGAAGACTGCGAGGTCCGAACCGCAGGAGCGGGGAGAGGGCTGATAGGCGCACGTTCACCACCTCGTTGACGAACGCACCCTCACAGGGCTCATCATGATGAGCCGCGGAAACGGAAGCGGGGATTCGCACGCGAGACACCAGGTCAAAGCGCAATCCGCAGGCCCAGCGTCAACGGGAAGGTCCAGGTGGAACCCACACTCGGAACCCCTTCCCCGCGCAGCGAAAGGGATTTCGTGTCTTCCCGGTCCACGAAAATCCAGTAAGCCTGTCCGCTGGCGAGGAGGGAGAAAGAAGGACGGAGGTAGTACGAAAGGCGAGCGCCCCCGTTCAGGGTGAAATATGTCCCCGAGATATCGTAGGTCCCCTGCTGCGGACCTGAGGGGACGCTGAAGCTCTCAAAATCGAGGTGGGTAGCTCCCGCGCCGAGATTTGCCGAGGGGCTAAGCCGCAGCGGAGCTACTTCGGGCAGACTCACTTCCACAGCGGCGACAACGTGCCGCAAGACCACCGCAGGAGCTGCTCCCGAGGGGGGAATGATGTCCTCGCCCTGAAGAAAATCGTGCTCGAAGTCAATTCGCGCCGCAAGCCGCCGATCCCAGCGATATCCCAACCCCCCCGCGAACGCGGAGCCGACCTTCTCGAGCTCGTTCAGGGCTCCCGACGGCACAACGATTCCGACTCGCCCCTCGACGAACACCCGCTGCGCGTTTCCAGGCGTGGGGACAAGGGGGAGCAAGATAGCGGAGATCAGCAGCCAGCGCGCCATTGTGTTTCTATTGATCATAATACCGGTGAAGCCCATAGGGGCTGTCTAGGGGAAGAGTCGGAGCCGCGCTGCCGTAGTCGCTCCGAACACGCCAAAGCCGCGATCGATCCCGGCCCGATGCATCTGGGGATCGCTCACGTACTGGTACAGGTTGAAGTCCAGGGCACGGATCGTGAGCCAGCCGCCATCGAGCTCTTCATCTGCCAGGGCGAAGGCTGTATCTTGCTGGAGCGACGTCCTGCCGTCGCTGAAGGAAAGCATGTACCCGCCCGCACCACGGACCCGCGGCCATACAACCCACCGGTGGCCGTTCATGGCAACCAGAGACGCGGAAAAGGTATCGGGAATGGTGGTACGTCCCTGGATAAGGATTCCTTCCGTCGTGACGTTGAGAACGTAGGTTTCTCCCGGCCGAAGATCGGCGGTTCCCAGGCTGTCGCTGCGGATGGTCTCCGGGAGATAGTAGTTGGCGTAGTCGAGAGAGATCCCGTGGAGTGTACCGGGCTCGGCATAGAGATGGCCGTAGCCCTGCCAGGCGAAGGGTGTTCCATCGGAAGTGCGATGCATCTCGAAACGCTCGGCGGCTCGATAGTGCGGTGATT
>JACDHR010000118.1:0-5441 GCA_013820915.1 Gemmatimonadota bacterium
CGTCAACGCGCACTTTCCCGGGACCAAGTCAACCGTCCGCCTGACGGTGGAGCGAAGATTCCAGACGGGGCGAAACGGCACGTTCATCGAACTGGGGACCATTTTCTAGGCGCAGCTTGACAGCTCTTTGCAATTTGTCCACTTTCGAATTGACAAATGTGGAAGTCGGTTCTGCCCCTGCTGTCCATCTACAATCCTCGGAGGCCTGTATGCACATTCGAAGTTCAGCTCTCGTCTTGGCATTCGCGCTTCTCCTGGGAGCGTGTGGTGGAGGTGGGGGTGGGGGGACCGGACCGGTTCCGCCGTCATCAACCGGCTCCATCTCTGGCCAGGTGACAGCAGGTTCGACCGCGGTGCCGAAAGCACAAGTCGCCTTGTCCGGAGGCGGTACGCAAACCACCAATGCGAACGGGCAGTTCAGCTTCAGCAACCTTGAGCCTCGCAGCTACACTCTCACGCTGCAGCTCCCGCAGGGATTTACCCTCGGCACCGAAAGCGCGACAAAGTCGGTGATGGTAACAGCCGGCGCTGCCGCATCGGTGAATTTCGGAGTAAGAGCAATACCGGCGGCCAGCGCCAGCGTCATGGCTGGAAATGACAACCGGTTTTCCCCCAGTGCAGTGAACATTGTCCGTGGTGGCACCGTGACGTGGACGTTTGGCTCCGTAGCGCACAACGTGATTTTCAACCAGACAACCGGTGCACCGACGAACGTCCCGATTGTGTCGAGCACAACGGAGTCGCGTACCTTCAACAGCGACGGCACGTTCCCCTACGTTTGCACGCTGCACGCTGGCATGACGGGTACCGTGCACGTGCATGCACCGTAGCAGGATAGCAGCCCCATGACTCCCCGCCTATGGATCGCGCTGGCGCTCGCGTTTCTCTCTGGTGCGCAGGGCGCAACAGCTCAGACGCCACCCGTTGAGCCAGCGGATACGCCCCGTGTTGCAGCGATCGAGTATAGCGACTGGTATGGACGGCGACTCGCCATCCACCGAGCCGCCAGCTACACCATGCTGCCACTCTTTGCGGCGCAGTATGCTGCCGGCCGTCAGCTTCTCAACAACCCGGGCGATGCGGAGTGGGCGCGCCAGGCGCACAAGCCGCTCGCGTATGGGGTGGCAGCACTATTTACCGTGAACACGGTGACGGGCGTGTGGAATCTGTGGGACGCCCGCAACGACCCGGAGGGGCGACGCCGTCGCACCGCGCACGCCTTGTTGATGCTGGCCGGAGATGCGGGCTTCGCAACCACCGGATACCTAGGCAACCGGGCGGCACGGCACGGGGGGGACCGGGAGCTGCACCGCAACGTGGCACTCGGCTCCATGGCGGTGGCGGTTACGGGCTATCTGGTCATGCTCCCGCAGCTTTGGGAGGACTAGGTGATGGGAGTCGTTGACGAAGCTGCCCGGCTGGCGGAGCCCTGGGCTTCGCTGTACAACGACTCCCCTCCCCTGCGGACGGCGGTGCTCTTCCTGCACCTGGCGGGGTTGCTGGTGGGTGGCGGCTTCGCGCTTGCGACGGACCGCGCCACGCTTCGGGCTGCTCGTGCCGGTCCCCAGGAGCAAGCGCGCCAGCTGTCCGAAGTGCACACAGTTCACGGCGCGGTGCTGATCGGCCTTGCCCTCACCCTGGCGAGCGGCGTGCTGATGCTGGCGGCGGACCTGGAAACCTTTGCTGGCTCCGTGGTGTTCTGGGTCAAGATGGGGCTGGTCCTGCTGCTGTTCGCCAACGGCTACGCCCTGACCCGCGCGGAGACCGCGTTGCGCCGGGATCCGAATGGAGGATGGGACCGGCTCCGGACCGTCTCGATTGCGAGTTCCGTGCTGTGGCTTTCGCTGGTGCTTGCTGGCACCTGGCTGTCCAACATCTCCTGATACTGTATGAACCTTCCCGTCCACAACAATCGGCCTGAGGATGAATGCGGTGCGTGTGGGGACCGGCGCGAGTTTCTCCGCAATGCCGCAGCCCTCGTTGCCGGTGCGCTTGCGGGGCTGGGCTTATCGCCCGAGCGTGCCCATGCACTTCAGCTCCAAACCATCATTCCGCTGCGTACGAGCGGCAAGGAGGTAATTTACCCCATTCCCGCCGGAGATGGTGCGATGATCGACAAGGACCGTGACCTGATCCTGGCGCGCCAGGCGACGGCGATTTACGCCTTTTCACTCGCCTGTCCTCACCAGCGCACCGCACTCAAGTGGCTCGGGGACCAGGGGCGCTTCCAATGCCCCAAACACAAGTCCAAGTACCGCCCGGACGGCAGCTACATCTCCGGGCGTGCTACCCGCAGCATGGACCGCTTTGCCGTCCGCCGCGATGGGGGTAACGTGCTGGTGAATCTGTCTCAGCTATTCCGGGAAGACCAGAATCGAGCCGCGTGGGGTGCCGCGGTGGTCTGGCTCAGCGAAAAGTGATTCGCCCCCATAGCACATCTGTTTACTGTCTTTGATCCACTCTCTCAATCCAGGCACACATGTCCAAGACCAAGCTGTTCGGAATGCTCGCCCTTGTGCTCGCTGGATTCGCCAGTGCGTGTGGCGACGATCACGGAACAGGTCCCAGCCAGGAGCGGTTCATCGCCACCCTCACGGGTGCCAGTGAACGGCCCACCCCCGTCCCGACGAACACGACCGGAACCGCTACGCTGATCTTGACGAACGACACCACGATCAGCTACGTCATCACGCTGGTGAACGCAACAGGGATCACGGCGGCCCACATCCACATCGGCGGTACAGAAGTGGCTGGAGGAATCATTGCGGGGTTGTTTTCCAACGCGGCGCCTGGCGTGAACATCGCCAACGGCACACTGGTGGAAGGCAGGGTCACACCTGGGAACATGGGGACCAATAACTTGGGCCTGAACTTCGAGTCCCTCAAAGGGCTGATCCGCGGCGGTGGTGCGTACGTCAACGTCCACTCAACGGCGAATCCTGGCGGTGTCGTCCGCAGGCAACTCATGCGGCAATAAACCTCCTTCGAGACCAGCACATCACGTTGGCCCGTCCGTTTGGGCGGGCCAACACTCGTTCAAGCTAGGTGCCGATCAGCAGCACGCCGACTCTGACTGCTTCGGGGGACACTGCACGGTTCCGTATGAACAGAACACGCAGCAGTCTCCCGAGCGCGGGCGGAGCAGCGTTCCGCACCCGGAGCACTCATCGAAGAACACGCATGCATCCGTGGGCATCACCTTCTCGCCCTGCAGCCCGCAGTGTGGGCAGGTGATCACGGATCGTCTCTGAATGTCTGCTTTCATATCGCCCTGGAGCAGGTGGAGTGTCGAAGCGGCGGCGCGGATGACGAGCCACTCCTTCCGCGAATGTCCGTAGCAGTTATCCCGCACGCCTTGAAATCTGTTACCAACCCCGTAACGAGGGAATGCATGTTGCGATCCCTCGTGTCGGAAGAAGCCGCATAGCGCCCGCTGTGGAGCAGGGCGCCGGGAGTGGGTATCGCTAGCCATACCGCTCTTGCACGAATGGTTAGCCCAATCGAGGGGACGGCTCGATGTCACAACCTGATCCGGGGTCCAATAAAACCATGACCATCGCCAGCGCCGGCGAGCTGATGCGCCCGGCGACGCGGCGCAGCTTCGTTCGCACGCTCTGTGTGGGCGGCACGGTCATGATGCTGCCGAGCGTGTTCACCGCCTGCGGCAGCGGCGATGGCGACGGCGGAGGCCCGCTCGGTCCGAACGTCCCGACCCCCGTGACGGGGCTCTCGTTCGACCTGCGGTCGGACATCGGCATCTTTCGGCTGGTTCACGTGCTGGAGCAGCTCGAAGGGGCCTTCTACACGGCGGTGGTGGCGAGCGGGACCTTCCGGACCTTCACCGCCGAAGAGCGGGAGATCTTTACGGACCTGCGCGACGTCGAGGTCATCCACCGCGAGTTCGTGCGCACCGCGCTGGGCGCCCAGGCGGTGCCGGACATCCGGGGCTCCATCAACACGACGACGCTGAACGGGATCCTGTCGAACAAGGCGAACATCATCAACACCGCTCGCATGTTCGAGCACATCGGCGTGGCCGGATTGAACGGGGCCGGCAAGTACATCCAGGATGGGCGCAATCTGCTCCTCGCGGGCAAGTTCGCCTCCGTGGAGGCACGGCATGCCGCGGCCCTGCGGGACATCGCGCCACCGGCGGGCCAGAACGCGAACACCGCCTTCGCGGGCGACGACATCACCGACGGCAACGGGCTCGACGTGAAGCTGGAGGCCGGGGCCGTCATCAACCGGCTCGCGATGACCAACCTTCTCGAGCCCGGCACCCTCGCCAATCCGCCGATCAGCAATGCGCCGACCGCGACGCAAGGCGTGCCCACGGCTGACTTCTTCCCCGCGAACCCGTAAAGCCAGGAGATATCGAATCATGGATACCCAGCAGCAGCCGATCCTGGACGGGGTCGATCCCGAGATCGTGGATCGCCTCGTTTCGCGCCGGGAAGCGATCCGCAAGGGCGCATCCGTCAGCTCCAACGTAGCCGCAGCACTGGCGCTGGGCTCCGTCCCGGTGGCACTCGCCGCTCTCTCTAAAGATGTCTTCGGGCAGACGCCCAACGACATCCTGGACGTGCTCCGCTTCGCGTTCATCCTGGAGAACCTGGAGAACGAGTTCTACAAGGCGGTGCTCGGCACGAGTGCCGTGGCCGCGCAGAACACCGCCTTCGCGACGGTGCGCGCGCTGATCCCGGCCCCGGCGAGGGAGGCGATCCAGCAGATCCAGAAGCACGAGCAGCAGCACGTCGACTTCCTCCGGAACACCGCGATCCCGCTGTTCGGCGGCACGGCGGTGACGATCACCGCCAACGATTTCGACTTCACCGGCGGCAACGGGAGCAACAACGGCCCCTTTGCACGGGCGGCCACGGAGCTTGACTTCCTGCTGCTGGCGGCGCAGGCCTTCGAGGACACCGGCGTGCGGGCGTACAAGGGGCAGGCGGGGCGACTCCTCATCAACGGCAACAACAACGCGGACATCGCGCTGGAGAGCGCCCTGCGCATCCACTCGGTGGAGGCACGGCACGCCTCCAAGATCCGCCGCATCCGCCGTTCCCGTAACCCCGGCGACACGGCGTTGCGCTTCTCCGGCTACATCCGCGGTGGCGGCCTGGCCGCGGCGGGCGCCGGGAACATCAGCAATCCGCCGGCCCAGGTGGTGGCAGCCCTGAACCTCATCTACGGCGGCAGCACCTCCGAAGACAATACGCAGCACGTGGTGTTCAACGGGACCGCTCCGGCGACCATCGACGCGGCGACGCTCACCGGCACCGAGGTGATCGGCAACGCCGCGGCGCGGAGAACCGCTGCCACGATGGCGTTCGACGAGCCGCTGACCAAGGAAGAGGTGATCACCATCATCCGGGATTTCATCCGGGACGACCCCGCACGCGGTCTTCCCTGATAAAAGCTGGACGGAGCCAGGAAGGGGC
>JACDHR010000118.1:5451-10447 GCA_013820915.1 Gemmatimonadota bacterium
GCCGCCCCTTCCTGCGGTTATGGTCCACAATTCAGCCGGGCACACCATGGGTGAAAACATGAAGTTCGAGGTTTTGAGCGGTGGATTCGACTGACGCCATCGTCGACGCGCTGAAGCGCGCACCGCGGATCGTAAGCGCGCTCCTCCAGGAGATGCCTGCCGCTCTGCTCACGCGTCGACCGCAACCGGCCAGGTGGTCGGCGCACGAGCACGCCTGCCATCTCGCGCTGGTGGATCCGATCTTCCACGCCCGTCTGGAGCGCATGCTGGACGAGGACACTCCGCTCATCGTGCCGTACGACCCCGACACCGACGAGTCGCCGGACGCACTCCTGCGGATGAATCTGGACAATGCGATGGCGGATTTCACGCGCCACCGGGCGCACTTCGTCGACCGGGTGCGCTCGCTCGCGCCAGCCGAGTGGACGCGGCGGGCGGAGCACACCCAGCACAGCCACTATTCGGTGTTCATCATGCTCCGGCACCTCGCGCTGCACGACATGCTGCACGCCTACCGCGTCGAGGAGCTGCTGCTCAACAAGGGATGGGCGGCCGAGCACGGCAGGGGCGCTCGGAACGCCGACGCGAGCTCTCCCCGCTAGCGCGTCGCGACCAGCGCCAGCCGGTCGCCCCTTGGGCTGACCGCAAGCCGGGTGACCGCCCCGATTCCCAGGGGTGCGAGGTCTGCGGCCCGCTCCCACTCCCCACCGCGCGCGGGGTCCCACCGGAAGAGAACGGAGCCTTGCGCCATCAGGATCACGCCATCCGGCGTCCACGCATAGTCCTCACTCCCGGGCAGGGTGCGGATCAGCGGGCGCACCCGTCCGCTGGCGGGGTCCAGCGCCCGGACCCACCACTCCCCATCCGCCACCTTGTGGACGAAGCTGACCTCGCGTCCCCCCGGAATGCGGTGGATGGAGCGCCCCACGTTCTCCGCCACCACGTCGGCCCGGCCGGTGCGGCGGTCCGCGATCCGCAGGGTGGGCGGTGTGCCGAGAACGAAGAGGGCGAGGAGGTTCGCGTCGATCCAGGCGTGGTACCCGACGGGCCGCAGCTCGCTCAGCACCAGGCGGGGGTGGGTGCCGCCCAGATCGAACTCCCAGAGCCGCTGCGTGGAGTCCGCCTCAACCCGGATCACGGAAAAGCTCCGTCCCGACGGCGTGACCGTGGGCGAATACTCGCTTTCGGTGGTCCCCGTCAGCCGCGTCGTCCTCCGGGCGCCGAGGTCGTAGCGGTAGATGTCCGCCTGCCCGTCTTCGCGGATGGAGGTGTACAGCACGCTACGCCCGTCCGGCGTGAAAGAGGGCTGGTTGTCGTAGCCTGCACGGTCTGTCGCGTTAACAGGTGCTCCGAGCCGCAGCTCCCCGCCGCTCCGCTCGATCGACAGAAGAAACACATCGGTTGCCGGAAGACCGGGCTGGGACACCGCTGCCTCCTCCGCTGCCGGTAGAGGTCCCGGCGCGTCGCGGGATG
Source organism: Gemmatimonadota bacterium (assembly GCA_013820915.1). GTDB lineage: Bacteria > Gemmatimonadota > Gemmatimonadetes > Longimicrobiales > Longimicrobiaceae > JACDHR01. The sequence goes on from JACDHR010000118.1 coordinate 6,925, forward strand.
GAACCGGGGCGGCGGTGCACCCGGCCAGCAGCAGGGTGGCGGCGAGGATTCGAAGGGGGGCGCGGCTCATGGAGTAGTTGGGGGCGGAGATGGACAGGGATAGGGGCGGGTCTCCGGCATCCACCACCTCCACGCGGTGGCTCCAGGCGCTTCCCGCGGCGCCGTGGGCGGTCAGGGTGGCGGTGCCGCGCCCCAGCGCGTGCCAGGTGGTTCCGGCGACGCACAACACCTCGGACGCGGACGACGTCCAGCGCTCGACCGTCCCGACGACCGGCGCCGCGTCCGCCTGCCATGCGGTGCCGCGCGACATCACGTTGGGCAGGATGTACGGCCCCTCCGCCCCCGGTGGGCTCCCGCCGCGGGCCCACAGAGCCAGCGCGACGACGATCATCAGGATCAGCGCCGCGGCCGCGCCTCGCCACCTCAGCGCGCTACGCCGCAAGCGCCAGCAGGGTGGAAGCCAGCGCCGCCAGCCCCGCCGCGCCAAGCGCCAGGGGAAGCTGCGTGGTCACGTGGTCCATCAGGTCTCCGCCGCAGGCCAGCGCGGACAGGATGGTGGTGTCGGAGATGGGCGAGCACTGGTCCCTGAACACCGCGCCTCCCAGCACCGCTCCGAAGCACAGGGACATATACCTAATCTGAGCGATTCAGAATTGTAGAGGGTCCCTGAGCGTGATTGTCGAGCCACAGGCGGCCGCAACACATGGTCGTGAGGGGCTGCAAGGCTCGGTTGTCGCGGTTTCGCGGGCTGTCGAGGAGCCACCGGCCGCGGATCGGGGCCACCGGGCAAAGCTCTGCTACCGCCGCGCGCTGCGCGCTGCGCGACGTTGAAGATCCTGGACTGGCCACCGAGTTCCCGCTACGTCACCCAGGCGAACCGGGGTGGATCCGCGCTCCTCATCCAGAGTTCCTCCAGTCTGAGCTGCCGGAAGGTGGCGCGGGTCACCTTCAGGATCACGCGGCCGCCCGTGCGGACGATCTTCCCGGCGAAGTCCACCAGCTGTCGGCGTACTCGCGTCGCGTACGCGGTGACGGGAACCACGGGCGCCGCCACATCTTCCTTGAAGCTCTCGAAGAGGAAGAAGGCCAGCAGCATCGTGTGGTAGAACGCCGAGTTCGCGCTGAAGCTCTGGAACGGAAGCGTCTCGCTCGCGAATTCTTTCAGCGCCCGGAAGACGAGCTCATCGGCCCCTCTCTCATGATACAGCTCGATGATCCGCTCCGGCTGGACCCACTCCCCGAGCTCGGCCGCGTGCAGCAGCGCATCGATCCTCTCGCCACGGCCCAGATTGGTGACCAGCACCGTGTCGGGACGCGCGAAGTCCAGAAGCCGCTGCTCATCCTCGTAGACGGGCCGGGTGTAGAGGAAGCGCCGCAGCCGCTTCCAGGTCCCGCAGCGGTGGCCGAACTCGAGATATTGCCACTCCTGTCGCTCCTTCTTCACGCTGGCCCAGAATCCGGGATCCGCCTCCCGGGCGTACTCCTTCACGTCCTGGCTGAGGCGGGCGCCGACGATATAGCCGATCCCCAGCTCCTCGAAAAGCTGGAACAGAGCCTGATCGAAGAACCCACTGTCCATCCGCACCAGGATCGGCACGTCGGCGCGGTAGTGCTTACGGATTCGGGAGACGAGGCGGCGCACGGCGGCCGCCACGCTCTCATCGGCATTGCTGTGCTTCTTCCCACCCCGGAAGACCGTATCGACGATGAAGCGACCCCAGGTGATCTGCAGGGGTGCGAAACCGCACACCTTCTTGTACGTCGGCTGGACGCCGTGGCGCTTCTTCGCCTCGTCGTTATCCATCACCATGGCGTCGATCCCCAGAACGACGACCTTCGGCTGCGTCTGCTTCAGCCTCCAGACGAAGAGCTGCTGGAGCACCCGGCGAAAGCCCCAGTTCTGCGGCCCGCGGAAGGCCCTGAAAAAGCGCTTCATGGTGTGCGAGGAGGCCATCCGCTCCGGGGCGGTCTCGATCGCCCCAGCGTAGCCCGCATCCTGCTTCAGCGCTTCGAAGCGCACCAGATGCCGACTCGTGCCGTCGAAGAAGAAGCAGAGGCACTGATGGAAGAGATCCGCCACCGGCAGACCCTTTCCGCTCTTGCGTACCGAGCCGAAGACGCGACCCAGCTCCGGAAGCAGGCCGACGCCGCGCAGATACCGCGAGAACAGCACGAGGCCCCCTCGGCTCGTCAGCCGATCGCTTGTCTCGGCCAGCTGATGGATCACCGGATGGATCATCGGATTGCACGAAGGCTGCACTCGCGACATATTGGACCTTCACCCTCTGGGTTAAGTGCGACAAACGTCGCGGGCTGAGTGTATTTGGCGATACCCCAGCAACTTAGCCCAGAGGGTTTTCTCTCGCTATACCTCCCGATCGCTCAGCTTAGGTGAAGGTCTCAGCGACCGGCATCGGTTCGGAGATGCCGGTGAATTCGATCAGCAGGTAGTCGAAGCGCCCCTCGCGCGCCAGCCGGCCGACCTCCAGCAGCAGATCCTCGCGTAGCGTGCAGCAGATGCAGCGGTTGGTCATCTCTACCAACCGCTCGTCCACCCGCTGCAGCGCGTCGATGTTCACCTCGCTCATGTCGTTCACGATCACGGCGACCCGCAGACCCCGGCGGTTGCGGAGGATGTGATTCAGCACGGTGGTTTTGCCGGCGCCGAGGAAGCCGGAGAGCACGGTGACGGGGAGCTTCTTCATGAATGGCTCGCTGAGGTGGTGAGATGAATGCTTCGCGAACGATCTACAGGGTGATGACCTGATCCGGCGGGCTCTGTGCGAGGACAGCGTACAGGTCCGGAAAACAGCCGACCGTGACCCTCTCCACCGTGCCCGTGACCGTGGCGTTGCGCGGACCCCCCTCCGCGAGACCGCGCTCCAGCGCGCACTGGTCGCACATCATCAGCAAGATGCCCTGGTCACGCGCCACCCGGCCGAGACGCTCGCCGATCGGATCGCCCTTGCGCAGGACATAGGTGTTATCGTCGAAGAAGAACATGCCGGCGACCTTCACACCGTGGTCGCCGTCCTCGAGCTGCGGCAGGATCATTTTGCCGAGCTTGTAGCTGGCGGTGTGGCCGGATGTGGCAAAGATGTAGGCGACGTTCATGGCTGCGGTTTGGTTGCGGTTGAGTAAAGGAAGTCTCATGATAATGATATATCGAGATTGTGATCGCAAGCGGGTGCGGTCGGCAGGTACAATCCTGCTACGGCGCCTCGACCATCTTCAGGAGCGCCACGTCAGCTTTGCGTTCGAGACCACGCTCAGCGGGTTAGGGCATGCGAACCGCGTCAGGGATCTGATCCGTGACGGCTATGCGGTTCATCTTCTCTACCTGAGGCTCCCGGACGCGGACCAGGCGGTCGCTCGTATCAGGTCGCCTGTCATGCACGGCGGGCATGACATCCCGGAAGGCACGATTCGCTGGCGATACGAGCGAAGTCTGCACAACCTAGGACCTGTTCACACTAACTGAGCACTCCTGGGCGTAACGCCTCGACGATCAGCGCGAAGTGGA
>JACDHR010000457.1 GCA_013820915.1 Gemmatimonadota bacterium
ACCTTCTCCGCTGATGAGATGGCCGTGCTGCAGAGCCTCGCGGTGGAGGCGGTTCGCCGTATCGAGGAACGCCGGAGAGGATGAACCCCGGGGAAATCTCCAGATACGGGTGAGGCAGCCGCGGCACCGCGCCGGGCTGCGGAACGCCGGCGCGCACCGCGTCAGCGGGGAGAGGGGAGGTCGTTCGAAAGCCTGCGGGGGTACGTTCCGGGCGACGACCCGCGGTGGATCGACTGGAAGGCCACCGCGCGCCGCGGCGTGCCGACGGTGCGGCAGTTTGAGGCCGAGCGGTCCCAGAACGTGCTGCTCGCCATCGACGCCGGGCGGTTGATGAGCGAGCGATTGGGCGGGCGCGAGCGGCTGGACCACGCCCTCTCCGGCGCGTGCCCCGCTCGACCGCCTGGCCGAGGCGCTGGGCGCGACGCAGGCGCGCCTGGTGGAGCCGGACTACCCCGGCGCCTTCGCCTTTCTGTCGCGGCACCTCCCGCCGGTCGAACTTAAGCCGGATCGGTATCCGCGCCGTTACGGCGATCGCGTTGGGCCGGTAGGCGCCCTCCCACCCGAATGGTGGTCGCCAGCGGCGGATTCGCCGCTTCTTCCTCTGTGATGTTCTTGGTTACGCATACCGGAACACCCGCGCCATCCCGCTCTCCATGTGGTACAGGTTGTGGCAGTGGAAGAACCAATCGCCCGGGTTGTCCGCGCAGAACTCGAACGTCACGCGCCCCATGTGGGGCGGGACGAGCACCGTATCCTTCAGCGCTTCCCCTACCCGGAAGAAGTGGCCGTGCAGGTGCATCGGGTGGATCGCCATGCTCATGTTCGTCATGCGCACGCGAACCCGTTCTCCCTCACGAATGGCGAACGGTTCGGCGTCCGGGTAGGCTTGTCCGTTGATGATCCAGGCGGAGGACATCATTCCGCCCGAGAGCGTAAGATCAAAGGTCCGGTCTGGCGCCCGCTCCGGGGTGCCCGCTGCCTCCATGGAGACCAGATCGGCCAGGGAGAGCAGGCGTCCCCCGCGGAGCCCGGAGGGAACCTCTCCATCGGCAGGCGTAGCGCGCGTTGTCCCCGTGTATCGGAGGACGGCTCGTGCGGATGCGGTGCCTCCCTCCACGCTCGCCGCCGCCACCGTCCAGATGCCGGGGTGGTTCGCGTGGACGACCACGTCGTACCGCTCCCCCATCCCGATCAGGAGCGCGTCAACCTGCACGGGGCGAACTGGGCGCCCGTCGGTGTGGGTGACGGTCATCGGGTGCCCCGCAATCGCAACCCGGAAGGTGGTTGCGCTCCCGAGGTTCAGGAGACGGAGGCGCACGCGCTCCCCGCGAGTCACCTCGAAGACAGCCGGATCGGCGGGCGGGCGGCCGTTCACCAGAAAGGCGGCGTACTCGGGACCGCCGTGGGCCACGGGCATCATCCCTCCGCGTCTGCGCCCGCCCATCATGCCCCCCATCATCCCGCCCGATTGTGGCTGAGGCTCGCCCGGGAGGAAATCGTCGAGTACCACCGTGTATTCGCGGTCGTACTCCACGTGCGGAGTGCGCTCCTCGATGACCAGCGAGCCCAGCAGACCGCGGTCGAGCTGAAGGCCCACGTGGCTGTGGTACAGGTAGCTCCCGGAGGGGTCGGCCACATAGTCGTAGACGAAACTCTCTCCGGGCTGTACCGGTGTTTGCGTGATGCCGGGCACCCCGTCCATGGGATTCGGGACGGGAACACCGTGCCAGTGGATCGTAGTTGCCTCTGGGAGACGGTTTTCCAGGTTGACGCGGAGCCGCTCACCCTCGCGGACACGGATCTCCGGCCCCGGGAACTGCCCGTTGTAGAGCCAGGTTCGGTAGACGCCAAACGGGCCCATCTCCACCTCGCCCGCTTCCGCGACCAGGCGCACCTCGCGTACGGGACCCGTTGCCTCCATGCGGCGCGTAGCTCCGCAGGGGAACGCGCGGGACGCTCCGCTGGTCGCCTCGCACCCGGCGAGCGGAAACAGCGACCCGGCGGGCACGAGAGCCGCGGCCGCCGCGATCCCCGTGCGGAGGAACTCGCGACGGTCGAGGGAGTGAGGCGTATGGATGTGGTTCAAGCGCTGGTTGCTCATCGGATTCTCCAAGTGGTCTCCCCACGTTCGGTTTGGGATGCGCTCGTCCTGAAAAAAACGTACCGGTTCCAACTCCCATACCGTTCCCGTACGGAGCCTCGTGGTAGGCTCAGGAGGACGATCAGAGCGCCGGCGATCACGTTGCTCCACGCCGCTCCCGTCGTGGCGCCGGAGAGCAGCCAGATGCCCACGAAACACGCCGCCCAGGGCGCCCAGAGCCGACGTGGGGAGAGCGATAGCAGACCGAATGCGACGAGCAGCAGCGCCGCTGAGGAGGTCGCTCCAGGTCAGGGCGGCGCTCCGATAGCCGAAGGTGACGGGGCTGGTCATCAGCCAGGCCCCGAGCGCCACGACCGTCCAGTAAACCCATAGCGTGCGGTCGTGATGCTCGGCCATCATCTTCTGCCGCATTCCGGGCGTCATCTCGCCCATGCCCCCCTTGTCTCCGTCCATCTCGCCACCTCGTATGCCGCCCTCCATCATGGGATGCGTCACCCCCCGCATCGCCATCGAGCTGCGCTTGCTTTGCATCATGCCCTGATCTTCTTGCTCCTCCTCGCGACTCGATTCGCTGGAGGACTCCTCGTTCGAGTCCGCCACCACGGCGCTCCTCTGCTCCCGCTCGTGGGGGACGGCACTCTCCTCGAGCTCCTCCGGCGGCTCCAAGCCGTTCTCGCGGTACCAGCCGAGCGGATCGGCTTTCAGCGCGGCAACCATCCTCGGCAGCGTCTGGCGCAGCGAGCGCCCGGGCTCCCAGCCGAGCGTCTCCCGTGCGCGGGTGATGTCGAGCGCATAGTGGTCGTCAGCCCGCTCGATCATCCAGGGCTTGATGAACGGATCCTTCCCGAACGGCATCTTGTCCTGCGCCCATGCCCCAACCTTGGCGACCCACGCCGGTATCCGCCATGTCGCCCACTCTCTGCCGTGGATCAGGCGTCCGAACGTGTCCTGCAGCTCTCCATAGCCGAGCGCTTCGGGCTCGCCGAGCAGCAGCGTGATCTCCGCGGGAAGTTGCGCACGGCGCGCGATCACCCGTGCGAACGCGTCCACCAGGTCGTCGAGGTGCAGGAACGACGCACCATGCGACGGGTCGCCGGGAAAGAGGTGGCTGGTGAGCCGGCGTTCGTAGATGCGCTGCATCTGGTGCGCGAGCGGGATCGAATGGGTTCCGTCGCCGTACACCCCCGCGATGCGCAGCAGCACGATGGGGATGTCACCA
>JACDHR010000458.1 GCA_013820915.1 Gemmatimonadota bacterium
GGAGAGTTAGGAGCCGCTCTCCCCGTCCCCAGGCGAGGGCGAGCGAAGAGCCGCACAGGAAGAAGGGTACGTCGCTTCCGAGCTCGCTCCCCATCTCCAAGAGGCGATGCGGCGGGAGAATGTCTGCGTGCAGGACGTTCAGCGCGCGGAGCGTGGCAGCCGCGTCGGAGCTGCCACCGCCGAGCCCGGCCGCGGCGGGGATCCGCTTGTGCAGCTGCACCTGGAGGTGGGCCGTACGCCCGATCTCCCGATAGAACCGCTCGGCCGCACGCACCACCAGGTTCTGCTCCGGAGCCCCGAGGACTTCGTTTCCGTCCACATCGAGCTGGATCCCGCGGTCTCCCTCTCGCAACGTGATCCGGTCGGCGAGCGAGATCGCGCAGAACAGCGTCTCCAGCGCATGGAACCCGCTCGTCTCCCGGCCGAGGACGCACAGGCGGAGGTTGATCTTGGCGGGCGCCTCGACGGAGACAGCCTCAGTCATGACGCGTCCTCTCTCGCACCGGCATCGCAAGCGCGGCCTGATCGCGCTCCACCCGCTCCTCCACGACCTCTTCGCTACGCCCCACGTCCTGCCACCGCAAATCCATCTTCCACACGTAGTAGACGCCGATCAGGGTAACCGGGATGAAGCCGCCGATGTGGAACCCGACGGCGAAGGAGACCGCTTTCTCCGGCGCGACTCCCCACAGGCTCAGGCCCACCTTCGCGGCCGCCTCGAACGGACCGAAGAACCCGGGCGAAGACGGGATCGCCACCGCCAGCCCGATGAGCGACTGAAGGAACAGCGCCCCCGCGAAGCCGACCTCCCGGATGTCGAACGCACGGAAGGCGAGCAGGAAGGAGAGCCCGAGGAACAACCACTGCCCGACGGCCCAGCCGAGCGAGAGCAGCAGGAGCCGCGGGCTGCGCAGCGCTGCCAGCCCGTGAAGGAACGCGTGCAGCGCGTCGACCACGGTACGGCGGATGGAGGGGGGGAGTGTGCGTACGGCAACCCACTCGATCGCGCTCGCCGCACGCACCGGTGCGGCGACTAGGAAGAAGAGGACGAGAGAGAGCCCACCGATCGCCGCCACGACGAACACCGCGGCAGCGCGGAGGTCCACACCACCGATCTGCGCGATCGGGGGGAAGCCGGGGAGCACCATCACGCCAAAGAGCAGCGCCACGATCACGAGCGCGTCCAGCACGCGCTCGATCACCAACGAGCCGAACGCAGCGGCGGTGGAAACGCGGGAGAACCGGCTGAGCGAGAACGCTCGCGCGAACTCACCGACGCGGGCGGGGAGCAGGTTGTTGGCCGCGAACCCGATCGCCGTCGCGGCGAACCGCGGCCGGAAGGGGAGATCTCGCGTCACGGGGAGCAGTAGAATCCGCCAGCGGATGGCCCGGGTCACCAGCCCCAACGTGGCGACGGTCACCGCGAGCAGGAAGAGGAAGGGATCCGCGTTCCGCAGCTCGTGCACGATGTGAGCGAGGGACACGTCACGAAGGGTCCACCACAGCAGGAGGAGGCTGAGAACGATCCCGACGACCGCTTTCCCGTTGACCCTCATTCTACCCAGCGGAACCGACGGAGCGGCTCAGCTCCAGCAGATCGAACAGCTCGGTGAATTTTGTCTGCAGTGCGGAGCGCTCGTCACCTCGCTCGCCGAGAAGGCGATCGATCTCCTTGCGAAGGGCGAGCGCCTCCTCGAGTGCGCGATCGCCGCGGAGGAGGAGCGTTTCGATGGGCACGACATCGGCATCCGTCGCCGGATCGGGGACGAGGGGTGAGGTCGCCGCCGATCCGCCAGACGCCGGAATGGAAGACGCCCCACCGACTCCCGCTCCCAGCGCGGCGCGCAACTGTACAAGCGATCGATGCGCCTCATCTGTCGTGGTCGCGGCGTGAAGTGCCCTGGCGGCATCGGCCGCCGCTTCCGCGATGGAGATCGCGCCGTAGGTAGCCGCAAGCTCGTGCACCGCGCCCGCGAGATCGGAGAGGTGGGATGCCGGGGTGGCGAAATCCGCACCCGGCTGCATCTCTCCATCCGCGACGAGTGCATCCGCCCGGTCCAGGAGGGCCGTTGCCTCCATGCGGAGGAATGCGAGTACCTCGGCAGACGCGGCACTCGCTCCCGCGGCCGGGATGGGCGCGTGCGGAGAGGAGACGACGTGCGGACCCGGGTCGTCGAAGAAGAGAGAGGCGATGTGCACTACAGGCCCATCGCCCGCAGGGCTCGGCTCGGCGGTCATTCGGTCACGGAGCATGCGAAAACGGGTAAGTGCGGGGTTTGTGCCGGCGAACGCATCACCGGTGATTTGAGAATCCGTCCAGGCACGGAGCGCGTCCTCCGCGGCGACCAGTGCCTCCAGGCGAGCCCCGTCTACCGGGAGGTCGTCCGCCGCGATGCTACGGATCAGCTCCTCGACGCCGTCGAGCATCTCCAGCACCGGGGCCAGGAGGTCGGATCGGGCGATGCCCCGGAGCGCACGGATCCGGCGCACCACGTCGGCGAGTGGGTCCCTCTCCAGCGGTGCTGCGCGAAGCAGGCGCGTTGCTTCCGCGATCGCGCCGATCACCCCCTCCAGCGCACTGCGGACGAAGCGGAGCAGCGGCTCGTCCTTCGGCTCCGGCGTGGGGGTTCGTGCTACGTCGTCAAACCCACCCCAGCGGGTGAGCGCCGCCTGCATCCGTGCGTCCTCCGCAGCCGTCCACCCACGGGCCGCAGCCGGGACCAGCGCCCGCAGATCGGCCACGGTGAGGACCGCACGCTCGCGAAGCTCCGCACTCCACGGGATGCGGCCTTCGAGGACGAAGCGCGCGGCTCCCTCGAGGCGGGCCGCGACATCGGCGATGCGGTCCGCCTGCGCGACCTGCGCACTCCCGCGCACGCCGCGGGCGAGGCGAAAGATCCGCTCGATGCCAGGCGTCTCGTGCTCCTCCAGCAATCGCTCGAGCTCGGCAAGGTACTCCCCCGCCTCGCGAACGAAATAGTCGCTCAGCGCCTGTGACATACCACCTCCCTCAGGCGCGCGCGCGGCGGACGATCTCCGCCATCTCGCGCACCGCGTTCTCCAGCCCCGTGAACACCGCGCGACTGACCACCGAGTGGCCGATGTTCAGCTCTTCGATCTCCGGGATCGCCGCCACCGGACTCACGTTCTCGTAGGTGAGGCCGTGGCCCGCATGCACCGCGAGCCCCAGCGAATGGCCCAGAGCCGCGGCGCGTGCCAGCCGGCCGAGTTGCCCCTCCCGCTCGTTCCCGCGCGTGTTCGCGTACTCCCCCGTGTGCAGCTCGATGGCTTCCGCGCCCGTGTCGAGCGCCACGCG
>JACDHR010000459.1 GCA_013820915.1 Gemmatimonadota bacterium
GTCGAAGGGGAGGGAGAGGAAGTAGACCGCGAGCACCATCGCGGAGAAGTTGTAGAAGCGGTGCTGCGGGTTGAGCGCCAGCATGTAGTGGAAGCCCAGCCCGAGCAGCACGCCGGCGACCCGAGTGCGGCGGAAGAGGAGCAGCAGCGGAATCGCCGCCTCGATCACCAGCGTGCCGTAGATCGCGAGCGGTGATACCCAGCTGCCGGTCGGCAGGAAGGGATACATGCCGGCGAGGCTCGTGTAGTGATCCATCGCGCAGCTCGTCGCCGGATTCAGGAAATCGGCATTGAGCTTGTGCAGCACCGCGTAGAAATAGAGGATCAGCAGCTCGATGCGCACCGCCGGCGCAAAGGTGCGCAGGAGCTCTCCTCGCTCGACCACCAGGCTCTTTCCCCGCACCACCAGATAGCCGAACGCGGAGAGAACGGTAAGGTTGACGAAGAAGCTGAAGAGCGAGTGATTGGTGATGAAGTTCGGGAGGTAATACAGCACCAGCACGATCTGCGCGGCGGCGAGCGCGACGAAGCGCGGCACCGACGACGGACGCAGCAGCACCCAGAGCGCGGCCAGCGTCAACGCATAGCGAAAGAACCCGACGTGCCGCGCCGGAAAGGCGACCTGATGGAAGAGGATCGCGACCGCCCAGAGCGAGGCGAAGATCGCGAATGCCCGGTCCGCCAATCTGCGCGAGGCGTCCGCCTCCGGCGCATCATCGGCTACCGCCCCTGCAGCAGGCGGTGGTCGGGAGCGGCGGAGGAAGACCTGCGAGTGCGGCCCTGAGGACATTTCAGCTGATAACAAGTAGCGAGTGGCGGATCGAAGAGAGACTCCGAGTGTGGACGCCGCTCTGCGCAAGCTTGATACCCAGGCAGGCTCGAATCTTTACACTTCGGCCTCGCGATCCGTCTGGTGGCGGAGGAAACAGTTCGCGGATGCGGTGCGGCACTGTATGTTTCCCACAGATCTGCCGCGCCTGCTGCTCGTAAATCCATGCGGTGTCGTCGCCTCCGCCCCGCGGTGCTGGAGCCCGCTGCCATGTTGGCCAGGCACGACATTGTCGCGCTGCTACTACATCGCCGCGGGAGCGCTCGGCGCTATGCCGCGCACTTGGCACCGGCCGCATAAACGCGCGGCGTTGCCGAAAGCCCATCCGCATGCCGCTCCCGGGCTTCCCGCCACCCGAAGAAAAGGTTAAAATTCTGCCTACTGGTTCGGTGCCGCTCCGGCTGGGAAGAGGTGGAATAGGGCATGTCATTTGCTCGGACCCGCGTCCGACTCACGGAGGGCTCTTCAGTTGCATGTGGCGGCGCTTTCGGCTTCACGGTCTCCTTCGCCCCGTCGTGCAGGCCATCTCGAGAAGCATAACCCGGTGAAATAGATGGGGTATTTTCCTGCCGGTCTGTCCGGCGCGAGCCGTAGCGCTCGCCTCGGCCACCCGGCTGTGCAAGCAGCTGCCGTGGCCGGTCCACGGCTGTGGGTATGAATCTCGACAGATACGACCTCGTCGTCGTCGGCACCGGCTTCGCCTCCTCCTTCTTCCTGCACCGCTACCTGCAGCGGAGCCGGGGCGATCTGCGCGTGCTGGTGCTCGAACGCGGAGAGATCAACCCGCACCCCTGGCAGCTGGCGGGGGGGCATGAGGCGATCAAGCGCGAATCGCAGCGGAGCTTCGGCAACGACACTCCGGAGAAGCCCTGGCACTTCATGCTCAGCTTCGGGGGCTCCTCGAACTGCTGGGTGGGCAACACCCCGCGGATGCTCCCGGAGGACTTCCGGATGCGCTCGCTCTACGGCGTAGCCGAGGACTGGCCGGTTGGCTACGACGAGCTCGAGGAGTACTACTGCGACGCCGAGGAGATCATGGCGATCGCGGGGCCGCGTGACGGCGCCCCCTTCCCGCGCAGCCGCCCCTATCCACAGGGGGCGCATCGCTTCTCCGACGTGGACCGGCTCTTCAAGGCGGCGTACCCCGATCGCTTCTTCGCGCTTCCCACGGCGCGGCCGACCGCTGCCACCAGCCGCCGGCCGGTCTGCTGCGGCAACGGCGTCTGTACCCTCTGCCCGATCAACTCGAAGTTCACCATCGCCAACGAGCTCGGCCACCTCTACGAGGATCCGCGGGTCACGCTCGTCACCGGCGCGCAGGTGCAGGGCGTCGAGGTGCAGGGCGGACAGCTGGTCACCGGGGTGAGCTTCACCAAGGACGGGAGGGTTCACAACGCCAGCGGCGACCTGGTCGTGCTCGGGGCCAATGCCCTCTTCAATGCCCACATCCTGCTGCAGTCGGGGCTCGACCAGCCCGAACTGGGCGGCGGGCTGGTCGAGCAGGTCTCCAAGACGGTGGTCGTTCACCTGGACGGTGTAGATAATTTTCAGGGAAGTACCTATGTTACGGGACACGGCTACATGCTCTATGGCGGTCCGCACCGGAGCGAGCGCGCGGCCGCGCTGATCGAGACGGTCAATCGTCCCGAGCTGCGCAACGAGCGCGGCAAGTGGCGCCAGATCCTGCGCATGCGGGTCATCTACGAGGATCTGCGGCGCCCCGAGAGCCGCGTCCGTCCGTCCCCCGACAACCCGCTGCGGCCACGGGTCAGCTTCGCGGGCGCTTCCCCGTACGCGCAGCGCGGGATGGACGCGCTCGAGGGAGAGATGGCGCGCATCCTCGCGCCGCTTCCGGTGGAGCGGTTCTGGGTAGATGCGGAGCCGAACCGGACGGAATCGCACATCCTGGGTACCACCCCGATGGGAAACGACCCGGCGCGCAGCGTGGTGGATCGCCACCTGGTGCACCACGCGGTGCGGAATCTGGTCGTGCTCGGGGGTGGCGTCTTCCCGACCGCGGCGCCGGCGAATCCAACCCTGACACTCTCGGCGCTCTCACTCTGGGCGGCCGATCGCCTGGCGGCCTCGGCAGCGGTGGCTTGATGTATCTCCTGGGAGCGATGTGATGAAGCAGTCCGTGAATCCAGAGCAGATCAGCCGCCGGAAGTTCGTCGGCCTGAGCCTCACCGCGCTCTCCGCGGCGGCGGTGGGTTCCGCTGGATTGCTGCCGCGGAGGTGGTGGGAGCGGATCGGGGGCAACCTCGGCTGGGCGCGCGGGGCGCACCTTTCCGCGGAGGAGCGCATCCAGCACCAGTTCGGCTACCTCCAGCTCGATCCGGCGGGCGTACAGGCCTTCGTGCGGGATTACACGCAGCACCGCGGTGAGATTCGCCGGTTCTCGCGCCCGCAGGACGACATATTCGAGCGCTATCTGCTCTCCACGGACTTCTTCCGCAACGGGGCCGATGAATCGCGCCCC
>JACDHR010000460.1 GCA_013820915.1 Gemmatimonadota bacterium
ACCACGTCCTCCGGAGAGCCGATGCGCCGCAGCGGTGATCGTTGCGCCAGCGACTCGACCGCTTCCTCATCCATTTCTTCCGGAGGTAGTACCGTACCCGGCGCGATCGCGACCACGCGGATTTCCGGCGCCAGCGCACGCGCGGCGATGCGGGTCAGATGCACCAGACCGGCCTTGGAGATCGCGTGCACGGCATACGATTTCCAAGGCTGGAGCCCCGCGAGGTCGGCGAGGTTGACGATCACCGCGCCGCCGCGGGACCGCATCCCCGGTGCCAGCTTCTGGATCAGGAAGAAGGGAGCCTTCAGGTTGACGGCCAGCGTATCATCCCAGAGCGCCTCGTCCGCCTCATCGAGCCGCTCCGCCGGAAAGACCGACGCGTTGTTCACCAGCACGTCCACCCCGCCGAACGCGGCCTCCGCCTCGGCTGCCACTCGCTCTAGCTCGGCCATGCGGGAGAGATCGCCTCCGACTGCCACCGCCTCTCCCCCACCCTTCCGGATCAGGCGCACGACCTCTCGTGCCGGCTCCTCCGACCGGTGGTAGTGGACCACCACCCGCATCCCCTCTCGTGCGAGCGCGAGAGAGAGCGCACGGCCCACCCGCACCGCACCGCCAGTGACGAGAGCCACGCGACCGTTCACCTCCACCTACGAATCCTCTCCCTCGTCCTGGCCGAAAACCTTGAGATTCGTGGAGTGGCCGGGGTTCACCCGTGCCTTCGGGTTGAGGTAGTGCACGGCGTTGTTGACCGCGACCGCCGCCTCACCATACCCGGTCGCGATCAGCTCCAGCTTGCCGTCGTGGTGCGTGATGTCGCCCGCCGCATACACGCCAACGATGTTCGTCTCCATCAACGGCGAGACCCTGATCGAGTTCCGCTGCAGCTCCAGCCCCCACTGCCCGACAGGGCCTAGATCCGGCTTGAAGCCGAGCAGCGCAACCACAACGTCCACCTCCAGATGCCGCTCTTCGCCGGTGGCGTTTTCGAAGATCACTGCGCCGGTAACGCAGTCGTTGTCCCCGTGGATATTACGCACCTCGTATGGCGTGAGGATCGTGAGCTTGCCGGCGGCCGCATCTTCGCGCATCTGCACGACGCTAGCTCGGTGGGCGCGGAACTGGTCCCGCCGGTGGATCAGCGTAAGCTCACGCGCGATCCCCTGCAGCCCGAGCGCCCAATCCACGGCGGAGTCTCCGCCGCCGACCAGCAGCACCCGCTTGTCGCGGAAGTCCTCCGGGCGGCGCACGTGCGTCACGGCTCCGCCTCGCTCGCCGGCGTGCGCGTCCCACCCCGGGCACTCCAGAATCCTCGGGTTGAGGGCGCCCTTGCCCGCGGTAATGATGACGGTCCTGCTCAGGAACTCGCCACGCCCCGTGACGAGGCGGATATGGTCCTCCTCCGAGACGAGCTGCTGCACCTCGGCCTCGAGCACGATGTCGGGGCCGAACTGCGTCCCCTGCTCGATCATGTTCTTCGCCAGATCCTTCGCCAGGATTTTCGGCAGACCACCCACATCATAGATGTACTTCTCCGGATACAGTGCCATAAGCTGGCCGCCCAGCTCCGGAAGCGCATCGACCACGCGGCACGACACGCCGCGGAGCCCCGCGTAGAAGGCGGCGAACAGCCCCGTGGGACCTCCGCCGATAATGGTGACGTCCTTGATGTCCTGGTTCACGTCGCCCACTCGTATTGCTCCGTCCTCGAAATCGTTGAGATAGAAAACCGCGCTCCGAACCTACCGGCCGAGGCACGCGGTTTCATATACCGCGGCGGCGGCACAGACGCAAGCAGACGCAGGCAGCGTGGATGGGACGGATGGGCGAACCGGACGCGGAAGCCGGGTGGGCCGCCGGACGAACCCGGCAGGTGCGGGGGTTTGAGCGGGTCCTCAGCGCCGCTTCGTCTCTTGCGGTGGCGGCTCCGTATCCGTAATCGCCACGCGCAGAAGCCTTGCCCACCGGTCGCGCTGCTCTTCCTGCGGGGGCCCGCTCAACGCGTTCCGCTCGGCGTTGACCGCGCCGAGCACATCGTCGGCGCCCTCGGCATCCCCGAGCTCCAGTAGAAGCTCGCCCAGCATCGTGCGCGTTTCGTGGCTGTCGGTGGCTTCCGCCATAAGGTGGAGACGCTTGATCGCGAGATCCTCCATTCCGGCGCGGCGGGATACGTCTACGTAGTACGAAATCTCCCGCTGCGCGTCGGCGAGCATCTCCTTCCCCAGAGACAGAAACGCGAGGGTGCAGCGCGCTCGGATCACGTCAGGCTTGATCTCGATCACCTTACGACACAGAGCAGCCGCGGCGTCGTAGTATCCGTTCTCCAGATAGCTGTCGATGCCGCGTCCGTAGGCCTTGAGCGCCCCGGACCTGTCCTCTCCCTTGGCGTAGAGATCGCCCAGCCGATTGTAGAGCTGCGCCCGCTGCTGGGGCGTCGCGGATTTCACCTGCGTCTCCAGCAAGCGAATGGCGGCGCGGACCTGGTCCGGGCTATCGCTTTCCTGCCGCTCCCCACCGCGCACCGAGGAGACGACTTTATTGAGCAGATCTCGTAGCATGGGCAGTAGAGAAAACGATTCGGTGTGCGCGTACGGAACGGGCTGACATGGGCACGGGGGGGGCGGCACCCCGGCTTCATCCATCAGGCAATCTTTCCGTCCGCGCCACAGAACGCAAGGGCTGGAGAAGCACCTTGCCTGCTGACGGGGGTTCCGCTCCGAGCGGAATCCGGCGTTTCCACGCTGCCGGTAATTACACGCGCCGGCCCGACTCAGGTTGCGCACATCCTCGGCATTGCATATCATTGCAACCTTCCAAAATCGATAACAGCTGTTCCGTTCCCCGACGTGCCTGTGATCATCTATCTCGCACCTGTCCTCATCGTTCTCGCGCTGATCTCTGCCGCTCTGCGTCTCCGGCGCCGCATCGAGCCCGCGTGTCCTGCCTGTGCGGCCCGTGCATGGAAGGATACGCCGGTCACACTCGCCTGCGGGAACTGCGGCTGGGCGATCTCGCACCGGCCGCCGGTGCTGACGGAGCAGAAAGCCGCGTAGCTCCGCGCAGGCCGCCCCGTCACACTCGCCAGCCTCGCACGGGTTGGCTCTCGTCCGGACCGTAGTAATCCACGAATAGATCCACGTCTTCGTACAGCCGGAGGCGGATCAGCCGGGCGTCTCGGACGCGGGGCGCGAGGCGGCGCCAGAGCAGGATCAGCAGGTTCTCCGTGGTGGGGATCAGCCCACCGGGCGCGAACTCGGGCACAACGTGGTTGAGGTGTTGATGATCGAGCGGGTGGACGACCTCGTCG
>JACDHR010000119.1 GCA_013820915.1 Gemmatimonadota bacterium
TGCAGCAGCCGCTCAGGATCCGCCCCCGTTCCGTCAAAGATCCGGAAGGCGACCAGAGGCTCATGATCGCCGCCGAAGATGCCGGTGAACAGGTCGTCCGCGCGGAACGGCGCGTACACGAAACCCTCGAGATCCGCCCACCGGGCAGCCTCGGTGTCCGGGGTGCCGCCGCCCCGGTACACGGGCACATACACCAGAAATCCCGCCTGCTTCCGCTCGTCGATCTCCTGAACCAGCGTGACCTGCCCCGAAAGCGCGGGCGAGCCGGTTCCCGCTGCGCGCTGCATTGCGGCACGGCGCGTCGGCTCGCTGAACATGTCGTAGCCGATGGCCACCTGGTTGCGGCGGTCCAGCGGCTCCAGGTAAACGATGGCGTGGTACTCGGCGCGCGGAGTATCCGGCAGGATCGCGAAACCGGGGTGCGTCGTGGCGCGCAGCTCGGCCTCGAACGCGGCGACGTCTGCGGCAGGGACGCGGCGCGACCAGCCGATTCCCCGGATGCCGGGGTAGTCGCGCGGCACCTCGAGCCGCGCGATGTAGGCGCGGAACTCGCCGGCATCGACCGAGTCGCTGGACGCGAACAGCGCGGCGCCGCCGCGCAGCATGGCGATGTAGGTGTCCAGCCGCGCCGCGATGCGGTCCCGCGCGTCCACCGCGGCGGTCTCGAAGCGGGCCTGGTCACGCGCGCGCTCGGAGGCCCAGACCAGCACTGAGGCAGCGCCGGTCAGCAGCAGGGAAAAGCCCAGAACGATGAGCGGAGCGAACGGTCGACGCATGCACAATTGCGAATGACCACGGAGGGGAGGCGCCGGCAAGGGTGCCCGGGACTCCCCAAGATACAGGGACCGCGTGAGCCGCGGCAACCCGGCCGCGCGCCGCGATTGACCGCCCGTTCAGGAGTGTATAGCTTCGTGGCCCGGGAATGCGGCGTGGGGACGACCCCGCGCCGAACACAACGCTTCGTGGGGACGGCCCCGCACCATCGGGAGGAAACGAGATGGCGTGGATCGTCCTTTTTGTTGCCGGCATCCTGGAGATCGGGTGGGCTGTCGGCCTCAAGTACACCGACGGCTTCACGCGGCCCGTGCCGAGCGTGCTGACCGCGGCGGCCATCGTCGCCAGCATGGCGCTGCTCTCGCTCGCCGCGCGCACGCTTCCCATCGGAACGGCGTACGCGGTGTGGGTGGGGATCGGCGCGGTGGGTGCGGCGGTCCTCGGCATGGTCCTCTTCGATGAGCCGCGAAACCCGGGCAGGTTGTTCTTCCTGGCGCTGCTCGTCGTTTCTATTCTGGGATTGAAGCTGACCACGCGCATCGAGGAACCCCCGACACGCGCGCCTACAGAGATCCTCGATCCGGAACAAACATGACGGCGACCGGCAGACAGAACAGCCACCATCCGCGTCTACATTTTTGTCCACAGTTGCGTGACACAGATCACCTACCACTCTAGCTTTGGGAGATCGTAATCACCAAGGAGAACTGTGATGCCTACCACTCGCATTTCCGACGTCGGATTGACAACCCTTCGGCAGCTTGCCAAGGAACTCGGCCAGCCGCAGCCCGCAGTGCTCGACGAAGCCCTGGAGAACCTGCGTCGCAAGCAGTTCTTCGAAACGTTGAACCGCCAGTACCGGGCTCTGCGTTCCGGTTCGACGGCCTGGGATGAGGAAACGGACGAGCGCCGGCTGTGGGATCAGACCTCCGCGGACGGCATCGGCATGAGCATCCCCGACCAGCTCCGCACCCTCGCCGCGCGGTAGGCCAGCGCGCCCGCCGGCGAGCGCGCCAACGCGCAGCTTTACCTGGCCGGCCTCGCGCGGGCGCTCGACCTGGAGCCGCCCCGCACGCGCGGCATCAAGACGCCGAAGCCCGACATGGACCTGTTTCGTGAGCGGCTCAAGCGTGCGAAAGCGGATTACCGACAACGCGGAGGAAACCCCTGAGTGAGAAGATTCGTACAGTGGTGGTGGATGGGAAGGAGATTGAAGTCGAGGAAAGCAGCGGCAACATTTTCGCCGACCTGGGCCTCCGAGTCGCGGACGAGCGCCCGCAGCTCCACATCGTCCGTGGCCGGCTTGCGGGGTATTCGATCGAGCGGCTGACCCGCTTTTTAATCCTGCTGGGCCAGAACGTGGAGATCACGATAAGGTCCGCGGAGAATCCTGAGAACGCGCACCTTTCCGTGCGCGTCGCGTGACGGCGAGTGGCTAACCCCCGAGCAGGCCGCTCCAGCCGGCGCGCCGCCCGAGCTGCGGCGCGGGCTGACAGCTGTACGCGGCGGCGGGCAACATCCCGATCGACCGGCCCGGCACTTGCCGTAGGAGGGACGGCGATTCTCCACGGACGGTCTCACGCAACCCGTTTTCGATGTCCAAGTTCACCGCTGATCCCGACGAGCACACCAGCCCGGTGCTGGAGAACCTTGCCCGAAGCGAGGGAGTGCCCACGGAGCTGGTGCCGTGACGGCGCCGGAACAGCACCCGGGCGACCCGTTCACCGGCGATGGAGAGATGCGCGCACGGGGCCGGGCGACCGACTGGGCGGCGACTCCGCTGGACCCGGTCGAATATTGGCCGGCCACGTTGCGCACCACGGTCCGCACCTGCCTGGAATCTCCGTTTCCGATCAATCTCTGGTGCGGGCCGGAGCTGGTCCTTGTCTACAACGATGCGTACCGCCACGTACTCGGCTCCAAGCACCCGGGCGCCCTCGGGCGGCGCGGCTCCGAGGTGTGGGCGGAGATCTGGGACGAGATCGCCCCCTTGTTCGCACAGATCCGTGCCGGTGGTCCCTCCGTATACGCCGACAACGCCCCGTTCGTCGTGGAGCGAGCCGGCGAGCCGGGAGGTGAGCGCCGCTCCGAGGAGCCCAACGCCTGGTTCACCTTCGCGCTGAGCGCGGTCCGCGATGGGGAGGGCGACATCGTCGCCTTCCTCAACATCGTCTCCGAAACCACCGGACGCCTGCTCGCCGAGCGCGCCCGGGCCGAGGCCGAGAAGGCGAACCGGGCCAAGAGCGAGTTTTTGGCTACCATGAGCCATGAGATTCGCACGCCCCTCAACGCGATCATCGGCTACACGGACCTGCTGGAGCTGGGGATCGCGGGACCCGTGACGGAAGGGCAGAAGTCCCAGTTGGAGCGGGTGAGGACGAGCAGCGAGCACCTGCTCCAGTTGATCGAGGACATTCTCGACCTGGCGAAGGTGGAAGCAGGGCGGATGGACGTGGAGCCCGCGCGCGTCCTGGCGGTGGACACGATCGCGGCAGCCGTCGCGCTCGTCGGCCCGCAGGCCGAGAAGAGCGGGATCCGGATCGAGGACCCCTGCGCCGACAAAACGGTCACGGCTTACGTCGGCGACGAGGACCGGGTACGACAGATCCTTGCCAACCTCCTGTCCAACGCGGTCAAGTTCACCGCGCCCGGAGGAGAGATCCGCGTCACGTGCGGCACCTCGCCGCCGTGGGGGAGGCGCTCCTGGCGCAGATCCCAGCCGTGCTGGAGCAATTCCGGGAGCGGCTTCGCTGGGATGCGCGCATACCGATGGCCGCCGAGCTGGCGGAAGCGGACCTGGAGGACCACGCAACGACGTTTCTGGCGGACATCGCGCAGGCCCTGGTTGTTCTTGAGAGTAGCCAGGTGGCACCCGAGCGCCTCTTGCAGGACGGCAGCGAGATTCAACGGGTCGTCGCCGAGTTGCACGGCAAGCAGCGGGCGCAGCTCGGATGGACGGCGGAGGCGCACGGGCGGGAGTGGGAGATCCTGCGGGAGGAGGTCGACGCAGCCGTGCGGAAAGCGCTGCCGCGGGGCAGCGCCGTTGGCGGCGCACTCGGCCTGCTGGGACGCTTTCTGGAGCGCGCCGAGCTCATCAGTCAGCGCAGTCTGCGACACGCGAACACGGCGGGTATGGCCCGGGAGTGAGGGAACCCTGGAGAGCGGAGAGGCCGCTGTATCGCGAAGCGTGCAGCGCCGGCAGAGGTCGCCGGGCCAGCTAATCCGCTCCGCCGCCGTCTTGCAACGCTCTGCGCCGGAACGGCACCCCCGCTCCCTGCGTTTCGATCTCTTCGCGCAGGCTCCTGAACGTCAGGTACATATTGTTTTCGAGCAGGCGCAGCGCACGCGCATGATCCTCCTCCTCAATGGCCTCGATGATCGCCTCGTGCTCGCTGATCGACTCCTCGGTGTGCTGCCGGTCGGAATAATACCAGCGCTCGAGCCGGGTGAGCTGCGCCCGAAGCTCGTCCAACAGGCTACACAGTTTCTGGTTCCCGCTGCGCTCGGAAAAGAGGTGGTGGAACTGGTTGTTCAGCTCAATCAGCTCCTGCACATCCTTACGGTCACGCGCCGCACGGAGCTGCCCGTTGATCCGCTTCAACTGTGCCACGTCCCGCGCGCTCAGCATCGGCAGCGCGAGGCGGCCCGCCAACAGATCCAATGAAGCAACAACAGGATAGAGCTCGAGCAGGCTCGATACGGGTTCTTCGGGGACGCGGAACCCGTGATGGGGAATTCGCTCCAGAAACCCTTCACTCGCGAGCCGGCCGAGCGCTTCCCGGATCGGCGTCCGACTCACACCCATCGCCTCGTTGAGATCTTTTTCCCGGATGAACTCGCCGGGTGCGATCTGTCCGTCGAGAATGCGACCACGCACCGCGCGGTAAACCTGATCGGCCAGGGTGAGGGACGGAATGCGGGGCCAGGATGTGGACGCCATGTCGATGATGCCTCCGAATAGGTGTGTCGGCCACGTCGTCCGGAGACTTGCACGAAAAGGTCCAACTGCTCGTATATAATGTACATGCACCGTGACCTGCCGAGCAACGACGCGGTTCCGGGATACCGGAGCCAAGAAAACCCTTGACGCTCCCGCCCGCACACTGTACCATGTATACAACATTCAATGTGCGCGGCTTCCCCGTCGCGCGGCTCCATGCCTACGGCACCACCGGCCCGCTCGCCTCCGTCGTTTCCTTTTGCAGCCTGTGGAAAGATGATTGTCGGCATCTCTACGGAAACCGGATGGAACGGGAATCGCGCCGCACTCACCCCGGTGGATGCGGTGCCGGCCCGCAACCCGATACACGTACTGCAGCCCGAGTAGGGGGTGCCCCGCGCACCTCTGCGCGGGCTGATTTGTTCCCGCAACCTCAGGAGATCGCATGGCGGTGCAATCGCTGAAATCTTCCCCATCCGTCGCCACCAACGGTTCGTCTCCGGTGCGCAACTACATCGGTGGGGAATGGGTGTCCTCCGCTTCGTCGGAAACGCTCCCGGTCACCAACCCCGCGACGGGTGAAACCGTCGGCCACGTTCCGCTCTCGGGTGCGGCGGACGTCGACGCAGCCGTGCGGGCGGCGAAGCGCGCGTTCCCCGGCTGGAGGTCTACCCCAGCGGTCGAGCGCGTTCGGGTGTTGTTCCGGTTGAAGATGCTGCTGGAAGAGCACTTCGAGGAAATGTCGGAGACGCTCACGACGGAGCACGGCAAGGTTCGGGCGGAGGCGCGTGGCGAGCTTCGCCGGGGGATGGAGAACATCGAGCACGCCTGTGGGATCCCGTCGCTGATGATGGGTGAAACGCTGGAAGACATCGCCCGCGGCATCGACTGCGAAACCATCCGCCAGCCGCTCGGCGTGTTCGCGGGGATCACGCCGTACAACTTTCCGGTGATGATCCCCTGCTGGTTCTGGCCGTACGCCGTCGCCACGGGCAACACCTTCGTGCTCAAGCCGAGCGAGCAGGACCCGATGACGCATCAGCGGATCGTCGAGTTGGCCGAAGAGGCGGGGCTTCCGAAGGGCGTGCTCAACGTGGTCCACGGCCGCAAGGAAACCGTGGAGGCGATCCTCGAGCATCCGGACATCGCGGGGGTGTCGTTCGTCGGCTCCAGCCACGTCGCCCGGATCATCTACTCCAGGGCCGCGGCCACTGGAAAGCGCGTGCAGGCGCTGGGCGGCGCCAAGAACCACATGATCGTCCTGCCGGACGCGGACCCCGACCTTGTCGCGCCGATCCTGCTGGAGTCGCTGTTCGGCTCCACGGGGCAGCGCTGCCTCGCCGGCAGCGTGATTGTGGGGGTGGGCGAGGCGTACGAGCCGATCCGTGAGCGGTTTCTGGACGGCGCCAACTCGATCCGGATCGGATCCGGGCTGGACGACGAGGTGGATATGGGGCCGGTCATCTCCCGCGAGCACCGGGACCGGATCGTCAGCTATGTGAAGCAGGGGGAGAGCGAGGGCGCCCGCCTGTTGCTCGACAAGAGCGTGGTCACTGTGGACGCGCACCCCGAGGGCAACTGGGTGGGACCGGCGGTGTTCGAAGCCGTCACCCCCTCGATGGTGATCGGGAGGGAAGAAGTCTTCGGCCCGGTCGCGGCGATGTCGCGCGTGAAATCGCTGGAAGAGGCGGTATCGCTGATGCACGAAAACGACTACGGCAATGCGACCTCGCTGTTCACCACCAGTGGGAAGGCCGCGCGCGAGTTCCGCTACCAGGCGGGGATCAGCATGATCGGGATCAACATCGGGGTCGCGGCCCCCATGGCATTCTTTCCCTTCGGCGGCTCACGTAACTCGTTCTTCGGCGACCTCAAGGCGCAGGGCAGTGATGCGATTGAGTTCTACACCGACCGGCGCGTCGTGATCTCCCGCTGGTAGCCTTCCACTTTCGACTTCCGGAGACGCCATGGTCACGACCGCGACCATTACCGAGGATGTAAAGGCGGGGCACGACGAGTACCTGTTCCCCGTCGTGAAGCCATACTACCGCGATCCGCTCGTGATCGCGGAAGCGAGCGGCGTGGACGTGATCGACACCGAGGGGCGGCAGTACCTGGATTTCTTCGCCGGCATCCTCACCACCTCCATCGGCCATTGCCACCCAGAGGTCGTTCAGCGGGTGCGGGAGCAGGTGGGTCGGCTCGGCCACACGTCTACACTGTACCTGACCGAGAACCAGGTCAACGTCGCCCGCAAGCTCGCCGGTATCACGCCCGGCCGCCTCACCCGCTCCTTCTTCACCAACAGCGGCACGGAGGCGGTGGAAACGGCGGTCATGCTGGCCTCCATCTACACCGGCCGCAGTGAGATCATCGCGCTGCGGCACGCGTACTCGGGGCGAAGCATTCTCGCCAGCAACATCACCGCGCACGCATCGTGGCGTCCGCTCGCCAGCTCCGTGGCCGGCATCAAGCACGCTCTGTCGCCCTACCTGTACCGCTCGCCCTTCGGCGAGCAGTCCGAAGAGGAAGCCGCCGAATCGTTCGCGCGTGACCTCGAGGAGGCGATCGTCACCACCACCAGCGGCCAGCCGGCGGCGTTCATCGCGGAGTCCATCCAGGGTGTGGGCGGGTTCATCGTGCCCCCCCGGGGCTACTTTCAGCGCGCCGCCGAGATCATCCGCCGGTACGGCGGCGTCTTCATCGCCGACGAGGTCCAGGCCGGCTTCGGACGCACGGGCGAAAAATGGTTCGGCATCGAGCACTGGGGCGTGGAGCCGGACATCATGGTGATGGCGAAGGGGATCGCCAGCGGCTTCCCGGTCGCCGCGACCGTCACCACCGACGAGATCGCCGCCGCCTGGACCGGCAAGACGATCTCGACCTACGGAGGCACTCCCGTTTCCATGGCCGCCACCGAGGCGACGCTGGACGTGATGATCCGGGAAGACACGCCGCACCGCTCCGCGGAGCGCGGGGCGCAGCTCCGCCGCGGCCTGGACGATCTGGCGACGGAGCACGCCTGGATCGGCGAGGTGCGGGGAATGGGTCTGATGCAGGCGCTCGAGTTGGTGGAAGATTGGAAAAGCAAGGAGCCCAGTCCGCGTCGCGCGGTCGCATTGCTGGAAGCGGCCAAGGAGGAGGGGCTGCTGGTCGGCCTGGGTGGGCTTCACAACCAGGTCGTCCGGCTCGGCCCGTCCATGCTGGTCAGCGAAGCGCAGGTGGACGACGCGATCGAGCGGTTGGGCCGGGCGTGCCGGCAGATCGACTCCATGGCCTGATCGACCCGACGGAGGCCGGCGCGGCTGCCGGCCTCCGTCGCACCCGCAGCGGCGGCCGCGGGGCCGCCCGCATCCTCGCAGGCGAACCTTTCCACTCTGGAGGTGGCAGATGATCGCTGGTCTTCCTTGGACATCCTGGCTGCTGATCCTGGCGGCCACGGGTATCGGTCTGGTCCTGGTGCTGGCGTTCTACTTCGCGCACCGCGATGACGACGCTACCGAAACGAACCCCTAACCGGAGGATTTCGTGGCTTCACCCATCATCATCGCGGTACTCGTCGGCTACCTGCTGATTCTGCTGGTCATCGGCATCTGGGCGGGTAAGGAATCCGGAGATGTCGCCGGGTACTACGTGGCCGGGAAGAAGCTTCCATCCTGGGTGATCGCCTTCAGCTCCAACGCCACCGGAGAAAGCGCGTGGCTGCTGCTCGGCCTGACCGGCATGGGCTATCTCGTGGGGATCCACGCCTTCTGGGTCGTACTCGGGGAGGTGCTCGGCGTCACACTCGCGTGGGTGCTGGTGGCGCGCCCGTTCAAGGTATACACCGACCGATTCGACTCCATCACCGTGCCGGACTTTTTGGAAGACCGATTCCGCGACCATCGCCAGATCCTGCGACGGCTCAGTGCGATCATCATCTTCAGCATGGTCGCGGTGTACCTGGCCGCACAGCTGACCGCCTCCGGCAAGGCGTTCCAGTCGTTCCTCGGGTTCAACTACACGACCGGCGTGCTACTTGGCACCGCGGTGGTGCTGTACTACACCGTGATCGGCGGGTTCAAGGCGGTCGCGTATTCGGACCTGCTGCAGGGCGTGCTGATGTTCGGCGCGCTGCTCATCCTGCCCATCGTCGGGATCGCGGCCGTGGGTGGGTGGACCCCGATGGTGGACCGGCTCCGCGCGGCCGATCCCAATCTGCTCCTGCCGCTCGGCGAATACGGCTTCACCACCGCGGGCGTGCTGAGCGCCGTCAGCTTCGCCGCCGTGGGGCTGGCGTTCCTGGGAGTGCCTCAGCTTCTCGTACGCTTCATCTCCGCGCGCAGCCACAGGGAGATGCCCAAGGCGGGGCTGATCGCCGTCGTGTGCATCATCGTCTTCGATACGGGTGCGGTGTTGGCGGGCATGGCGGGCCGGGCGCTCTTCCCCGGCCTGCTGGATCCGGAAACGATCCTGCCGACCATGGCCACGGAGCTGTTCCCCGCGCTGTTCACGGGGCTCTTCCTGGTCGTCGTGCTCGCCGCGATCATGTCCACCGCGGACTCGCTGTTGATCCTCGCCTCCTCGGCGGTGGTGCGCGACGTGGTGCAGAAGATTTATCGGCCCGACACGCCCGAGCGTCGCCTAGCCTTCTACGGCAAGATCACTACCGTGGTGGTTGGCGCGGCCGCGTGTATCGTAGCGCTCGGCGAGGTCAGGCTGATCTTCTGGTTCGTGCTATTCGCGTGGTCGGGGCTCGCCTCCGCATTCGTGCCCGTGGTGCTCTGCTCGCTGTTCTGGAAGCGGACCACGCTTGCCGGCGCGATCGCGGGGATGGTGACGGGCTTTGTCACCACGGTGGTATGGATTCTGTTCTTCAAGGCGCAATTCTACGAGCTGTACGAGATGATCCCCGGCGTGTTCGCGGGGCTTTTCGCCACCATCGCCGTCAGCCTGTTCACCGCGCCGCCCTCCGATGCGGACGCGGAGTTCCGCTCGGTCTGGAGCACCGTCGGTCGGCCGCTCCGTGGGCGCGTTCCGCCCGTGCCGCAGACGGCGGGCGCGGGTGCGCGGCGAACGGTCGAGACCGGTTCCCAAACCGATTGAACCTGGAGGAAAACGTGCCCTACTACAGCCGTGCCGAGTTCCTCGCCCGAAGTGCGGCGATCGCCGCCGCCCTCGGGCTGGGCGCGGCCCCCGCCTGCGGTAGCATCGCGCCGCCCGTCGGTTCGCCGCCCCTTGCCTCCCGGGGCGGGGGCCGAACGGCGCCCGACCTGGTTCTGCTCGGCGGCCGCGTCTACACGGTGGACGACGCGCGGCCGCGAGCCGAGGCGTTCGCCGTCAAAAACGGGCGCTTCATCGCCGTCGGCAGCACCGACGATGTACGGAACCTGGTCGCCTCCGGTACAGAGGTCATCGACGCCGGCGGGACGACCGTCATGCCCGGCTTCATCGACGCCCACTGTCACGTGGCCGGAGTGGCGGAACTGGTGAACGTCAACGTCAACCTGCCGAGTATCGCGGACATCCAACGGGCGATGCGCGACCGGGCGGCCGAGACCCCGCCCGGGTACTGGGTCATCGGTTCCATGTATGACGACACCAAGCTCGCCGAAGGGAGGCCGGTAACGCGAAGGGACCTGGACGAAGCGGTGCCCGACCATCCGGCGATGATCGGCCACCGGGGCGGCCACACGG
>JACDHR010000461.1 GCA_013820915.1 Gemmatimonadota bacterium
CACCGCGGGGTCGCCGCCGAAGCGCCGCTGCCAGATGCGGTGGCTGAGCACCGCGATGTCCTCGGCGTCCTCGCCCGCGAGGTAGGTGCGGCCGAGCTGCGCGCTCGCCCCCAGCACCGAGAAGAAGTTGCCGGTGGTCAGCCTCGTCAGCACCTGCTCGGGCTCCCCGCCGCCCGTCAGGTTGAGGGGCCGGTCGAAGGTGGCGGCCAACTCCGTGAAGCTCTCCGCCTGCTCCCGCCAGTCGAAGAAGTTCGCGGGGGAGACGACGTTCTCCTCATTGCCGCTCGGGTTCCGCTCCCAGAGCATCACCAGCCGCTCCGGCTCGCGAAACTCCAGCGCGCGGAGCAGCACCGAGTTGACCAGCGTGAACATGGCGGTGCTCGCGCCGATCCCCAGCGCCAGCGTGAGGATCGCGACCGCGGCGAAACCGGGGTTCTTGCGCAGCGAACGCGCAGCGTAGCGGAGATCCTGCAGGAGCGTTTCCATGAGTGCGTCGGGCTTGTCCGTTGGAGAGTGCCGCTGCCAATCCGGAACGGGTGCGTCCGTTGGCAGCCGGAGCCCGCGATGCAATCGCGAGCCGCACGCTACAGGGAAAGCCTCGTGCCAGGTAGCAAACTCCCGCCGCGCGTTGCAGCGCAATGTGTTACGCCGGAGAGGTGCTGGTAGTCGGAGGCACGGGTGTTCACTTCTGGGATGCCGCCATCCCGGAAGCGAACACCCAATGCCCAGCTACTCAAGCTGGATTGCGAATCGCAGACCACAGCCCTGCACTGCAGCGCCTGAATTTGGCAACGAACTCGGACTAGAGTTTCTTGGCAGCGCCAATCGGGCGCTGCGGTACTGGTGGTAGTGGCACAAGCCAGCTGCCGGGGTGTAGTTGAAGAGCATGGCTATGCATACATTTTCATGCCCACGTTGCGGCAGCTATCAAGTGATTTGGCGCGGCAAGGCGGCAAACGGGACGCAGCGCGATAGGCTCCATCAACTGGAACTCGTATGACTGGGCAGATTCCCCAAAGCCGATCAGATTTGGAGGCGCACCTGGAGGAGCAGCTTGGTTTCCTAGATCGCTCAGCAGAAGCCTTCGATGCCGGCTTCCATTCTGAAGCCAAGCGAATGGCCACAGCCATTCGCGTGTTGGTGCATGATACCGGTCGCTCCCGTTCGCTGTTAGCCCAGCTCGGAGGGAAGGGCACCTTGTTCTGTGACACCTCCATTGCTCCTGAGCCCGGGAACCTGCTCCCGCATGCGAGTCTTGCGGGTATCTCATTCGGCCCTGCGGGAGTAGGGCACGTTGCGCGTCTGGATGGTGACGATCCCTCGTGGTTCCGCTGGGTTGAGTTCGATACCTGGTGGAACACCGTCGTCTTCAAGGAAGAGTGTCGAGAAATGACACGGAGGGGTTTGGTACTAAGTGTCGCTGACCAAGACGGGGGCGCGCATGTTGACCCCACGCTGAATGAGATGTACGCTCGTATCTCACGCCTCAATACCCTCGGCAGATACGGCTCCAGCCATACTGGCGTGATGGTGCCGCTCACACGTGCAGAACTTGTTTCGGTGCGGCAGATTGCACACGAAATCCTGAAGACGTTCAAGGCCGGCTATGAAAGGAAGCCTCATTCTCCAGATGCTGCGATTATCGGCAGCATTGGGCTTCACTTTCAGCCAGGAGGTACTACTGTCCCAGCTGCGGAAGTCAGCAGAAACAGCTCCTGTCCGTGCGGGAGTGGGAAGAAGTACAAGAAGTGCCATGGCAAGCCATCCTGAATGCCTACCGTGCCGTTAGCTATCCCCTACCAGAGGCCACAGCTACGTTGAGCCTGACACGCAATAGACAGGAGAATGGCGAGTGATGCGACACTGCTGAGCCAAGAAGCAACGGGTTGTGCAGCTCAATCAGGGCCAGCATTGGAGCCATGAAGCAAGCGCAAAAGTGAGGCATAGCGACGGAGCAGATCTTCAGGCTCTTCTGCATCACTCAACCGCGATGAAAAGCGGAGTCGCAACTAAGATTTCAAGCCCGCGATACGGCACCGTGTGGAGCCTTTTCGCCAGGAATTCATAGCGCTGCCGCGGGGCGCGTAAGTCGCGAAGGGCATACTCCACCAGATGCCCCCATGCCCTCTCACCTCCAGCAACCGTGGTTGTTGGATTGGCCATTGATTCCTCGTCTGGCGGTTGCAGGGCCAGCGAAATAGTAGTTGAGTGCAGTAGAGCCTCGATCATGCGCGGGAAAAAAGAGTAGCCACCCTCAATCCGCTGCTTTCGCTTCACACCTATTAGGTGCTTCGCTGAGCCACCGATGACGAGAAGTCGGTGACCGACGGGTGCGAAGACAAACACGCCACGAGGGTCTTCGGTAAAGTAGGCAATCCGACCCAGGCAGGACCCCCCGAACCATGACGCAGGCTCCTCAAGCGTTCCAATCCTGCATGCGCGCCGGAGGTGCCTCTCGACAGCCTCTAGGCGCGCAACCCTACTGGTTAACTCCCGTGGTTCGGAGTGGATCTCGGCGGCGATCTCCCCGACACTGAGCCGGAGGTTGGTTCGCCACCTAGAGCCTCGGTCGAACTGCGGAAGAAGAACACCGACCTTGTCATCCGAGATATACTGATAATACCGAACAGTCTTAGTCATCTGCTTTGGGTCCTCCCCCTGTTGATCGTCGATGGCGGCCAAGCCATCTAACGCACACCTTGCGCAACAGCAAACCGGGGCAGGGCCGGCGCAAGGATCGTGAACGGCACCGCACCCGAAAAACAAGCGAGGCCCGCCTAAAAATACAGATCGCCCCCGTCCGCGTTCAGCGATTCGTAAAGCATGGGAGCAACTGACAGTCAGCCTCTGGTTCGACGAAATCTTTGGTTCCACCGCCGCTGACGAGTTTTTCGATATTCATCCCGGGCACGGTCAAAGAAATCTGAGTCTTTCTCATGCTGGAGAATCAACCACTCTACGAATGCTTCGCTGTACTGCGGTGACCCATACTTTGATTGATAGAAGTACTCAGGTCTCGACTCTATGTCATGAACCTGCCTCACACACTGAATGTCAAATTGGTTGATGCTCTTCTTCCCCTGAAGTCTTCGGTTCAGCTCTTGGACCGACTCTGTTTGCCGATATGGATACGTCTCATCATGGCTTATCCTCTGAAACGCCGGTGCGTTTGGATCATCAGTCAGCCTGATCGGCAATGCTCTCCCACTAATCAAACCACTATCGTCTGGACGCAACACGACGATCTGCGAGCCAGGCGGCGCTTCCACGAGCTTCCGGATGTTATCGAGCCACTC
>JACDHR010000120.1 GCA_013820915.1 Gemmatimonadota bacterium
GACTACTCGATGAGCGTGATCGTACAGCGGGCGCTGCCGGACGTGCGCGACGGGCTGAAGCCGGTGCACCGGCGCATCCTGTACGCGATGCACGAGAACGGGCTCTCGCCGAGCCGGCCCTTCAAGAAGAGCGCGACGGTCGTCGGCGACGTTCTGGGCCGGTACCATCCGCACGGCGACTCGGCGGTCTACGACGCGCTGGTGCGCATGGTCCAGAACTTCAGCCTGCGCTATCCGCTGATCGCGGGGCAGGGCAACTTCGGCAGCGTGGACGGCGACAGTGCGGCGGCGTATCGTTACACGGAGGCGCGCCTGGCGCCGATCGCGACCGAGATGCTCTCGGACATCGACAAGGAGACGGTCGACTTCGCGCCCAACTTCGACGACCGGCTGCTGGAGCCCACGGTGCTGCCGGCCAAGATCCCCAACCTGCTGGTCAACGGCAGCAGCGGCATCGCCGTGGGGATGGCGACGAACATCCCGCCGCACAACCTGCGCGAGGTCGTCGCCGCCTGCGTTCACCTGATCGACAATCCGGACGCCGGGATCGACGACCTTCGGCAGTTCGTCCGGGGGCCGGACTTCCCCACGGCCGGGCTCGTCTACGGGCGCGACGGGATCAGGGATGCGTACGAGACCGGCCGCGGCCGCGTGATCATGCGCGCCCGCGCCGAGATCGAGGAGCGCGACAACGGCCGCGAGCGGATCATCATCACCGAGATCCCCTTCATGGTCAACAAGGCGCGCCTCGTCGAGCTGATCGCCGAGCTGGTGCGCGACAAGAAGATCGAGGGGATCTCGGACCTGCGCGACGAATCGGACCGTGACGGGATGCGGGTCGTCATCGAAGTCAAGCGCGACGCGATCCCGCAGATCGTGCTCAACCAGCTCTACAAGCACACGCCGATGCAGTCCACCTTCGGCGTGATCATGCTCTCGCTGGTCAACGGGGCGCCGCGGGTGCTCAACCTCAAGCAGATGCTCGGCTACTTCGTCGAGCACCGCCACGAGGTGGTGGTCCGGCGCACGCAGTTCGAGCTGAACAAGGCGCTCGAGCGCGAGCACATCCTCGAAGGTCTCAAGATCGCCGTCGACAATATCGACGCGGTGATCGCGATCATCCGGGGCTCGGAAACCACGCAGGAGGCGGGCGAGCGGCTGCGCGAGCGCTTCACGCTCTCCGAGCGCCAGTCCGATGCGATCCTGAACATGCGCCTCGCCAAGCTCACGGGGCTCGAGATCGAGCAGCTGGAGGCCGAGCTCGACGAGGTCCGGGCCACCATCGCCGATCTCCAGGACATTCTGGGGAACCGCGAGCGCCGTTTCCAGATCATCAAGGACGAGCTGCAGGAGGTCGCCGACAAGTACGGCGATGATCGCCGCACCGAGATCCTGGGTGAGACGGGCGACCTCTCGATCGAGGACCTGATCGCCGACGAGGAGATGGTGATCACCGTCTCGCACGGCGGCTACATCAAGCGCTGTACCGTAGATACCTATCGTCGGCAGGGCCGCGGCGGCCGCGGGATCAGCGGGATGGGCACGAAAGAAGAGGACTGGGTCGAGCACCTCTTCGTGGCGAGCACGCACGATTATCTGATGTTCTTCACCCGCTGCGGCCAGTGCTACTGGCTGAAGGTGCACGAGATCCCGCAGGCCGGGCGCGCGAGCCGCGGCAAGCCGATCGTCAACCTGCTCAACATCGCGCCGAATCAGCGGATCGCGGCGCTGGTGCCGGTGCGCGAGTTCTCGCACGACCGCTACCTGATGTTCGCCACCCGGAAGGGCGTGGTGAAGAAGACGGTGCTCTCCGCCTACGGCAACCCGCGCTCGGTGGGGCTCAACGCCATCAATGTCCTGGAAGGCGACGAGCTGATCGGGGTTCAGCTTACAGGAGGGAAGAGCGATGTGGTGCTCGCCACGCGCGAGGGGATGGCGATTCGCTTCCATGAGACCGACGTTCGCGAGATGGGCCGCGCGACCACTGGCGTGCGCGGGATCTCGCTCATGAAAGAGGACGTTGTGATCGGGATGGTGGTGCTCAACCCGGACACCACGCTCCTGGTCGTGACCGAGAAGGGGATGGGCAAGCGGAGCGAAGTCGACGCGTACCGTCTGCAGCGTCGGGGCGGGAAGGGCGTGATCAACGTCCGTACCAGCGACAAGACAGGCCGCGTCGTGACGATCAAGGAGGTGCTCCCCGGCGATGAGCTGATGATCATCACCCGTGCCGGGATCGTCAACCGCCAGGGGATCGACGGGATCCGCGTGATCGGGCGGAACACGCAGGGAGTTCGCCTGGTCAACCTGGACGCGCGGGACGTCGTGATGGACGTCGCCCGCGTGGTGAGCGAGCCGGAGGTGCCCGCCGAGCTGGAGTCGGTAGTTGACCCGGAGCCGATCGGTGACGCAGATCCGACGGACGAGATGGAGACGGAAACGCCTATCGAGCCCGTGGCGGAGTGATGATGTCGACGGCTCCCGGACGCCTGCGGACAGGCGCATCGACGATCGCACGCGCGATTCCTTCGTGCACGCGCTGCCGGAGCACCAGCATCCGCTGGAGCGAGGTCCGGTCGTAGGTGCGGTTGGTCAGGAGCACCACGAAAAGCTCCTTCTCGGGGTCGATCCAGAGCGAGGTGCCGGTGAAACCGGTATGGCCAAAGGACTGCGCCGAGAAGTAGCTGCCCGCCGAACTTTCGGGCGCTGGGGTATCCCACCCCAGCGCCCGTTCGCTTGCTCCGGGCTGCCGTGTGCGGAACGCTGTAACGGTGGCGGGGCTGAAAACTGCGGACGGTCCATACGCGCCGCCGTTCAACAGGGTCTGCGCGTATGCCGCCAGGTCGCGGGCGTTCGAAAAGATTCCCGCATGCCCGCTCACGCCGCCCAGCCGGAAGGCGGTTCCGTCGTGGACAATCCCCTGGAGAAGGAACTCGTCCGGTGCGGTCTGCGCACTCGGCGCGATCCGGGGGTGGAGCGCGAGAGGAGGAAGGTACATCGTGGAGGCCATCCCCATCGGCCGGAAAACGCGGCGGGCGAGCAGCCGATCCAGCGGCTCGCCCGCCGCGCGGCTCACGACCTCCGCGAGCAGGATCATGCTGAGGTCGCTGTAGAGTGACACGGCTCCCGGATCCAGCGTGAGCGGCGCCCGGATCACCCGGCGCATCGCATCGGCCGGAGATTCCGCGCGTGCGTGGATCGCCAGCCCCGCGGGGAGCCCCGCCATGTGTGTCAACAGGTGGCGTACCGTCACCCGCTGCCGGGTGATGTCGATCTGCGGGCCGTTGCCCGAGGTGGAGAGCCACTCCGGGATGTAACGCTGCACCGGTGCGTCCAGCTCCAGCCGCCCGTCGTCGATCAGCGCCATCGCGGCGGCGGTGGTGCCGACCACCTTCGTCAGCGAGGCCAGGTCGTAGAGGGTAGTCGCCTCCACCGGCGCGGCGTCGGGCTCGCGGCTGAGATGCCCGTATCCCTGCAGCCGCACCAGCCGGCCGCGGCGCCCCACGGCGAGAGCCGCGCCAGGGAACAGACCTTCCTCGACCGCCCCCCGGATCACGCCGTCCACGCGCCTCAGTGCGGCCTCGCTCATCCCGGCCTCCGCCGCCGGCACGTGCTGCAGCATCGGGGCGAGGTGCGCGGCGCTCTCCTCCTGCGCCGAGATTGTCCGTAGCTCTTGGGTCGGGTGCTCTCCTCCGGCGCTTCGGCCCCATAGCCTGCGTGATCCGCGCGAGCGTGCCTCGTCGCGGTGCAGCTGCAGCCGACCCTTGGTGCGGAGAACCCGCAGGCTCGCCTGGTTTACCCGCGCCCGCTGCAGACGTCCCTCCTCCACGGCTGCTACCACCGCGTCGATCACGGCGGTCGGCTCCGCGACGCCAACCAGCAGGTCCACACCGGCGGCGAGCGAGCGCACAGCCGCGTCCGTTTCGCCGTAGGCGCCGACGAGCGCGCCGGCGCGGCTCAGGTCTGCCAGCGCCAGCCCTTCAAAGTTGAGATCACGCCGGAGCAAACCCGACGCTACCGCCGGTGAGAAGGGGAGGGGAAGCGTGTCTCCCGAGAGTGCGGGGATCGCAACCGGCGGCAGGAGGATCGCCCCCACCCCCGCCTCCACCCCGGCACGCAGCAGGGGCAGCTCCGCCGTTTCCAGCCATACACGGTCGGACAGGAGCACCGGAACCCGCCCGTTCAGCGCACCCGGTTCCCGCGCCGGAATGGCCGATACGGCCGCGAGTACCTCCCCACCGACCAGCCCCTGCAGGTACGACGTGATCCCCGCCGTGTTCGGCACCCATATCAAATGCACGCCCTCGGCGCGAGCGGTGTGTGCGGCGTCTCGCCCGCTCCTCCGCAGATCAGCGGGGGAGAGAGCCTCGATACGGATGGTTGGCGCTTCCGTGCCCGCCTCCGGCGGGGCAACGACCAACAGCCGGATCTGCCCCTGCCCCTGCCGCGGCAGCGCGCCGAGGGTACGGGCAAGCTCGGCCACATTTCCACCCCGCGGAATCACGCCTCCCACGCGCTCCGCGATAGCCTGGCGGTTCCGCGCGTCCACAGCCGAGTCCGGCCACGCGGCCGGCACTGCCACCTCCGCGATGATCGTCTGCGCAACGCGTTCGCGGAGCGATAGATCCCGCCAGGTACGCTCCGCCCACTCCGCGCCGTCGTCCCCCGGACGGCCACAGCCTGAGTACGAAACCACGATCATCAGCAGGCAGATGCAACGGAATCGCGCCGGAACTCGCGCGGACAGGATCGAGACGAACAGAATGCAGCTCGCGGTGATGGTACAGCGGAGTGGTGCCCGTTCGGGCCGGCGATCCGCAGGACACGTACGGTATACCTCGTCGTGCATGGGGTGAGTCCGGCGGTTGCGAGTTTCAGGCCAGCCGCTGCGATGAAGGATCCTTGCCGATTGCCGGGATCGCAGTTCTGGGACATAATTGGTACAGGGCGTGGATCCTACACCACACCTCGCGTCTGCGGAGGGTGTGAAAGCTCGCGGACGCGCGCCTAAATCAACGCTTTGTCTGGCCCTGAAATTGCACTTTCATGATGCTCACAGGCCCCATCCGTGGTCTGCGCCCGCCCGCGATGCTGCCGGGCGTACTCGCTTCCTGAATGCACTGTCATCCGGCATGAGCATTTTCACGTGATTGCACCCGCGAGCATGATCAACGGCTCCGCTATCATTTTCGTGGCCGACGACAACCCGGTCCTGCTGCAGGGGCTGGAGCGGGCACTCACGGCCAGCGGGTACACCGTCGAGACGGCGGATACCGGCCGCTCCATCCTTCGGATGTTGGAGGCCGCCCCTTCTACGCCGGACCTGCTCCTCCTGGACGTGATGATGCCGGAGATGAGCGGGCTCGACGTACTGCGGGCCGTCCACGCCGATGCGCGCTGGCTCGACCTGCCGGTGGTGCTGATTACGGCGGCGACGGACGGTGAGCTCGTCGTATCCGCGCTGCAGCATGGCGCCGCGGACTTCCTGACGAAGCCATTCCGCCTGGGCGAGCTTCTCGCGCGGGTCGAGGCGCACGTGGGCCGCTCCCGCGAATTGCGTCGGGCACGTGTGGAGGCGAAGCTGCGTCTTCAGGCGATCGACGTGGTGCGCGATCTGAACAGCGTGGTCGCCGCCGGCGAGATGTTCCGTCTGGTGACCTCGCGCGTGGCGGAGATCTGGAACGTCGGCCGGTGCAGTATCATGATCGCTGAAGGAGAAGGTGTGGCGCGTATCGCGGTATCTTCGGAGCAGGGGACCGCGGTGGGTGGGCTGGTGCAGTTGAAGTGGTACCCGGAGATCCAGCGGGCGCTGGAGATGTCGGAGCCCGTTCTGGTGGAAGATGTGCCGACCTCCCCGATTTTCGAGACGGTTCGCGGCGAGTGGAGCCGGAAGGGGATGTCCCCGTCGCTCGGCTCGGTGCTGGCGGTTCCGTTCCCGGTCGCTGAGCATTCGCGCGGGGTGTTCCTCTTGCGAGCAACTCTCGACGAGCCCCCGCTGGACGCGGAGGCTGTGGTCATCGCGAAGCAGATCGTCGCGGGGATGTCACAGGCGCTGGGCCGCGCACAGGTGTTCGAAACCCTGGTGGAGCAGCGCCGACACCTGCACGATCTCGCTCATACCGACGAGCTGACCGGGTGTGCGACGCGCCGTGCCGTGTTCCGATACCTGGGCGAGGAGCTGGACCTCGCCCGCCGGCGCGAGTCCGCGCTCTCCGTCGTGCTTCTCGACCTGGACCGCTTCAAGGAGATCAATGACAGCTACGGCCATCCGGCGGGGGATGCCGTGCTGCGCACCTTCGGCGCATGGCTGCGTGGCGAGGGTGCCCACCGTGCCAGCGACTGCGCGGGCCGCTACGGCGGCGACGAGTTCGTGGTCGTCCTCCCCAATACCGGGCCCGAGGGCGCTCTGCGGTTCGCCGAGCGTGCCCGCGACTACCTGGCCGCGGTGACCTTCGTATTCGGCGAAACCTCCACGCGCACCTCGCTAAGCGCGGGCGTCGCGTCGTGGCCGGCGGCGCATATCGAGACGGTGGAGGATCTGATCGAGTGCGCCGATGTCGCGCTGTACCAGGCGAAGAAGGCCGGTCGCGACTGTGTCCGACGTGCGCAGCGGAACGGGACCCTTACCGAAGAGGCGCTGTAGCGCCGCTCGCCTTCTACAGAATGTCCCAATCCTCGACCTCGTCCAGCCTGAACTTGAGGTCTTCCCCGGTCGTCGTATGGGTGGCCGTCAGGATTTCAATCGCGCCCTCCGTATGCAACGAGCGGGGGGTCACGGAGAAATCCGTGCCGCGGCGCATGAGGTTGATCCGTAATCCCTCGGTGATCGCGCGCTCCAGCCGGTCCAGTTCGTCCGGACCCCAATGAATCGACATAAAATATTAAGTTAAGAAAATACAGAGTTGAGAACGTCCCGTATTGATCTCCGGGGTTGCCGCCGCGCTACGATTGCGGCGCCGTTCCGGCGGGCTGTGCCTCGCGCTGCAGCGCTTCGGGGCGCACGGAGATGTAGAAATCCCGGATGAAGAGCGCGTCGATCCGCGCGAACTCCGGGCCCGGCAGCTGCCCGAAGCGTGGCGCGGGCGGTGGGCGGGGGATCGAGATGCCGAGAGAATCCGCCCACGCGATGAACTCCGCGCGCGAGATGTTCTGAAGATAGCCATCCACCTGGATCGACCTTCCCGGGCGAAAGTTGGCGAGCACCCCCTCGGGCGGAAGGGGCTCCAGGCGCATGAGGATTCTTCGCCCATCGGAGGCGCGGACCCATACGTTGCCCCGTACCGGGGAGGTCTCCGCCACGCCGGAGAACCGCACCAGCCGCCCGAGATCGCCGCGGCTCAGGGGCGTCAGCGATGCGAAGGGCACGGGTTCCATGGGGAGCACCTGTGCGCGCTCGGCGCCGAACTGGGCGGCGGCGCCCACACGCGGCTGCTCGGCTGGATCCGTGGGATCCCCGAAGATGAATGCGGCGGCCCAGACCGAGAGGCCGATCGCGGCGAGAACCCCGCTCCAGATCCATATCTGAGATCCCTGGCGGCGTACGAGACGAATATCCGGCATATCGTGATGTTGATGTTCCCGTGAGGTTCCGCACTCGGTGGTGCAAGGAGCGTTCCCTTCTTCGCCTTGCTGTAGCGCAAC
Organism: Gemmatimonadota bacterium; assembly: GCA_013820915.1. Taxonomy (GTDB): domain Bacteria; phylum Gemmatimonadota; class Gemmatimonadetes; order Longimicrobiales; family Longimicrobiaceae; genus JACDHR01. The sequence goes on from JACDHR010000120.1 coordinate 7,642, forward strand.
GAAATCCGTTACTTTCACGGTGCTGCATCTCCGTGGCGCGGTGAAGATTGCAGCGACTCGCGTCCGTCTTACACCGACGGCCTGGCTTTTCCTCGTGATCGGAGCGGTTTCGTGGCTCGACGCACAGCAGCCCCCGCGGGGCGGTCTCCTCTGTTTCCTTTCTACGTGATCCTCGGCATTGTCGCAGTCGCCGGGGCCGGCGTGCTCCTCTACCAGGTGCTCGGCCGTGGCGGAGCGGCGGCGCTCGAGCCCGTGCCGGTGATGATGAACCCCGAGGATCTCGCGCGCGTGCAGGGGATCTCCATCGGGCAGCCGAACGCGCCGGTGGAGATCTTCGAGTTCGCGGACTTCCAATGCCCCGGGTGCGCGCAGTTCGCCACCTTCGTGGCTCCACTGGTCAAGGAACGTTACGTGGACGCGGGTATCGTCCGCTACGTGTATTACGATTTTCCGCTGACCAGCATCCACCCGCACGCCTTCCTCGCCTCGCGCGCGGGGCGCTGTGCGAACGAGCAGGACCGGTTCTGGGATTACCACGACCTACTCTACGGGCGGCAGCCGCGCTGGGCTTCGGTCCGCAACGCATCGGACATCTTCATCGACTACGCGGGAGAGATCGGGCTGAACCGCGGAGCCTTCCAGGAATGCCTGAATTCGGACCGCTACGCACTGGAAGTTACCCAGAACCTGCGGCTCGGCGAATCCCTCGGCGTGCAGGGCACTCCAACGCTCTTCATCAACGGGAAACGGCTTCCGGCCGTGCCCTCGTTCAGGGAGCTGGAGGGGATCATCCAGCAGGAGCTGGGCACCTCCCCGGCGGCCGGCGCCGTCGCACCCGGCGCCGTACCGGACCAAACCGGCAGAGAGACACCCGGGATTCCATGAGGGAGAAAGTTCACCTTTCTTCCCCGGCGCCGGCGGCGGATTCCACCTTCGTACCGCCGGTCTCCCGCATGGTGATCGCAGTGCTGGCCCTCATCGGGCTTCTAGTATCCGCATACCTCGCGCTCTACAAGCTGGGATACCTGGGAGCCATCCAGTGCGGCGCCGGAGGGTGTGAGACCGTGCAGGCCTCCGAGTATTCGCTGCTGCTGGGCGTTCCGGTCGCGCTCTGGGGGGTGGGCGCGTATCTCTTTTTGCTCGCCGTCGCGCTGATCGGCGTGCAGCCGCGCTGGGCACGCGTACCTTCGATCGCGGTTCTGCTGTTCGGACTCGCCGCCTTCGGCGTGGTCTTTTCCGCCTACCTGACCTATCTGTCGGGGGCGGTGATCGGGGCATTCTGCCAGTGGTGCCTGGTATCCGCCGTGGTGATTACCCTGATCTTTTTGTTCTCGCTCCCCGGCCTCCGCGATTTGGGGAGGCGATAGGCCGCGGCCGGGTCTCCATTCTACATCTTCCACCCTGTATTCCGATGCCCAGGCTCCCCATCACTACCTCTGTTCGCCTCATCTTCGCCGATGAAGGGACATTCCACGGCGAGACGGTTCAGGTGCCGATCGACAAGCTCGGCGAATACGAGCGGCTGGTCGACCTCCTCCGCGAGGAACCGAGTGTCACGCGCCAGATGTACGTAGACATGAAGCGGCTGGTCTCCGCCTACGTCACGGGCGGAGAAGAAGCGTAGGCCCGGATTGTGCCGACTCCGGGGCACGGAAGTGCGGCGGCACGTTCATGGTTCTCTCTCGCAGCGGCAGAGGCGGGGTGTTCCCGCTCCTCTTCCGTACAAAATCTATTCAGGAAATGAAAGCTATGAGATCTCTCCACTGCACCGTACTGCTGGCGCTCCTCGTGGTGGTGGGCGCCTGCACGCCCCGCCCCGCCGAACGGCAGCCCGAGCAGGCTCAGCAGACGGCCACAGCTCCCGTGGCGGGCGAGGTGGAGCCGGCGGAGCTCGCGCGCGTGCAGGGGATCTCCGTCGGCCGCGATGACGCGCCGGTGGTGATCTACGAGTTCGCGGACTTCCAGTGCCCGGCCTGCGCCCAGTTCGCCTCCTTCGGCACGCCGTACATCAAGGAGCAGTACGTCGAGGCCGGGACTGTCCGCTACGTGCACTACGACTTCCCGCTGGTCAGCATTCACCCGCACGCCTTCCTCGGGGCGCGCGCGGCGCGCTGCGCGAACGAGCAGGGTCGGTTCTGGGAGTACCACGACACGCTCTACGAAGAGCAGCGCGCGTGGGCGGATGCCGACGACGCACTGCCGCTCTTCGTGCGGTACGCGGAGGGGGCCGGCCTGGAGCGGGAGCCGTTCGAGACGTGCCTGCGCTCCGACCGCTATGCGGTGGAGGTGACGCGCAACATGCAGCTGGGCCAGTCGCTGGGCGTTCCCGGCACACCCACGATCTTCGTGAATGGCAAACGAGCCAACATCCGCTCGCTGGAAGACCTGGACCGCATCATCCGCGAGGAAGCGGGGATGGGAGCAGGCACGGGGATGTAGAGCGGTTCCACGCCCATGTTCAAGAATCTGGCGCGCGGTGCCGAGACTGGGTAGTATAGAAGGTGCGTGTATCCCGAAGTTCTGTAAATCACCCTCGGCGCTCTTCTGGAGTCAGCGTATGCAACCCACATCCTCTGCTTCGTCCTCCCCCTCCTCTCCGCGACGGGTACGCCGCCGCTGGAGAGTGCCGCCCGCGCTCGTGCACGGACCCGAGCCGCTGGAGAGCGCGGGGATCCTGGACGAGATCACGGGCGCCGCGGGGCTGGTGCTCTGGCAATCTCTGCGCGACGTCA
>JACDHR010000462.1 GCA_013820915.1 Gemmatimonadota bacterium
TCCAGGTCGCGGACACCGGACCGGGCATCGCCCCCGAGAACCTGGAGCGCATCTTCCAGGAGTTCGAGCAGGTGGCGGGCTCCGAGGGAACCGGCCTAGGGCTCCCCATCTCGCGCAAGCTGGCGCGCCTGCTGGGCGGCGAGCTGGTGGTGGAGAGCGAGATCGGAGAAGGCTCGACGTTCGTGTTGCGGCTGCCGGGAAGTGCTGGATAGATGGGGAGGCGGAGACCATGAACAGTGCCTCCGCGTTGTGAAGCGCTCGTAGTTCCGTCTTTCACCCTTCAAGAGGCTAGTCCATGCGTCTCATCTTCGCTCTGCTCCGCCACCTGCTGGCGCTGGCGGGTCTCGCTGCACTCATCGAAAAGCTCTTCGGCCGACCCATCGATTGGCTTCCACCACGACCTCCAGAAGTGGACCGATGGCTCGAGTGTGAACGGGGATCTGGCGACTCCTGCACCAGAACTATCGGCTACGCCGGTGGCACGATCGAGGTGAACGGTCATATCCTCACCATTCCCGAGGGCGCTGTCGACCGGGGTCGGAACATTCAGTTCACGCTCCGCGAAGCGGCGACCCGGCAACTGCTGGTAATCGTCACCGCTGCCGGTCCATTCAAGGGGACGGTGGATCTGACGCTGAGCTATGCACGCTGCCGGGAGAAGCTTCCTCCCCCCGGCACCCGATTGGCCGTCTGGCGCTTCCGGACGCAGGACGGCTGGCAGTTCCTCGGCGGCGAAGTCGATTCGCGGACCTTGACCATCACGGTCCGAAACACCGGCATTAGCCGCTTCGCGATTGCGGAGCAGTAACACGGGTGCGGACACGGACCGCGACCGCGGGAGAAGAGGCGATGCAGGCCTTGAGCGAGAGCCTCTCCGAGATTCGGGAGCGTGCAGCGGCCCACGAGCACTCCGGCGATTGGAATGCCGCCATGGAAGCTTTCGAGCGGCTCTTCCAGCGCGGCGTCGAGGAGAGGGATCCATTCACGGTCGCTGGCGCGCTCCGGGGTTCAGCTCGGGTGCGTCGTCGGCTCGAGTGCTTCGAGGAGGCCGAAGAGATAGCGGAGCTGAGCTTCGAGATCGCCCAGCGCAACGGCCTCAAAGGCGCTGCCGCCCAGGCGGTCAACGGGCTCGCCGCGATCTATCATGTGCAGCAGGACTGGACGCGCGCCGCTCAGCTCTACGCGAAGGCCCTCGATCTGGCGCTCGATGCGGGGGACGACTCGACCGTTGGTCACGCCTCGCAGAACCTGGGGATCATCGCCAACATTCAGGGCCGGCTGCCCGAAGCGCGTGCACGGTATCTGGAGAGCATTGCCTCCTCGGTGCGCTCGGGGGACAAGGTGAGCGCGATGACCGCGTACAACAACCTCGGCATCGTCTGCACCGATCTGCAGGAGTGGATGGAGGCGGAGCTCTATTTCAACCGTGGAATCGAGGTCGCGGAGCAGGTCGGCGATTCAGGGCTGCTGGCGATGCTACATGCCAACCGTGCCAAGCCCCTGATCCACGTAGGTGAGTTCGCCAAGGCGCGCTTGGTGCTTGCTGCGGCCTACACAGCTGCGGCGTGCATCGGGGATCGTGGCACGCTCGCGGAAGTGGAAGTGAGCCGGGCCACGATTGCCCGTCTGCATGGCGACTTCGCCGCTGCCGAGACGCATCTGCAGCGGGCGATCACGCTCGCGACTGAAGGGGACCTGGAGCGGGAGCACGCCCTTGCTCTGGAAGGGATCGCGCAGCTGCGGTGGGACCAGGGGCGTCAGGTGGAGGCGCTGGCACAGCTCGGTCGCGCATGCGAGATCTTCCATTTCGTTGGCAGCGAGCGAGACGCGGCACGGGCGGAGGCGCTCCTCACCGGATGGAAAGCAGAGGAAGCCGAGTAGAGGATGCCATGGGCGAGAGAGTGGCGAGTCGTCACCGGGAGGTCGCAGGAGCAACCACGGCCTTCCGGAAGGTGCAGTCGCCAGCAACGAGGAGTATTCCCTGCCCGAACTCAAATCAGCACGGAGATCCACATGCGTTCTGACCGCATCCGCCTCTACACGGCGCTCTGCATCCTGCTATGGGCTGTTGCCTGCGCTCCTCCGCAAGATCCAGCCACGGCACCTCCGCCAGCGCCCCCGCCGCCAGACGCCAGACCCGCGATTGTCCAGCGGGACACGATACCTGTCGGCCTCGCCGTTCAGCTTCCTCCCCTCCCTGCAGGATGGCGCGCGCTGAGATGCCCCGCCCCCGACCGGCAGCCGAAACGCTTCACTGCCAGGGCCGGGCGGGCCGAGCGGGTCGGGCCCGACTTCGCGCTCCTGGAGATCCGAACCGGCGCACTGGATCGGACGGTACAGTTCACCTTCACACCGCTGGACACCATCCGCGCGGTAGAAATCCAGGCCGATACCGAGAGCATTACCTTCAACCGACCTGCCCAGCTTACGATGAGCTACGGGAGGTGCCCCCCGGGCATTCCTACACCTGGCAGAACCGTCACCATCTGGCGTTATCGACAACAGGACGGCTGGACAAATCTTCAGGGGGAAGTCGATCCGGAGGCCCGCACGATTCGGGTCGAGATTACGGTGATCAGCCGGTTCGCGATCGCCGAGGGCCGCCAGTAGATCGGGCAGACGTGTCTGGCACTTCAGGGCACATCCCGCGACCGGGCGCAGCAGTGAACTGTGTCAACGCTCCGCGTGAGTCGAGAAACTCTCCACCGGGTGCGAAGGGGGACGGGTACGTCCGCCTCAGTGCGGTAGTGGTCGGGGGCCGGGGTTTTTAGCCGTGTTCAGGACGGTTTGTAGCTTACGCCATCGCTCCAGGCCCTCACCCCCTGGCCCCCTCTCCCGCATGCGGGAGAGGGGGAAAGCGAGCCTGAGCGAGCTGGGGGTGAGGGCTCGCCGGAGCCGGACTCTACACCGACTCTGTATGCCGCTCTAACCTTGTGGGCGGCAGGAATGCGGCGTAGAATCAAGCATCCCGTTGGTACTCTCCCCAGCAGGTGTGGCAGGCTCGGAAGTGTCGGTGGCAGTATCCGGTGCAGGCAGGTTCACTCGCGCACGCTCACCCCTGAAGGAGGTACTCATGGCCAGCTCCCGCTCGGTACTCCGCTCGCTCCCGCTTCTCCTGCTACCCCTTACCTTCGCCTGCTCCGCGCAGGACGCCGTCGAGGCGAAGGCGCCGGTCGAGGAGACCACAGCTCCGGCATCGCACCACCATAACGATCGCTTTGTTCCTCTGCCTCCCGTGCCACCTCTCCCCGAGGGATGGACCGTTCTGGAGTGCGGCTACACGAACCGGAAG
>JACDHR010000004.1 GCA_013820915.1 Gemmatimonadota bacterium
TTTGTATGCGCCTCGGTCACGGCGCGGCGGGTGCGAAGCGGAGCGCGTGCGCCATGAGCCGTGCCGCCATCCGCTCGGCGAGCGGGGACGCGCGGTTCGACATGACGATCACGATCACCCGGCGCGCGGGGATGCGCCGCACCTCAGCGTAGTAGCCCGCATCGCTCCCGTTGTGCATCATGACGCGTGTCCCGTTCGGGAGCGACCAGACATGCCAGCCGAAGCCGTAGTGGTCGCTGCACGTCCCGTCGTCGTCCACGCCCATGCACACGCACGGCGCTTTCTGCGCCGCGCGCAGTGTGGTGGGGAGCAGCCGGCCTCCGTCGAGCGCGTCGATCCAGCGGTGCAGGTCCCACGCGGTGGCGTGCAGGCCGCCGTTGCCGACGAGGTTCAACGAGGGGCCCGCCGCGCCCCAGACCCGCACGGGGTTGATGCCGGTGTCCACGTCGCCCCTGTAGCGGCGCGCGATGCGGTCGTACAGTGGCCCTCCTGTCAGTAGCCGGGTGCAGCCGTGCGGAGGTCGATGTCGAGGGAGCACACGCGTCGGGCGTCCGGTATCTGCAGGACAGCTACCCCGACCGGGTAGACGCGGGGACTGTGGTGCTCGAGGGAGGGAGAATCGCCCGCGGCGACAGCCTCTATCAGGGAGTGGTGGGGCGTGCGAACTGCATCATGTGCCACGGCCCCGCGCTGAGGGGAGGAGACGACGGCACGAACCTGCGCGATGGAGACTGGCACGAAATCGACGGAAGCTACCAGTCGATCCGTTCGATCATCATCACCGGCCTGGACAAGCCGGATCACATCGTCATGCCGCCACGCGGCGGCACCCCGCTCAGCGATGCCGGCGTCGATGCGATTGCCGCATTCGTCTACTGGATAGCGCATCAGGGTGAGCGTCCGGCTGTGGGCAGCCAGTGACCTGAGCATTCATCAGGGCACGCCATTTGCTGCCGCTGCAATCAACCTGATCGCATGTGACGGTCGCTTCAACGCACGAACTCCTGAAGTGATCGAGCCGGTGTCACGCGCGGCCGCCGACCGAGGAGGAATGGATCCATGCAGACTGTTCAAAGCTGGGACGAAGCACTCATGACGGGACTTGCAGCGGCACTGGCGATGTTCATGGGAGCAATACCCAGGATCATCGCCTTTCTCGTCATTATACTCGTGGGCTGGTTCCTCGCGAGCCTCGTGGCGAAGGGAGTCGCGGCGGTTCTCCGCAAGGTGAACTTCAACGACGCGGCTCGGCGATCGGGATTTGCCGACTTCGTGCACAACACCGGGGCAGAGGCGGATTCCTCCGGCTTCATCGCCCTGGTGGCGAAGTGGTTCATTCGGCTCATAGCACTCGTTGTCGCATTCGATGCGCTCGGGGTGCCTGCTGTCTCGGAGGTATTGCGCGAGCTGCTGCTCTGGCTGCCGAATCTTGTGGTAGCACTCGTTGTACTCGTGATTGGCGGGCTTGCGGCCAATGCGCTTTGGGGGCTGGTGCGTGGTTCAACGCAGCAGGCAGGATTCTCGAATCCCGGGATGCTCGCCACGATCGCGAAGGGAGCGGTGTGGGCATTCGCGATAATCATTGCCGCGAACCAGGTGGGTATCGGAGCGGTAGTGGTGAACACGTTGCTGATAGGTTTTGTCGCGGCACTGGCACTGGCCTCCGGACTTGCCTTCGGGCTGGGCGGACGCGACGTGGCGGAGCGGATCCTGGAGCGGGCGTACTCCGACAGCAAGGGCGCGGGAGGCAAGCTCGAAGCGGCCGCCGAAGCGGCGAAGCGGGATCGGGGTGTTTCGCCAGGGGGCGCACCGGGCGCTGTACGGCCCTGACGACGGACAGAACGACAACGGCGCGCGTGGTGGGGGCGAGATACGGCCAGCCTCCACCACCCGTAGGACAAATGAAGCCGCTCGCGGGTCAGGAACGACCGTTCATTGGAAGTTGATACTGACTTCAGGTGATCGCAGGCACATTCCCCCTCTTCTCACCCCGCCTGCCACCATTTGACACAGAAGTTCATCATGAAGAACCGCCTGTTCCTGCCGCTCGCAGCCATCACCGTGATGGCGTGCGCAGATCCGGTTGCGCCTGAGCCCGTTGTGCCTTGGACTCTCCCGACCGCATACACCCTCGTCAACCTGGGTACCCTCGGAGGGACGACAGCCAGCGCCCTGGGTATCAACAATTCCGGTCAGATCGTCGGAAACTCCCGGCTCACGTCCAATGCCCGGCCGTTGGTCGCCTTCAAATGGGAAGATGGTGCGATGACCAGCCTGGGTTCACTGGAGGGCAGCACCTTCAGCCGTGCGTTTCGAGATCAACAGTGCGGGGATAGCCGTGGGCGAAGCCTTCTCTGCACCCCCGAACGAGGTCTCCCGCGCCGTTGTCTGGATGAATGGAGTCATTACCGACCTCTCCACCCTTGGCAGCGTGAAGAAAGCTGTGGCCAACTCGATCAATGATCAGGGTCGTATTGTGGGCGGGAGTGGCGGTCGCGCGGTGACGTGGGATGCACAGGGAATTCGCGATCTCGGCACCATCAGCACCGTGGAGAGCGCGACCAGCCGGACCGCCATGATCAATTCAGCGGGACATGTGGTGGGGCGGTCGCAGACGGATATCCTGAGCGCCACGGGGAGCCGTGTAACGCATGCCTTTCTGTGGAACGGCAGCAGCATGCAGGATCTCGGAACGCTGGGCGCGTCCACCAATTTCAGCGATGCGTTCGCCGTGAACGACAGCAGCGTGGTGGTCGGTGAGGCTGCGGTAGAGAGCGGCACCTATCACGCGTGGATGTGGCGGAATGGGGGGATAGGAAATTCAAACGCCATTTTCGGCGCCTCGGAAAAGATCGGTGCCGGGAAGTGCCGGGAACCGAGCGGGTCAAGGCTGTCGCGGGGTGCTTGGCCGAAGTGAGGGAGCCGAGGATGAGGGAGTTTTGGATAGCCGGGAGGGCCGGCGGGGTAGGGCGTACGGCGTTCGGGGCGGGGCGGAGGAGGGACCGACGCCACCGCAGCGCCAATCCGGCGGCGGAGGGGCGCGGCTGCGCCTCAGCAGCCGGCGCTCTGATCGAAGTCGAGGTCCGGGATGGGCTCGGGCTCGCTCAGGTCGTATGCCGGCGTCTGGTCGATGCCTGCGTCGAAGTCGAAGTCGTGCTGGGGCGGGCCTCCTCCGGATGTAGCTCGACCGGCTCCTCCATCCGGACGTTTCGAGCCCGCCTGGCGTCGTCAGGCATCAGCCCCTCTATCGTGCGCCCGTGCTCCTCGTACTGTTCGAGCAAGGTCGGATGGATGTAGGACTCGCGGGTGATCGCCGGGGTGTTGCCGAGCTCGGCCGCCACGAGCTTTGTCGTGAGGATGATGTTCTCCCCGGCTTCCGCAGGCGTCGCCGCCGGCCCGATGTCCGCCAGGATCGTGGCGGCCCTCACCGTCTCCCCAAAGGTCCGGAAGTCCTTTAAGGTGTAGCGATGCCCCATGATCTCCCAGATGTACTCGTTCACATGCCGCGCAGTCACGTTGGAAGGGTTTCCCGTTCCGTCGGACCGCGAGCCCCCGCGACTACCGCTTCACGCAGCGCCTCCGGCTCGAGCATTTCCGCCTCTCCTGCGGCCTCGAGAACATGGCGTACCAGCCAGCTGGGGTCAGCGACTCTGTGGCGCACCAGGACGCCGCACCCGACCGTCGCTCGCTCTGGACGCGTACGCCGGCACCTACACGGACAGCGTGTTCGGCGACGTGCGCATCTCGCGGGAGCGGAACCGCCTGGTCCTGACCTATGCGCCGGACTACGTGGCGGACCTCGAGCACTGGCACCACGACACCTTTCGCGCCGTCTGGCGCCGAGCGGGGTTCGGCCGCGCGTTCGTCACCTTCAGCCTCGATCCGCGGGGGCGCGCCCGCACGCTGGAGCTGGAGGATTTCGGCGAGTTCCGCCGCGCGCCGGACCCGCGGCCCGACGCGCCAGTCGCCGAGTCCGATCTGCTCGTGCCGCGGGCAACGCGGCTATGACAGCTCGATCCGCACCTGCAGCGGCTCGCCCTCGACGGCGAGCAGATTCGCGAGGGTACGGTTCCCCTTGCGGCTGAAGTGGAGCGAAACGCGCGATTCGCCGATCCGCAGGCCGAGCACGGTGAGCTCGCGGAGGAAGGGCGGCAGCATCGGCTCGCGGATGTGCAGCATCCTCGCCGGTGCGTCGGGGAGGATGCCCGTGACGGCTTGCAGCAGCATGAACAGTGCGCCCGACGCCCAGGCCTGCGGCGAGCAGCTCACGGGGTAGAGCACCGGCCGCATGCTGTAGCGGCGTTGCATGCCGCAGTACAGCTCGGGAAGGCGATGGTACTCCATGCCGCGGGCGGTATCGTGCAGCGCGGACAGGATCGGCAGCGCTGCGCGGGTATGGCCGTTCAGTGCCAGCCCCAGCCCGACGATGGCGTTGTCGTGCGGCCAAATCGAGCCGTTGTGATAGCTCATCGGGTTGTAGACCGGGTGCGCCGCGCTCAGTGTGCGCACGCCCCAGCCGGAGAACATCTCCGGGTGCAGCAGCCCTGCCGCGAGCCGCGCCGCCTGCTCCGGATCGGGGACGCGGCTCCAGAGCAGGTGGCCGGCATTGGTGGTGGCGGTCGGCAGAGGCCGCTTCTCGCCGTCGAGCGCGAGTGCGTAGGTGCCGAGCTCCTCCAGCCAGAAGCAGCGCGTGATCTCATTGCGCAGGCCGCCCGCCTCGTAGCGCAGCCGCTCGGCGATCGCAGGATCGCCGAACGCGTCGTAGAGAGCCGCCATCCGCACCTTCGCGTCGTAGACATAGCCCTGCACCTCAACCAGCGCGATCGGCGGATCGGGGAGCGTGCCGTCCGGGAACGTGACGCCGTCGCCCGAGTCCTTCCATCCCTGGTTGACCAGCCCCTTCTCCGAGGTGCGGTGATACTCGATCAGGCCGTCGCCGTCGATGTCGCCGTAGCGATCGATCCATTCCAGTGCCCGTGCGGCGTGCGGCAGTAGCTCGCGCACCAGCGCGTCGTCGCCGGTCCAGCGCCAGGTCTCGTGGAGCAGCACCAGCCAGAGCGGGGTGGCGTCAATCGTTCCGTAGTACGGCACGTGCGGGATCTCGCCGGACCGCGCCAGCTCGCCGCGACGCAGCTCGTGCATGATTTTGCCCGGCTGCTCCTCGGTGGACGGGTTCTCTCGCTCGCCCTGGTGGCGGGCGAGGTAGCGCAGGGTGTCGCGCGCAATGCGCGGGTTGACGGGGAGCGTCTGTAAAGAGGTGATGATCGAGTCCCGCCCGAAGACGGTGCTGTACCACGGGATCCCCGCCGAGATCACCTCCTCGCCCTCCGCCCGCACATAGAGAGCGCGCAGGTCGGTAATCGCCTGCTGGAGCGCGGAGTTGAACTCCTCGACATCGCTGATCCACTCGGTACTCTCATCGTGCCACTCTTCGTACACCCGCTCGAGCGGCGCACGCCGCTCTCCGAAAGACGTGTCGAAGGCGAGCCCCGCATCGGGATCTCCGGGGAGGTCCGGAACGACCTGCCACTCCAGCTCGACAGGCTCGTTCTGCTCCAGTCGGAAACGCCAGCGCGCGCCGTGCGCGTGCAGCTCGTCCGGCGCCGCCGAGAAGCACACCCTGCTCTCGATAACCGCGCCGTCCCGCCCCCGATAGGAGAAGATCAGGGAGCAGTCTCCTACCTGCGGAGCGAAGAACTGCCCGCGCTGCTCGCGCTTCCATCCCCGCACCTCGAAGATGTCGGCGAAGTCGCAGCCCAGCGTGAGCTCGACCCAGAAATCGATCGGCCGGGTCAGGTGATTGGTCAGCGTGACCCGCTCCGTGAGCCGGTCGTCGAGAACCATTTCGCGGCGGATGTGCACGCCGTTCTTCGGGTCCCACGAGTCGCCGTTAAACGCGTGATCGGTCACCGCGAGGTCGACCTGCGCGCTGTACATCTGCGGCGCCTGCGCGGACAGCAGCGAGGCGGGGTCGCCCGCGAAGCGGAGCGTGTAGTGGCTGAGGATCCGGGTGTCGTCGAAGAAGAGCCCGAGCCCGCAGTTCCCCGGCGGTTCGATATCGCCGTGACCGTCCACGAGCAGGAAAAGCCGCTCGTGCTTCAGCACCAGCGCATCTTCCACGCTCGTCTGGTGTTCGCAATCCACGACCGGGTATCCGACCGCTTCCTCGGCCGAGACCTCGATCCGCTCGGTCTTCGTTCGTACGCTCATCGCTCTGCCGGGCTCGTGCCGCCGGAGCCGCGCGGGGGAATCCCGTCGATCATCGGCCGCGTGGATTCTCGCCGCCCGGCTCCGGTGCCGAGCGCACGCCGGTAGAGCCGCTCGTGGTCGGCCACCATGCGCGCGCGGCTGAAGCGCTCGACGGCCCGCTCGCGGCAGCGCCGGCGGTCGAAGCTCTCCAGCGCCCCGCCGGGCCGAATCAGCTCGGCCATCTCCCCCGAGTCGCGTGCGATGAAGCCGGTCACGCCCGGCTCCACCAGCTCGGGGACGCTGCCGTGCGGGAAAGCCACGACCGGGCACCCCGAAAGCATCGCTTCAATCAGGATCAGGCCGAACGGCTCATTCCATTCGATCGGCGCCAGCAGCGCCCGCGCGTCGCGCAGCAGCGGTACCTTTTGATCCATGCCGATGGTGCCGAGATACGTCACGTGTGGCTGCCGGAGGCGCGGCTGCACCTCGCGGTCGCCGAACTCCCGATCCACCGGGTGGACCTCGCCCGCCATGCGAATCGGAACCCCGGCGCTCGCGGCTCCATCGATCGCGGTATGCGGCCCCTTGATCTCCGAGAAGCGGCCGATGAAGCAGACGTAGTCCGCCGGGTGTTCGGTGCACTCGTACGGTGACGGATCGAGCCCGTGATGGATTACCTCGAGGCGGGGAAGCGGCTCTTCCCGGCCAGCCTGATCGGCCGAGATGGCGATGTACCAGGGGTCGGGAAAGAACCGGTAGAAACCGGAAAGGTCCTCGTCGCGGACGTGGTGGAGCGTGTAAACCAGGGTGGTGTCGGGAAGCAGGCGCGCGAACGCCAGCGCACCCGCGGAGTGGGCATGGATCACATCGTATCCTTCGCGCCCGATCTGCTCGAACGCCCACGATACGTGGTTCAGGTCCGGCATAATGCTGGGCGGCCACTGCGCCGTCGGGTACAGGTGGCGCAACTCCGCCGCGGTCCGCGAATCGCCGGTCGCGAACAGGGTCACTTCGTGGCCGCGCGCGGCCAGCCCCTCGACCAACTCATGTACCACCAGCTCCGTCCCGCCATAGTCCCGCGGGGGCACGGCGATGAAGGGGGTCGAGATCATCGCGATTCGCATCGTTACCTTTTAGCCTTCGCATGGGAATCGTCAACGTGCGTTGCGCGGCAGGCAAGCCTCCGCCGCCCGGTCCGGAGTTTTTCCATGGGCAAAGGTTATACCGAAACTGGGAACGAGCGGCCGTCGACGCCTCGGCCCTCCTGATCCGCCAGGGGTTGCTGGATGACCCGGGCGCCTGTGCGGGAGCCCGCCTCACCTCTCCAGCAGACCCTCCACCCCCGCGTACGGATCACCGGCGGTGCCGCGCGCCGCCGCCACGATCGCCTCGATGGTGAGCGGCAGGTCGCGGCCGTACCTTTCGTAGACGAGTTCGAAGAGGTCCAGCCGCCCATAGTAGAGCCGCCGCCCGATCAGCGTGGCGTTGTTCAGCGGCTCCTGCCCGAAGCTGGCGAAGGTGGAGACGCGGAGCTGCGGGCGCACCGTCTCGGCGAACTCATGTTGTGCCCCCGCGAAGACCCCCTCGCGAGCCACAACCTTCTGCTCCGAGGTCAGCTCCGTCCTCGCGTACAGTGCTTCCAAATCCGCGACCATCGCCGATAGGAATTCTCCAAACAGCAAATCATCCGCCCACGCGTCGCGCGCCCGCTGGCAGCGGGGCCCATTCTCCCCCTCGCGGCGGCAGAAGAACTCGATCGCTCCACGCGCGCCCACGAAATTGGCCACACTCTCGTTGAACTGCGCCTGCCCCGCCGCATAGTACGTGTTGTGGAAGATCTCGTGGATCACGGTGTTGACCAGCGACACCTCACCGTAGCGCAGCAGCGTGGACATCAGCGGGTCGTTGAACCAGCCCAGCGTGCTGAACGCGGAGGTCGGCCGCAGGGAGGTATCCAGCCCGCGCGCCTGCAGCCGCTCGATCTCGCGCTGCGCGGACCGTTCGCTGAAGAACCCCTTGTACGGCACGCTCCCTACGATCGGGAACCACCATGTGTGGGCCTCGAACCTGTCCTTGTGCGCGGCGGAGAGGACGAGCGCGAGGGTGTCGGAATCGACCCACGAGTAGGTGGTGTAGCTCTGCCCGGCATCCAGGGAGAGCTCCTGCGCGGCGAAGTCGCGGGCATCCAGCACCAGCCGCAGCTTTTCACGCGTCTCCGGATCGGTGCGCGGGTCTTCCACGAGCCGCGGGATCGGCTGGCGACGAGAGAGGATCTTGGCCTGTTCGTAGCCGGCGCGCAGCACGTAGAACGGCGAGCAGGCACCGAGCGGTAGGAGCAGGGTGAGGAGGAGAACGCGGAGAATGTATCGTTTCATGGGGTCACGGTTGCCGTACGCCATTTCCGAACCGAGTTGATCAGGTACACACCATCCGCCTCCCAAAGATCCTCCGGGCGCAGCGTGCGCTCGCGAATTTCGCCTTCGCGGAGCAGCACCTCCCGGAAAACGCCGGGGAGCAATCCGGCATCGACGGGCGGGGTCCACAGCTCCCCGTTGCGTGCCACGACGAGGTTCGCGAGCGTAGATTCGGTGAGTTCGCCGCGCTCGTTCACCACGAGCACGTCGTCACGATCCGGGTGTGCGGCGCGCCGCCGGTCGTAGGGCTCGCGCCGTGTCGTCTTGTGGTAGAGCATCGGGTCCCGGCTGTCCACCGGCTCGGCGCAGATCGCAACTTTCACGGGAGCGGCGGATTCGGGGGGAAGCCGCTGGCTCTCCACCCGCACCGCCCCGTCGCGCGCGAGGCGCAGGCGAAGCTTGCACGCTCCTGCTCCCGTCCCGTGTTCCGTGCGTGCATCCTGGAGTAGCCGCTGCCGGATCGCGCCGACATCGCAGCGGAAGCCCCACCGATCCGCGGAGGCGGCCAGCCGGGCGAGGTGTTCGTCCAGAAGGAAAACCTGGCCCGTGCCCTCTAGCAGGAGCGTCTCCAAGAGCTCGAACTGCACGGGGTCCGCACGGACGAAGGCGGCCTTGGCGAAGCATTCCTCGTACTCGTCGGGCGCCTGGGAGTCCCAGGTGATCCCGCTCCCCACCCCCATCTGTACCACGCCGCTCGCGCGGTCCAGCACCAGTGTGCGGATCGCGACGCTGAAGACGCTCTCGCCCGGCGAGGCGAACCCGATCGCGCCGGTATAGATACCCCGCGGCGCGTTCTCCAGCTCGGCGATCACCCCCATCGTGCTGATTTTCGGCGCTCCGGTCACCGAGCCGCAGGGGAAGAGCGCCCGGAACACCTCCGTGAGCGTGGTGCCCGCGCGCACCCGGGCGCGGATGGTGGAGGTGAGCTGGTGTATGGTAGGGTACGACTCGACCTCGAAGAGACGGGGGACGTGCACGCTGCCGAACTCGGAGATCCGCCCCGCGTCGTTCCGGAGCAGATCCACGATCATCAGGTTCTCGGCGCGTTCTTTGGGCGAGGCGAGCAGCTCGGCGGCCAGCGCATGGTCCTCCGCGGGCCAGCGGCCACGGGGCCGGGTGCCCTTCATGGGGCGCAGCTCGAGCTCGTCGTCTGCCCACCGGAAAAAGAGTTCGGGGGAGGCCGAGAGGACGGAGTATCGGTCACCCGGAAGGTAGGCGCAGTACTCGGCCGCCTGGGTCTGGCAGAGGTGGCCGTAGAACGCCCGCTCGTCGCCGCGGAAGTCCGCGCGGAGGCGAAGCGTGTGGTTGACCTGGTACGTCTCGCCCGCGGCGATGCGCTCGCGGATCTCGCGGACGTGCTCCGTGTACTCGGCGGCCTCCACCGAGGCGCGCCACGGGCCGAGCTCCCACGCTCCGGCAGCGGCCGGGGCGGAGCGAACCTCTTCGCGCGCGGCGAAGATCCCGAACCGGGCGAGCGGGAATCCGGGCTCCGCGTCACGCACCGGCAGCACCGGGTCCAGCGCGGGCGCGGCCTCATACGAGACGAATCCCGCGGCGTGGAGCCCACGCGCAAGAGCGTCTTCCACGGCGCGGAGAACCGGGAGCACCTCGGCCAGCGTGTCGGCCCGCAGCACACCCCTCGCATCGTAAAACCGGATGCTCCGCCCGCCGGAGCCGGGGAGAAGCGCGTCGAACCGTGGTGCGGCGGGCGGGCCGGAGCCTGTGATCTCTAGCATTCTCCAGAGGTACGGGGGTAATCTCACCCAAAAATCTCGCTGTGGGCCTGCCCCGAATCATGCGGCGCCCCCCTGTATCGCGCAAATCATATCGCGCAAATCGGAACCCTGAAAAAATGTGCGGAAGCTTGGGTGGGCACGCCCGCGGTCCGGTCGTAAGCGGTTGCCATGGAACAGAGCTTGCGTTTCCCATTATTCCCTGCTCCCCATCGGGGTAAGGGATGGATCCACCGTCTGGAATCACAGCAAAAGGGAGGGCAACATGGCACTTTTCAACCAGGGATACGACCGAAACTACGGCTACCGCGGCACGAACCGGGCCGGTGGCCATGGGGGTGGGCAGGGTGGCTACGATCGCGACATGGGTGACCGGGCAAGCGGTGGCTGGAGCAGCGTGAAGCGGAACACCCGTGAGTTCTTCGGGATGGACAACAATTACGACCAGAACTACAACAACGCCGGGAACTACAACAACGCGGGCTACGACCGCGGCATGATGGGCAATAGCGGCTACAGCCGCACCCCCACCGGCAGCGGCTACGGTGCGGGTGGCGCGATGGGTCCCGCACGGGGCGGGTACGACCGCGACTTCGGCAACCGCGACGGCGGCAACCGGGGCATGGCCGGCGGCTACGACCGCGGGTTTGCGGGCGGGTACGACAACAACTACAAGAGCCGCGCCCAGACCGATTCGGGTGACCCGTTCAACGACCGGCAGAGCAACACGCCGATCCGCGTACTCGAGGAGCGCAATGAGGGCGGCTGGTTCGGCCGGGGCAGTAACCGCGACTATGATCGCAGCTACCGCAACGGTCGCGACTACGGCGCGAACCCCGTAGGCTACGACCCGTACGACAACCGCGGCGGCAACTCGCAGCGCGCGGGCGGGATGAACCAGGGCTATGACCGTGCCAACCGCGGGTACGACCGCGGCTGGTTCTAAGGCCGGTATTTCCGGCTGGAAAGCCCCGGAAAACACTACAGGCCCCGCCGATGAGCGGGGCCTGTAGTGTTTATTCCGTATCGTGAGACCGGTGGCGGACAGCGGCCGGGCGGAGCCGTTCTTCGCGTCTAGCTTTTCCCCAGCCGTCGCTTCAACTCTTCGAGGCGCGTGTCCACCTCATTCCGACGCTCCGCGGCAGGGGGCGGCGCGTCGAGATCCGCGACCTCACCGAGCGCATCCGCGTATGCCGCGCTGTCGCGGATCGAGCCCTCCATCCGCGAGTAGTCGCCGATCGGGCCGGCGCTTCCGTCCAGCGCGTCCTGGAGAGTTCCCGCGGCACGCTGACGGCGCAACTCGGCGAGGAGAGCATAGCGATTCGTGTCCGCCTGCCGGTACCGCTGGGTCATCTGCTGCACGTCGCGCGCGTGCAGGTCGCGCTCCGCGATGGCGGCGGCGTGCTTCCGCTGCAGCACCGACGTCCGCTCGCGGTGGCGCCCCGCGAACTCCTCGGCAACGCGGACCGTTTCCGTATCGCCAATCCGCCCGGCCATCCGCGCCCGTCGCTCACAGTCTGCCAGTGCGCCGCGCTCGCGCTCCAGCTCCGCCTGCGCACCTTCGATCGCGCGCTCCATCTCCGCGAGCGAGGCGCGCGCCTCCACCATCTCGCGCCGCATCATCCCGAGAAGGTCGGCGAGCTCGTCTTCCGGTTCGCGGCGGGCGATCTCCGTGCGGAATGCTTTCCAGCTCTGTTTGAAGAGCGACTGCAGGTCGTTGAGCATGCCTGAAACTAATCGGCGCGTACCGCCAGGGCAACGCGTATTCCACGCGTGTACCCGGCCCGTTCCTTGCTCCCACGCCGCTGATTATCCGCAGACCTGATGGGGAAGCCATGGCGCATACCGAACCCGGTACACCGCGGAAGGGGCAGTTCGAGTCTCTTTCCCGCGAGGAACGAAAATCCCTCACCCACGGCGATTTCTGGATCCCGGAGGATGAGCGTGAAGTCTACAAGCTCGCGCTGGTGGCGCTGAACGAGGCGGGCATCCCCTACATCGTGACCGGCGCGTACGCGATCTACGAATACACCGGGATCTACCGTGCCACCACGGACCTGGACCTGTTCGCCGAGCCGCGCTTTATCGTGCCCGCGATGCGGGTGCTCCGCGACGTCGGGTTCACGACCCGCCTGGAGCAGCCGCACTGGCTGGCCAAGGCGAAGATGGGAGATCTCTTCGTAGACCTCATCTTCGGCATGGGGAATGGGCTGGCGATGGTGGATGAAGACTGGTACCGGTACAGCACGCCGGCGATCCTTGCCGCCCACCCGGTCCGCGTAGCGCCGGCGGAGGAGCTGATCTGGCACCGTCTCTTTATCTACGAGCGGCACCGGCAGGACATGGCCGACATCGCGCACCTGATCCTCTGCACGGGAAACCGGTTGGACTGGCGCCGCCTGGTCGACAAGTCCGGCGAGCACTGGCCCCTCCTGCTCGCCCAGCTGCAGATGTACACCTACATCTATCCGGAGTCCGGAGACCGGATCCCCCGGTGGGTGCTGAGGGAGCTGCTCGGCCGCGCTACCGAGGAGATGAATCGTCCCCGATCCGGCGAGCGCGTGACGCGCGGAACGATGGTCTCACGCTTCAGCTTCGCGATCGACGTGAACGAGTGGGGGCTGCGTGATCTGCGTGAAGAGATGATCCGTGGGGCCGAACAGCTCCCCATCGTCCGGGAGATCGCACACAGCGGTGTATGGGATGAGCGGTCTGAGATGACGGAGGATTATCGGCGCCGCCTCGCGGCCGGAGAGGTGGGAGGGTCCGAGCCGGTCTACCACTCCACAGAAGAGGCGGCGCCCGCGGAATAGGCGACTCTCATGGTATCGACGATGCTCAGCCGCGGAGCCACCGCTGCAGAGAGCGCATGAGCGCGGCTTCTTCCGGATAGAACTGTACGGGAGCCTCGGCCTCTACCGGCCGGGGCTCCTTTCGCATCACCGGCGCGATCGTGACGCCATCCAGATAGTGCGCGATGACGGTCGGGTGGATATAAGAGCTGCGGCACACCGCCGGCGTGTTCCCCAGCTCCGAGGCGACCAGCTTGCAGACCAGCACCACGTTGCGCTCCGCCTCGCGCTTCGTCTCCGCGGGTCCGATGTCCGCCAGAATCGTCGCCGCGCGCACGGTGCCGCCCCAGGTGCGGATGTCCTTGGAGGTGTAGCGCTCGCCAAGGACATCCCGCAGATACCGGTTCACGTCGGGCGCGGCGACATCCTTCACCTCGCCGTCCTCGTCCACGTAGCGGAAGAGGCGCTCCCCCGGAAGCTTCACGATCTCGCGGATGACTTCCACCAGGGGCGTGTCGGCCACCACCTTCCGCTGGTGGAGCGAGTGCTTGCCCACGTAGCGGAAGATCAGGTCGTTCCCGTGGATCTCCAGGTGCTCCTTGTTCAGAGTGGTGATCCCGTACGTCTTGTTCGAGACCGCGTAGCGCTCGCTCCCCACGCGGAAGTAGGCGCGGCTCATCAGGCGCACGACCGTGGCGAGCACCCGCTCTCGTCCGAGCCCTCTCTGCTTCAGATGCTGGTTGGTCACCGCGCGCAGGTGCGGGAGTGCGCGCGCGAATTCCAGGAGCTTGCGGTACTTCTTCTTTCCGCGCTGGGCTACGTACTCGGAGTTGTAGATGTACTGCTTCCGTCCCGCGGCGTCGTAGCCGACCGCCTGCACCTTGGCCGACGAGCTGGGCGCGATCTCGACATCCTTCCACGCCGGTGGGATCGCGAGCGAGTGGATGCGCGAAAGCGCCGCCTTGCTCTTGAGCGGCTTGCCGTCCACACGTGTGTAGGAGAAGCCCTTCTCCGCAGATCCGGTCCGGCGCCACGTCGAGGAGTCGTTGCTCATGCAGGATCGGAATACAAGGAGCGTACCGGAACGCCGCTCACTTCCGGTTACGTGCCCCCACCCCACGCTCCGCGGCCGCTTCCGCGGGGAGCGGGATCGGGTACAACGGCTCGCGGGCCCGTGCGGCCACGGCCTGCATGCTGTCGGCCAGTGTGGTGTAGCGGACGCCCGCCGCGTCGCGCCGGGCTCGGCCGGCATTCCACTCCTCCAGCCATGCGTTCCGCTGCTGGACGCGGGTGTTGAAGTCGTTCAGCTCCCGGCGATAGGCGTCGTAGAGGTGGCCCGGGAGGGCACCCTCCCGCGCATGGCGGTCGTACGCCTCCACCGCACGCCGGTGGTTCTCCAGTTGCCGGTCTTCGACTTTGATCTCGGTTTCCAGCCGCTCCACGGCGAGTTGCGCGCGCACCAGCTCGGCCCCCGCATCCACAAGCTGTTCGCGGAGAACGATCAGGTGGCCTCGCTCGTCCCGATGGGCATACCATCGGAAGAGGTGCGTCCCAACCTGCACGGTGACCACGACGAGAAGCACGGCGAGCAGGCCGTGGATCCGGGAGCGCCGGGTCACCCGGCGCCTCCGCGCGGTAGAGCGTAGCGGGCCCCGGCAGGAAGCGGGAACATGCGATGAACGTATGAAAATGGAGCGAGGCGAGTGGACGGGCACCGGAAACTTCGCATTCCATGCCTACCCCGCGCAACCGGGCAAGCGGGTCGCTGGTCTGCGTCTTGCTGATTTCGGGTACTGCCTTCGACATCTACCCCGGAGAGGTCTCGATGATTGGACGACTGCGCACGATGGGGATCCTTCCCTCCGCTGCCGATGACGTGGAAGAGAACGCCTCCCCCGGTACGCACTTCACCACACTCCGGCTCTACGCAGCCGAAATGTTCTTCGCCGCAGGGGCGAATGCCGCGCTGCACTACTTCCGCGAGCGTGCCCGCCAGACGGATGCGGAGGGCGCGGACGAGCCGAGCGCCGCGGATCTTCCGGTTTCCCGCCGCGGTCCGCCGGCTGTCGCTGCGTGGGCGCCGGCGCTGCTCGCCCCGGTTGCGGGCGCGGCCCAGGTGATGCAGGCGCTGCGGCCCTCCGAATCCACCCATCTGGCGACCCGCGTGCTGAACGGTGCCGTGGTAGGGCTGAGCGTGGCGGGGGTGGCGGATTCGATCTACGGCGCAACGAAGCGGGAGGAGCGCCTCTCTCTCGCTCCGCTCCTGCTGGGCTATGCCGGTGTGCTCGGCTTTCTGCTGGACAGGCAGGAAGGCGCCGTCGCCGAATCGAAGCAGGATCTCGCGCGGCGTGCCCGGATCGTGGAGCGGCTGGTCCCGCGCCGCAAGCCGAAGATCGAACGGATCGTGGTGCACGTCTAACGCTCCACACCGCGTTGACCGGCTATGCCCGCCAGGCGAAACAAACGGTGTACAACGGCATGTATCGTGCATCTCTATCTATGGTAAGAGTATAGAGTTAGATTGACAGGATATATGTTCTGATCATACCGCAGAATAGGAGGTTTTTGATGCAACCACGGCGACGAAGCTCCGTATCACCGGGAGAGCGGCGAACGGCTCACCCCCGTCACCCTATCGGCCGCGCAAGGCGCAGGTGGCCGCGGGCGTACGATGGAGGAGCTCCCGAGCCGGCGCGGCTGAAGCCGCGCTACCGGCGCGCGTACAATGGGGGTGCATCCGAGTCTGATCGGCGTCGCCGTCGTTCGTTCCCCGGTATGGATCGTCTCCGGCAGAGCCCGCTGCGAAACGGGCTGATCGGTCTGGCCATTGCCGGTATATCGGCTCCGGTGGCCGTGCAGAGCTATCAGCAGGCGCTCCGAACCGATATGTCTCATGAAAGGCTCACCACGCGCATGACCGCTACCGCGGGGCTCGACGACCGGGCGGTGATGGAGCGCTGGCAGTCCATGGTGCAGGTGGAAGCGAGCGAGCAGCGGGAAGCCGCGATTCGCGACAACATGGAGCGGCATAGTGAGTACAGGCTCTCACGCGCGATGGCCGAAGACATCTACGACTCGGCGGTGGACGCCAATGTCGACCCGGATCTGGCGTTCGGGTTGGTGAAGGCCGAGAGCTCGTTCCGGAACACCGCGACGAGCCCGGTAGGTGCGGTCGGGCTGACACAGCTCATGCCGCGGACCGCGGCATGGATGGAGCCGGGCACGACTCCACAGAACCTGCGTGACCAGAGGACGAACCTGGCGATCGGCTTCAAATATCTCAACTATCTCGTCGACAAGTACAACGGGAATGAGAACCTGGCGCTGCTCGCCTACAACCGCGGGCCCGGCACGGTGGATCGGGCTTTAAAGAAGGGCGCCGATCCCGACAACGGCTACGCCGATTTCGTGCGGGGTAATGAGAACCACGGGCACACGCTGTTCACGGCGCGCTGATGCCGGATGGTTTGAGGTGAATACGGGCGGTGTCGCCGCTGCGTGATCAACGAGGGGCTCGGGAGCAACCGCTCCCGGGCCCGTCGCGCGTGTATCAGCCTCCCCGAACGAAATAGATCCACTCCCAACGCCCGTTCGTCCTGCGGAAGCCGGCACGAACGCCGGGAAAGCTGTCTGCCGTAAGGAAATCCGGTGGCGCGGACCAGATCACGCTATCGCGAGTCGCCACCCCGTGGTCCAGCAGCGTGGGGAGGAGTTCGAGCGAGCGGAAGCCCTCCATCTCCCACCGTGCCATCGCCGCGACCGATCCGGCCCCTCCCTCCAGAGAGTAGGTGAATTCGCGAGTCATCAGCCGCCGGAGCCCCGCGAGGTCGCGCTGGATAGCGGCTTCGCGCACCGCTAGCGCGAAGTCCGCCAGCTCGCCGCCGGCCGCATCTTCCAGAGAAACGGGCTCGAACACCACATCTTCCCGCGAGATCCACCCCTCCAGCGGTGCGGGGCAGCGGGCACAGCGGACGTGCAGGCCGAGAGAATCGGAGCCGAGCACATCGAAGCGTACGAACACGTTGCGGACCGTTTCCTCGCCGTGCACGGTACGGATCAGGGTGCCGGGCCGCGCCGTCCAGACCAGTGCGTGCGCGAACGGGAGCGCGGCGGGTGCGACGAGCGGCTCCGGCTCGGCGGCGGGTGGAGCGGTGCGTGCGCCGCCGCAAGAAGCGGCGGCGAAGAACAGCAGCGGAAGAGCGCGGTAGAGTGTTGTCTGCATCGGTGAGCGTTCGGCGAATCAAAGTTCCGATGGGCAGCGATGGCCGGTGGTCTACCCGTCGCACACGCGGGTTTCCCGACGGTTCCCGACGAGTGTACATTGTGCGCGCACGGTAACACCTGATTCCTCCGGATGCCAGATCCCTTGCGTTTTTCCTTCCCCGACCGCGGGCTGCTGGCCGAGGGCCCGTCCGCGGTCGATCCGGCGGGTCCCGTTGCGATGGTGTGCGCCGTGGCGCTGGAGATGGCGCCGGTCGCGGGGTGGCTTCAGTCGGCCGAGCGCACAACGATCGGCCGCAAGCCCGCGGCGCGGGGCCTACTGGACGATGTACCCGTGGTGCTTCTCGCCGCGGGGATGGGAAAGACGAACGCCGCGCACGCGCTGACCGCTCTCCTGGAGCGGGAGCGGGTTCGCGGCGTGATCAACTTCGGTGTGGCCGGCGCGTACGCCGGCTCCGGGCTCGAGGTCGGGGCTACCGCGCTGGCCTCGGCGGAGATCTACGGCGACGATGGTGTGGAGACCCCGCACGGGTGGATTTCCACGGAAGGGATCGGCATTCCGCTCCTGCGTACGGAGTCCGCCTGCCGATTCAACGAGTTCCCGCTCGATCCGGAGCGGGTGGCCGCCGCCGGGCGCGCGTTGGCGGCGGCGGGAATCGAAAGCCGCACGGGCCCCTTCGTTACGCTTTCCTCCTGCTCCGGGACCACGAAGCGCGGCGTCGAGCTGTCGCGGCGCTTTCGCGCGCTGTGCGAGAGCATGGAGGGTGCCGCGCTGGCCCACGTCTGCGCGATCTACGGGGTGCCGTTTCTGGAAGCTCGCGGGATCAGCAACGCGGTGGAGGATCGCGATCTCTCGCGCTGGCGTATCCGCGAGGCTTCGGAGGTCGCGGCACGCGCCGCGCGGGTGCTCGTCGGCCTTTTCTGAGCGCGCCGGCTGGCGCACCCGATTCAACCCTACGCATCTCCCATGGCGCTGACGCTCGGCTACTCGCCCTGTCCCAACGACACCTTCATCTTCGACGCGCTGGTACACGGCCGCATCGACGGCGGCGGGCTCCAGTTTCGGGAGCGGCTAGAGGACGTCGAGACGTTGAATCAGCTTGCCGCGGAGGCGGTGCTGGATATCAGCAAGGTTTCCTACGGTGCGGTGCCGTACCTGCTGGACGAGTACGTGCTGTTACGCAGCGGCGGGGCGCTGGGGCGGGGGTGTGGTCCGCTGCTCGTCGCGCGCGAAGGGGTGGAGCCGAGCGAGCTGCGCACCGGACGGATCTCAATTCCGGGGCGGAACACGACGGCCAACCTGCTGCTGCGGCTCTGGAACCCCGGGCTGCCGGCGGGTGCGGAGCGGGTCTACAGCGACATCATGCCAGCGGTCGCGCGCGGAGAGGTGGACGCCGGGCTGATCATCCACGAATCGCGATTTACCTACCCGCAGCATGGGTTGCGGAAGCTGCTGGACCTGGGCGAGTGGTGGGAATCGGAGACCGGGCTCCCGATCCCGCTCGGCGGCATCGTGGCGCGGCGAAGCCTGGGGCAGGATACGATTCGGCGGGTCGAGGATGCGATCCGCCGATCCGTGGAGCACGCCTTCGCGGCGCCGGACGCTTCTGTTGGCTACGTGCGCGAGCACGCGCAGGAGATGGATGAGAAGGTGATGCGCGAGCACATCGCGCTCTACGTCAACTCCTTCTCGATAGACCTGGGGGCGGAAGGCGAACGGGCGGCGCGGGAACTACTTTCCCGTGCCGCCCGCTCAGGGCTGGTGCCCACCACTGAAGCGCCGTTCCTTCCGCGCTAGTCGTCCCGCGCGCGACGTACCGAAACAGGCCGGCCCTTGATCGCCGCGCGTGAGAGGGCGCGGATCACCTGGTCCGCGAGCGACTCCGGCACCTCGACGAGGCTGAACTGGTCAGCGATCTCGATCGCGCCGATCGCCGAGCCCGGGATCTTCGCTTCACCCGCGATAGCGCCCACCAGGTCGGCGGGACGGATCCCCCTGCGCCGTCCCACACTGACGAAGAGCTGCGTCATGGGCCCGTCATCGCCGCGCCGCCCACGTCGCGGTGGAGACTCTGCCGAGTCGCGGCGTCCGCGCGGGCCACGCCCTTCTTTGTCGTCGCCGCGCCGCACCTCGTCCGGCGTCCACTGCGGAAGGTCGCGCTCGTCTTCGCGCTCCTCGCCGCGCATCGTCTCCGCCGCCAGCTTCGACGCCGCGGCCGCGATGTCCATCAGGTCGAACTGCTCGGCCAGCGTTTCGACCACTCCGCGGTACCCTTCGTAATTCTCCGCGATGAGGGTCTCCTGGAGCGAGGCGCGGAACAGCTCCGTGCGCCGTGCCCGCAGGTCCGCCACGGTAGGGATCCGCGCCGGCTCGATCCGCTGGCGG
The DNA here is from genome assembly GCA_013820915.1 of Gemmatimonadota bacterium. GTDB lineage: Bacteria > Gemmatimonadota > Gemmatimonadetes > Longimicrobiales > Longimicrobiaceae > JACDHR01. The sequence continues at coordinate 19,736 of JACDHR010000004.1, forward strand.
ATCAGGCGCTCGATCCCCTTGAGCATCCGGTGCTCGCGCGGCTGGACCAGCGTGATCGCCGTCCCCTCGCGCCCGGCGCGCCCGGTCCGCCCGATCCGGTGCACGTAGGCCTCGGGAGACTGCGGGATGTCGTAGTTGACGACGTGGCTCACTTGCTCCACATCCAGCCCGCGCGCGGCCACGTCGGTGGCGATCAGCAGGTCCGCGACGCCTTCGCGGAAGCGCCCCATCACCTTGTCGCGCTGCACCTGGGTAAGCCCGCCGTGCAGTGCCTCCGGCCGGTAGCCGCGGATCGCAAGCGCCTCCGTCAGATCGTCCACCTCCGTGCGCGTGCGGCAGAAGATGATCGCGGATGTGGGCGATTCCAGGTCCAGCACGCGCGCAAGCGCTTCGAGTTTGTGCGGGCGAGGGACCACGTACGCCACCTGGCGAACAAGAGGCGACTCCATCCGCTCCTGCTTGATCATCACGCGCACCGGGTCGCGCAGGTGCCGCTGCGCCAGCTCCGTGATCCGCGGCGGGAAGGTGGCCGAGAAGAGCGCCGTCTGGCGCTCGTCCGGCGTCTTCTCGAGAATCGCATCGATGTCCTCGATGAATCCCATGTCGAGCATCTCGTCCGCTTCGTCGATGATCACGTAGCGGACATCGTCGAGTTTCAGGGTGCCGCGCCGGATATGGTCCAGAAGACGGCCTGGCGTGCCGACGATGACCTGAACACCGCGGCGCAGCGCGCTGAGCTGCCTTTGGATCGGCTGACCCCCGTAAACGGGGAGCACGGTAATCCCCCGGTGCTTTCCGTAGCGGTGCACCGCCTCGGCGACCTGCACCGCCAACTCTCGCGTGGGAGCGAGCACCAGCCCCTGCACGGTGCTCGCGTCCGCGTCGATCATCTCGACCATCGGTAACGCGAAGGCAGCCGTCTTCCCCGTCCCGGTCGCGGCGCTGCCCAGCACATCGCGCCCGGCCAGAAGCGTGGGGATCGCCTGCACCTGGATCGGGGTCGGCTCCTCGTACCCCAGCGTCTGCAGTGTCGCCGAGACTTCGGAGCCGAGCCCCAGGCTCTCGAAGGTCGTTTCACTTGTCGTCTCGTTCTCGCCAGCCAAAGCTATTCTCCGCGGTATAAGTGTTTCCCTGCGCGTAAAGTAGTGGTTCGTCGTAATGATCTCAACTCTTTCCGGCGTACGTCTGGTCCTCCCGACCGCACCGGGGATCAGTAGCCGAAGTTCCCCACGTCCGGCTCGCGGGCGAATGCCCGGAACGCGTCTTCCACTTCTTCGTGCGCCTCCAGCAGCGAGCGCAAACGTCGGAAGGAGACGCGCAGCATCCGCTCCCGCAGCCGGTCGTCCGGCGCGCTCGGCGGGAGGAGCCATTCCGGGAAGTATTTGTCGGCGACCGGCTCGACTGGTGCGTTCGAGACACCCTCCGCGGGGGGGGCGACGCCAAGTCCGCAGCGTACGAGTTCGTAGGCGAGACCCGGGTCCAGCCCCTCCTCCTGCGCGACTACGTAGAGGCGTTCGGCCAGATCGAGCGACATCCCCGCGGCCTCCGCGTCGTCGATGATCTCGCTCCGCCGCCTCTCGTGCTCTGCGCTGGGGGCGCCTTCGGCTTCGCCACCGATTGGCAGCAAGCAGTCCAGCGAGCCGAAGTAGGTGTCTTCACCGCGCCGCCGCCGCCGCCGCTCCCTGTAATCGTGCAGCGCGTGTCGGGCGCTCTGCTCACGTTCCTCCACGATTCCCTGCCGCTCCGAAGGTTGATCCACGGTCTATCTCCTGTCGCTCACCTTCTCTTCCCTCGCCGGCTGCCCGGCATGACCCGGACAGCGGGTTCACACACCTGGAGCAAGCCGCGGACCACGCCGGAGCTCGCCCTGCCCCCGGAAGGGGCGCGATCTTTGCGTTACGGGTGGGCCCCGGCACCCGTTGGACGGCAGTCGACTGCGAGGTGCGGCGCTCCGTATACAGCCCTACGAGGCGGGTGGTCGGGAACGACGCAGCAGAATCAGAACGAAGGCAAAGCCGGAGGAGGCAAGGCGTGGCGGACATCAACCTGGAGCGGAAGGGGCCGAACATCTGGCCGTTCCTGATCGGTGCGATCGTGATCGGGCTGCTGTCCTGGGGGCTGATCCGGATGTTCGATCGGGATGAGGACTGGCGGATCGATGCGCCGACTGATGTGACCGAGACTCACCGGGACGGCCAGACGACCGCACCGGGGAGTGGGCCGAACCGGTAGGGAGAGCACCGGGGGAGGCGGGAGAGGGCGGCGAATCCGCAATTGATCTGGCAACAGGAGGCGAAGAATGGCAGACCTGAACGTGGAGCGGAAGGGGCCGAACGTCTGGCCGTGGGTTGTAGGTCTGATCGTGCTGGCGTTACTGATCTGGGCACTGACACAGGTGTTCAGTGGGGATCGGACACGCGCGACTGGCACCGCTCCTGCAGATACGGTGAGTATGGACACCGCGCGGGCTGTTACGACGCCCGCGGTTCCGGCGGGCCCGATGCGTGAGGCCGGGATCCCGCAAATGGTGCGGCCGGGAGAGGTCACGGATACTCCGATGATGCCTCCCCCCATAGCGCCCGGAGCGACAACGCAGCCGTAGGCTCGTTTCGCATTTTTGTAGGGCTGCAGGATCATATGCACGACGGGGACGATATCCCCGCCCGCAGGTTCCGGAACATACCGGAACCCGAAACGTACACCTCTTTACAGGAAGGTTACCCGTGGCTGACATCAATGTGGAACGCAAAGGGCCCAGCATCTGGCCGTGGATTCTCGGTCTGATCGCCCTTGCGTTACTGATCTGGGCGCTGACCCAGATGTTCGGGCGTGACGACCGCCGCACTGCCGGTGTCGTAACGGATACGATGGTCACCGACACGTTCCCCGCGGCTACGCCGATGGCTCCCGCTGCGACGGCGGAGCCGGCAGCGGTCCAGCAATTCGCACAGTGGGTCGATCGCCGCGACGCGCAGGAAGACGCCGGGCTCCAGCACCAGTACACGGTGAACGGCCTGCGCTCGCTTGCCGACGCCCTGGAGGCGGTGGTTCAGCAGCGCGGAGTGGACGCCGCGCCGGCGCGTCAGGAGATCGAGACGATCCGGACGAACGCGACGCAGCTCGAGCAGAGCGACTGGCAGTCGCAGCAGCACGCCAACGTGACGCGCCAGGCGTTCACGGCTGCGGCCGACGCGATGGGCCGGGTCCATCAGCAGCATTACACGGGCGTGGTCAATCTCGACAACCAGGTCCGTCAGGTGCGTGAGTCCGCGCAGGCAGTGCAGCCCGCGCAGCCGCTGCTCGAGCAGCGAGATACGCTGCATCGCTTCTTCGAGCGGTCGCGTGATGCCCTTACTACGATGAGCCGGGCCCCGGTAGTCTAATCAGAGGGCGGATGATGGGGTCGCCGCGGGCGAAGCCTCGCGATGGCCGGGGGGATGAGGGGTGCAGTGTCCGTACCCCTCATCCCAATAAGTATTCAGTGCAGGCTTCGTTCTCCTCCCCTGGATTGTAGGGAACCCTGATGTCGATTTCCATCGCTCGGCTGGCCCGTTTCTCTACGACCGCGGTGCTTACGGTGCTCGCCGCCGGCGTCTACACCGCTCCGCTGTCCGCTCAGTACTTTGGGCGCAATCAGGTGCAGTACCGCACCTTCGATTTCCGCGTCCTCCAGACCGAGCACTTCGACGTCTATTTCTACCCCGAGGCAGAAGAGGGCGCGCGAGATGCCGCGCGCATGGCCGAGCGGTGGTATACGCGTCTCTCGCGGGCGCTGGACCACGAATTCACCGAGAGGCAGCCGCTGATCCTCTTCGCGAACCACCCGGAGTTCCAGCAGAATAACGTCGTGGGCGACCTGGGCGAAGGGGTGCAGGGTGTAACGGAGGCGTTCCAGCAGCGGGTCATCATGCCGTTCATGCACACCTACCAGGAGACGGACCACCTGATCGGGCATGAGCTGGTGCACGCATTCCAGTACGACATCTCCGGGTTGGGCCGGGCAGGGGGCGGGATCGAGCAGGCGGCGCGTCGGTTCCAGGCGCCGCTCTGGTTCATCGAGGGGATGGCGGAGTACCTGTCCGTCGGCCCCGTTGCGGCTCACGCCTCGATGTTCCTACGCGACGGCGCTCTCACCGGGCAGATCCCGACGATCGAGCAGATGACCCGTGATCCGCGGTTCTTCCCCTACCGCTGGGGGCACGCATTCTGGGCATACGTCGGCGGACGCTGGGGCGATGCGGTGATCGGGCAGATCCTGAGGCAGGTGGGCCAGGGAGTGCCGTACCCGGATGCGTTCGAACGCATTCTGAACGTGTCGCTGGACGAGATTGGGGAGGAATGGGCGACCTCGATCCGACGTGCTTACCTCCCGATGCTCGCGGATCGGCGTGAGGCGCGCGAGATCGCGCGACCGCTGGTAACGCAGCGCGCGCGTGGCGGGCGCCTGAACCTGGCGCCGACGATCTCGCCGGATGGTACCCGCTTCGCGTTCCTCTCGGAGCTCGGGAATTTCGACGTAGAGCTGTACCTCGCGAACACGGAGACGGGAGAGGTCATCCGCAGGCTGGTCCGGGGAGCCACGTTCGATCCGCACTTCGGAAGTCTTCGCTTTATCAACTCGGCGGGAACGTGGTCGCCGGATGGGCGGCAGTTCGCCTTCAGTGCGTTACGAGAGGGCACGGACATACTGGTGACGCTCGACGTGGAGCGCGCGCGGATCACGCGTGAGATCCGTATCCCCACCGTCGGGGAGATCGCCAACCCGACCTGGTCGCCGGATGGCCGCACGATCGTGTTTTCGGGCCTTCAGGGGGGCATGTCGAATCTCTATTCGGTGGATCTGGAAACCGGCCAGTCTCGTCAGTTGACGACCGGCCCGGCCGGCGATATCCACCCAGCCTTCTCGTGGGACGGCAGCACCATCGCGTTCGCCACCGAGCGGAGCCCCGCGGGTGACGAGCAGGTGCTCCAGTTCGAGGGATACCGTATCGCGCTGCTGGACGTCGCGACCGGAGCGATCCGTTTCGTCCCGGGCGTAACGGACAACTTCACCAACATCAACCCGGTGTGGACGCGGGACGGGCAGGGGCTGTACTTCGTCTCGTACCGCACAGGGATCGCGAACGTCTACCGGGTCGATATCGCGTCCGGCGAGCTGTTCCGGATCACGGACCTCTTCACCGGGGTCAGCGGAATCACCGAGATCAGTCCGGCGATCACCGCGGCACGGGATACCGATCGGCTCCTCTTCTCGGCCTTCGAGCGAACAGGATACAACATCTACTCGCTGAGCCAGCCCACCGAGCTGGCCGGCGTTTCCGTTCCCATGACGGAGCTCGCGGCCGCGGACACCGTGGTGCCGACGGCGATGCTCCTCCCGCCGGTCCCCCGGCCCGCCGAGCTCGCCTTCAATCGGGTCGCTGCGCTCCTGAGTGATCCGCAGGTCGGGCTTCCCAGCCCGGCCGCCGCGGCCGAGTTCGCAGTGGTGCCGTACCGCCCACGTCTTCAGCTGGACTACATCGGGCAGCCGCAGGTCGGCGTCAACGTGGGAGGCGGCGCATTCGGGCGCGGCGGTCTGTACGGCGGAATCGCCGGGATCTTCAGCGACATGCTCGGCCGGCATACCGTGTTCGGCACGGTGGCGGCTCAGGGGCAGCTGGACGAGATCGGGTTCTCCACCGCATACCTCTATCGGCGTACCCGGTGGAACTATGGCGCCGCTCTGCAGCGGATCCCTACGATCTACGGCTTCTATGTCCCACCCAGTCGGGTAGGTGACGAGATCGTAGATCAGATCGTTCGCTTTCGGGTGTTCGACACCAGCCTGAGCGGGGTCGCCCATTACCCGTTCTCCCGCGTGCAGCGCGTGGAGTTCAATGCCGGGGTGCGGAGGCTGGTTCAGGACGCGCAGGTTATCGAGCGGAGCTCCACGGGACGCATCGATCAGTTCGACGTACCCGGCGAGTCGTTCAACCTGATGGAGACATCGGCCGCGCTGGTTTACGATAATTCACTCTTCGGTTGGACCTCTCCGTTCGCCGGGCAGAGGTACCGGTTCGAGATCTCGCCGACGTTCGGATCGCTGCAGTACATTCAGGCGCTGGCCGACTACCGGCGTTATCTCTTCCTTCGGCCGTTTACGCTGGCCACGCGTGGGCTGCACTTCGGGCGCTACGGCACGGAGCGGCAGGACCTATTCGGCCGTGGCATCTATCTCGGGTACCCGAGTCTGATCCGCGGTTATACGGACGTCTTCGACGAGTGCCGCAGCCAGGGCGCCGACTGCCAACTTCTCGACCAGCTCTTCGGGAGCCGGATCGGGGTGGCCAACCTGGAGCTTCGCTTTCCGTTGATCCGCCAGCTCGCGTTCGGGTTCGCCCCGATCGGCCTTCCTCCCATCGAAGGGTTCGCGTTCGTGGATGCAGGTGTGGCCTGGGGCCGGGATGCGCAGGGCGTCACGACCGAACCGGTGTTCCGACGGGGAATTCAGGAGGATCCCACGCAGCGCGGGTTTCTCACCAGCGCGGGTGTGGGCGCGCGTGTCAACCTGTTCGGGTACTTTATCCTGGAGGTCGACTACGTGAACGCCTATCAGCGCGAGCGCGGCTGGCACTGGCAGTTCGCTCTGCAGCCGGGGTTCTGATCCCGCCGGTATTTTCGTGCAGGGCCTGGCAAGCCGGAGCGACCCATGTCGCTCCGGCTTGCTGCGTTTCGGGCGCAGGCGGTATCTTTTGCGCATGAACGGACCCGAACCCGCGCGGGGCGCGAGGCACGCCGGCGCCAGATCCTAGAGTCCGCGGTGCGGGTGTTCGCCCGGCACGGTTTCTCCGCCGCGCGTATCCGGGATATCGCCGCCGGGGCCGGGGTGGCGGAGGGGACGATCTACCTCTACTTCGAGGGGAAGGACGATCTTCTGCTTACCGCCTTCCGCGATACGGTTCACGACTTCTGTGATTCGATCCACGACGTTCTCGCCACCGATCTCCCCTTCGTGGAACGTGTCGAACGGATCATCCGCCTGCAGTTCGAGCGGATCGAGGCCGATCCCCCGCTCGCCGCGGTGTTGCTCCTCGAATCGCGGCAGACGAGCACTTTCTACAGCGGTGCCGTTCGCGACGTGCTGCGCGCCTATGCTGCGGCGATCGACGATCTGCTGACCAGCGGCGTCGCCAGCGGGTCGATACGCGCGGATGCCGATCTTCCGCTCGCGCGGCGGATGCTGATTGGAGCGCTGGAGGAGATCGAACTGGAGTGGTTGATCAGCGAGCGGTCTCATCCGCTCGCACCCACGGCAGATCGCGTGGCCGAGGCGTTCTACCACGGCCTGGCTCCTGCTGCACAGCCGTCCTGAAGCCCTGCTGCCAGTTTTTCCCCTGCCGTTCATGGATGATGTTGCCGTGCCCCTCACCCCGGCCCTTGTCCCGCGGGAGGGGAGTGAAGGGATCGGGGTGATCGATTTCGCCGCGCTCCGGGGTGCGTACGGAGTTGACGGCTACGGGCTTCCGCTGCTGCACCGGCTGGATACCCTGCTCGACGAGGCAGAGCGGCTCCTGGCGGAGCACGGGTTCTACTCCGTGGCCCCCGGCTCGTTTTGAACGCCGCCCTCTTGCCACGGTACGTGGATGGATGCTAACATAGGGCATCGACTCACCTGAACGTACGGAACGGCCATGGCAGATATTGATGTGAAGCGCGATGAGGAGAACGCACCCGTGGACGATTACACCGTGGGTGAGCTGATCTTCTGGATCGTCGGTATCCTGATGATCCCCCTGGTCCCGATCCTGATGGTCACCTTCCTGACGCCGCACAGCGGGATGTGATCTCGAAGCGCAGGATGCCCCAGCGCCCCCGTCTTCTCCTGCAAGACGGGGGCGCTGTGCTTTTCAAGCTGGCGCTTACCGTGGGTACTCTACCGGGTGGATCGAGGTGCCGAACGCTCGACGGTGCGTATCGGTATGCGGCTTGATCAGCCGCTCGCGGTCTCCACCCTCGGCGCCCCAGACGCGTCGGCTGAGAAACACGCTCTCCCCCGGCCGCACGGTGACGATCCCCAGGTCCACGATCTCTGTGGTGCGGCCATCGGCGGCGAGGAGCTCGAGGCGCACGTGGCGCTCGCCGGCGGGGACGCGGACCTTCGCCATCGAGATCTGATCGGGGAGGAGCGACCAGGTGCGGGTGTCTGCCTGCTCGAGCGCGTTCGCAGCCGCATTGCCGAAGAGCCCTATCAGCGCCCCGAGCCACTTCAATCCTTCCTTCTCCGCCTTTTCCTCGGCGCCTCGTGAAGCGGTGTACTTCAACACCCCTCTCGCCACCATTCGTGCGAGGATCGCCGGCCGCTCCGATTCCAGGTCGCGGACCCGCCGAGCCGAGAGGTCTTCCAGCGCGGACGCTTCCGTAGAAGTGCCGTCGACCACGAGCCTGGCAGTGGCCGGCCTGCTGGCCTCGAGGCGCATCACCGGCCAGGCCAGGCGGAGAACGTACTCGACCCTCCGGCTGTGATACGCGCTCGTCTCCGACCGGAGCTGGAGAGTGGGATTCCACGAGTCGGATTCCCACAGCGGGTTCGCGAGAGATGAAGTGGCCAATCCGGCGACGAGCCGGGAGGTGACGCGTCCCGCCAGGTCGATCGCGCTCGCCGAGCCGCTTCCGGTCTCGTCTAGCTCGTCCGCGAAGATGGGGACGTAGAGATCCTGCTGCACCCGGTGGGCGGCGAATCCGTATTCGACCAGCACGACGAGATCTCCCGCGCTGTCGGCAGCGGGCTCGTCGCGCGTAAGCTCGTAGCGCTCCGCGACCGAGTCGATTACCTCCTGCACGCCGAGCGCGCTCGCCGCGCGGAACAGGTCGACCCCCAGCTCGTGCGGGAGCGGGCGACTTGATCGTGCGCTGCACGCCGCGAACGAGTGCTCCGCGTGGCGCAGCGAGACGAGCGCGTCGTTGCGTTCGCCCGCGGCGCCGTAGACCAGCCCGGCAAGGTACTGTACCAGGCCGAAGCTGTCGCACGGGTCCTGCTCTCGCGAGTGCTGATGCGCTAGGAACGCGCTCGACTTCCGCGCTTCCACGGCGGCTCCGCCGGGGGTGCCGAGCGCGAGGTAGTTGAGCATTCGGAAGTACGGGATGAGCGCCAGCTCCCCCACCGAGGGGGTGTAGGCGAGCACCCGGTCGTTGATCAGCAGCGAACCGGCTCCACGCCGCATGCTCTTCGTGTAGCGGCGGTCGGCCTCCTGCTCCGCCCACTCGAAGGCGCGGTTGCTCTCCGTATAGTGCCCGGCATAGTGGAGCACCACTCCCTCCTGCAACGAGCGGAGCAGGCGGTCGCGCGGCCGTGCGGCCGAGGTGCGGAGCACGTTGAGTGCGGCATCGTACTCGCCCCGCATCAGGTAGTATCGCAGCCAGGCGTCACTCTCGGAGAGTGAGCGGTTGAGCAGGGGCGACCCGGCGTGGAGCGTGCCGGGTCCGGGGCGGTGGGGGAGGGAACCGCCGGAGGAGGCGCAGCCGGCCATCCCCGCCGTGAGCACCAGGCCCGCGACGAGGAAGCGCAGCCGGCGCATGCGGAGAGTCATCGGTTGCGTTCGATGACGATGATCCGCTCCTGCGCCCGGGTGATTGCCTCGGCAATCCGGGCCGCAGCCTCTCCGCGCGCCCGGATGCGCTCCAGCTCCATCTGATGGATGAACAGTTGGTAGCGTAGGATCGCCTCGACCGGGCGGAGCGACTTGTCCAGCGTCGTCGCGATCCGCAGCGTGGTCTCCGGATGGTTCGGGCGGAGGATGTCGGCGCGGTCGTACCGATCGAGTGCGCGAGAGAGGTCGCCCGCGAGCGTGAGGTTGTCGCCCTCGCGCAGCAGCGCCTCGGCCTGCGCCGCCGTACGCCCGGCCATCGTCGCATCCGCCGCCGAACTCACCGTGCGGAGCCCCTGCGGCTCACGATAGGTGTAGCTGCGGACGGCGCCGTTTTGCAGGCTCACAAACGCGATCTCTCCGATCGCGTCCTTCGGCCCGCCCGAGGCGGCTCGGCTCGTCATGGCGGTCGCGCCGCCCTCGCCGCGGATCTCCCACGCCGCCGCTGCGCTGCGGGTCGCGGCCAGCACCTGGGCCTCGTTCATCCCCAGCGCGACCTCGCCGCGCACCACGGCATCGCAGACGGCGCCCGCGCAGGTCGCCAGTGCACTCGCGGCCGTCTCTGCGCGCTGATCCTCCAAACGCGCGCGCTCCAGCTCGCCTTCCTGACGCGCCCGTTCGATGGTCTCCTCACTCTGCGTGGCGAGAATCTGCCCGTTCTGCATGATCGGCTGGGGCCACGGACCGCACGCCGCGGCGGATACGGTAAGCAGCACGGCCAGCGTCGGTGTCCATTTCATGGTGATGCTCCGGTGTCGGGTTAGAACGCGATCCGCGGACGCTGGACGAACTTCTTGATCTTGTGCTGCCCCACCCACACCTTTGCATTGCTCTCCAGGTCTACCAGCGTCATGTCTACCTGGTAGAAGACGACGCTCCTGCCGCGCTCGCGGTCCTCGATGGATTGAACGTCGCCCTGAAGCATGTACGTGGCACCTATCTCTCGCGCCAGGCGGGCACGCGTGTCGGCGGAGGCGTGCTCCTGCTGGTCCTCGCGCTCGTCACGGACCTCGCCGCGCTCCACACGATCGGCCACCACCTGCACCATTCCGCTGTTCACGTAGGCGCGCTCCAGGTCGCGGCTGAAGGTGCCGACGGGGATGTGCTCCATGCTGCGGTTGCGGATCGTTCCGACGATCACCGTCGGCTGACGGCCACTGTGCTGTTGCATGTAGCGCAGCGCCCAATTCTGGCTCGCCGCCGGGTCCAGGCTCTGCCGGATCATCTCGTCGGCGACGAGCCGGCTGTCCACATCGTTCCAGCGACCGGAGAGGTCGATTGCCTGCTCTGGCGCTATCCGCGTGACCTGGCGCGCGCAACCGGCGGCGCCGAAGCCGAGCACCGCCAGCAGCGCGGTGGTGCGAAGGAGTACGGATACCTTGGTGTTCATGGTCTCGCGGATGGAAAGGGAGATGCACGCCAGCGGACCGGAAGCTCCGGTCAGGCGAGTACGATCAGCGCATTCGTCGTGCCTGATCAATCGGTCTTGTATCTACTATAACTGCAGATACTTGCAAGAGGACGTGCCGGGCCGTGCTCCTCGGGCGTCCTCCGGGGCGGACAGGCAGGTGTCTCCACGGGGGACACCTGCCCTTGGAAAATAGCGGCCACGGAAGAGGTTACCAAGAGCGATCCGCACAGCGGGGGTAGCAGAGCCAGTGCCATTTGGTCCCGCCGCCGAAAGTGGTGGAGGAGAGATGCCTCCCTTATCCGATCACCACACCCGCACCCGTATCGCGTTCTGGAACGCCGCGGGCGCGACCTCGCCGAGCGCGTTAGCGGTTACCAGCCACTCGGTGGCGTTCAGGTCGACGACGATCCTCTCGGGCGAGCGCGCGGGGACGGTCAGCTCGATGGGGATCTCGATCGTCACTCCGCCCGTGGGAAGCAGTACGCGGAACGGCCCGGGGCGCGGAACCCCGCCAATTATCAGCCCGGTATCCACGAACGCTTCCACCCGCGTGAATACCAGCCGCAACCGGGTGTACTCCACCGCTTCCACGCTGCGACGGGCGAAGCGCAGGGAATCCTGCCGCTCGAGCTGCAGCTGCGTGGTGACGGCTGTGGTGATCGGCACCACCTCGCCCCGCTCGTCGAAGAGGCTCGCCGCCGCATCGAAGGTGATCATCCCCTGCGGCACCGAGGCGACCCCCGTGAGCTGTCCGCTCCCGGCGATCTGAAGCGATGTGCCGGACGTGCCCGTCCTATCGCCATGCGCGGCCGCGTACATCTCGATCTCTTTCGCCCCACCCCCTGCGATGTCCCCGCCGCACGCGGAAAGCGACGACGCCAGGAAGAAGAGCAGCAGCAGCAACAACAACCGGTTCATTGGTTCATCCCCGAGTGCGGTAATCGTACCAGTGCGGTGATCGTATGTCGGAAGCATCTACCCTACCGGCCCGTTGCGCGACTCGCGCTGTTTCCGTGTTCAGTCGCCCGGCTTCCGCCCGGCTCCGAACTACGCGTACGCGTCTTCGTACTCTGTCGATGCGAGTTCGATCCGTGGCAGGTCGTGCTCCCGGCAGCGGGCAGGCGCCTGTTCGTGGTAGGTGAAGGCCTCTCGGGACCTCTACGGGTGTGAGCAACAGCATCGATGCGGCTGGCTCGACTCTGATCAGGTGTCGCCGCTTTCGAGTCCGTGTGCCTTGAGCTTCTGCCAGAGTGTGGTGCGCCCCATGCCGAGGTGGGCTGCCGCGCGCGTCCGGTTCCCGTCCGCCTCCTCCAGGGCCTGCAGGATCGCTTCACGTTCGGTTGCGGCGTCCGGAGCCTGGTAGCGGCGCAGGTTGTCGGTGCCCTTCCGCTCGGGCTCGGGGTCTGACTCGGCCGGATCGCGGATCTCCTCGGGAAGATGGCAGGGGAGGATCCTGTTTCCTTCGCAGACGATGCAGGCGTGCTCGATGGCGGCCATCAGCTCGCGTACGTTGCCCGGCCAGTCGTAGCCCTTCAACAGCGGGAGGCTCTCGTCCGAGATGCCGCTGATCCGGCGGGAGGGGTCGGTCGTCCGCTCGTTCCAGGTGGACACGGCGGCGGCCGCGAGTGCGGGGATGTCCTCAGGCCGCTCCTTGAGAAGAGGGATCCGGATCTGGAAGACTTTAAAGCGAAAGTAGAGGTCGGCGCGGAAGCGGCCCTGCTCCACCATCTGTTCGAGGTCCTGGTGCGTGGCCGTGATGATCCGCACATCAACCGGGATTGCCTTCGCCGTTCCCACGCGCATAACCTCGCGCTCCTGCAGCACGCGGAGCAGGCGCGCCTGCATGGCCTGGCTGACGTCGCCGATCTCGTCGAGGAACACCGTTCCGCCGGAGGCCTCCTCGAAAATCCCTTTCCGCTCGCTGACCGCCCCGGTAAACGCTCCGCGCGCGTGTCCGAACAACTCGGACTCCAGCAGCCCTTCGGCCAGCGCGGAGCAGTTGATGGCCAGGAACGGCTTGCCCCCGCGGGCACTCTCCTCGTGGATCGCGCGCGCGACCAGCTCCTTCCCCGTCCCCGTGGCACCCCGCAGCAGCACGGTGGATTCGGTGGGAGCCACGCGCGCGAGCGCCTTGAGCACCTCCTTCATCTTATCCCCCGTCGCGACGATGCCCGCGGTGCCCTCGCCGAGCACCGGCTCGCGTCGGGCGAGGACGACGCGGATCTTGGAGCGGAGGCGGTCGTTGTCGCACGGCTTGGTGATGTAGTCGTCCGCGCCGAGCTTGAGCGCCTGCACCGCGGAATCGACGGTGGCGAAGCCGGTCAGCATGAGGACCGGCACGTCGTTGCCGGAGCGGCGGATCTCTTCCAGCACGGAGAGCCCGCTGCGGCCCTCCATCTTCAGGTCGAGGAGGACGAGGTCGTAGCGCTCATCGCGAAGGCGTTCCAGCCCCGCATCGCCGCCCGGTGCGGCGTCTACGGTGTATCCCTCGTCAACCAGGAGAGCGCCGGTGCCCACGCGAAAGGCGCGGTCGTCGTCGATGATCAGGATGCGTGCGTTATCGCTCATGAATGGGGCGTAGTAGCCTGCTAAACGGGGGCGCCCGTACCCGCGGGATCTTTTGCGGCAGAGATGCCGGCCAGTGTGTTCACCGGATCCGGCGCGGGAGCGCGAGTGCCGCGATCGTGCGGCGCGGAGAGCGTGGGCCCCAGGGTTTTGCGGGGAAGGTGGATGACGAACCGGCTCCCCTCGCCCATGCGGCTCTCTACCGTGAGCCGTCCGCGGTGGCCGCGGATGATGCCCTCGGAGACGAAGAGCCCCAGCCCCACCCCGCGTACTCCGGGTTTGGTGGTGTAGAACGCTTCGAAGATGTGCGGCAGGTGCTCGTCGGGAATCCCCGAGCCGCTGTCCTCGACCACGATCTCTACCGCTTCTTCGTCCGCGCGGGTGGCCATACGCAGCGTACCGCCACCGAGCATGGAGTCCACCGCGTTGTCTACGAGGTTCGCCAGCACCTGCTGAACCGCGTCCGGGTGAGCGACCACGGCGGGAAGCTCGGCGTCGAAGTCCGTCTTGCAGCGGATGCCGTGCGCGTCCAGCCGTGGTGTGGCGAGCGTGAGAACGCGGCGCGCCATCACGTTCAGGTCCAGAGCCGTCGCCGCATCCGAGAGCGGGCGGCTCTGGTCAAGGAGTTGCCGGGTCAGCACGGCCATGCGGCTGAGCTCCTCGCGCGCCAGGTCCAGGAACTCCCGGTTGGGGTCGTCCGGATCGCCGCGCCGGATGAGCGCTTCCAGGCAGTTCTGGATGTTGTAGATCGGGTTGTTGATCTCGTGAGAGAGCTGCGCGACCAGCCGCCCCATGGCCGCGAGCTTCTCGCGGTGGATCATCTCCGCCTGCGCGGAGCGGAGCCGCGCCTCACGCTCGGCGATTGCCGAGCGCATCTGGCCGAAGGTGCGCGCGAGCTGGCCGATCTCGTCTCCGGACGAGGGCGGCAGGGGAGCGCCGAAATCACCCTCCGCGAGACGTGTGGCGGCCTTCGCGAGCGCCTGCGCGGGTCGGGCGACGATACGGGCCACCACACCCGCCAGTACCAGCGCGAGCACCAGCGCGAGTGCGCCGATGCCGAAAAGCGAGCGACGAATACCGGAGGCGATCCGAAGCTCGTCTCCAACCGGGCGGAAGAGGAGTACCGCGGCCGAGGCCCCGCGCGTGTTCAGGGGCTGCACCCGGTACAGGTACCAGCGTGAGGCAAGGAGGCGCTTCCACGTGCCGCCGCGCTCCAGCACGAGGGGAAGGTCCACGCCTTCCAACTCGGCGGCGGCGCTGTCCACCAGAGTGGTGGCCACCAAGCGGCCCCCGACGACGAGTGCCACATCGGTGCCGGACGCATCATTCAGTCGGCGCGCGACGCGTGCATCCAACTCGGTGCCGACCCCCACCACGCCCACCGTCCGCCCCTCCGCCCAGACGGGCCAGACGGCAATGCGGAGCGGAAGCTCGCCATCCTCCGGCTGTGTGATGATCGAGCCCCTCCCCACGCCGCGCCAGATCACCGCCGAGTCCAGCGCCGGGCCGATCAGGGTCTGGCCGGCGGAATCGGCGGCGACCACGATCCGCCCTTCCGCCAGGCGCCGGGTAAGCAGGCGGCGGATCTGCGCGGTGTCGGCCTCGAGGAGCGGGTCCACGATCGCGGCGTCTAATGCACGGAGGCGCGCATCGCTGAGGAGGACCTCATCCTCGAGCGCCCAGTTGAACGCCAGCGCTTCCCCGGCGCGCGAGAGCTCCTCGGTAGCCCGCTCGTAGACGCGGCTCTCCACCGCCTGCGCGATCAGCACAAACGCGGGCACCACCGTGAGCAGAGCGGCTCCGGCGAAGAGGAAGAACACCTTGGTGCGGAGCGACAATCCTCGCATGTGCAAGGGAGGTACGGGTTATCAGTAAAAGGTCTGAGCGCACCGGCTCACTGTACAGTGAACGGCTCCGTGTGTTCACTGAACACGAGAACAGCGCTCCGAACAGGGTCGCGGGCGGTAACGTCCGTGCTGCGCAACAACGGAAATCTAAGGCATGGCGCCATATTTCGCTATGTGTCGGATACTACGCAGGTTACGGCACACTCCCTGCTTATTGGGGCCCGTGTGTTCGAAGCGCTTCGCATTGCGGCGCACTGGACACAACCCCGTGTCACCTGTGAGGCCCGCTGTCCGGGCCGGGTGGCCGGCACACTCAAAAGTTTGGAGAGTTTTCATGTTGAAGAACCGAATCATCCCGATTTTCGCGGTTGCCGCGCTGGTAGGTGCCGCCGCTTGTGAGCGCCAGGACGAGACCCGTGTAGAGACTCCGGCCACGGAGACGATCACGCCCTCGCCGGCGGTCGATCCGATAACCACACCTGGCGCCACGATGGATCCCATGGATCCGATGATCCACGATGACACGCTGATGATGCAGGGTGATACACTGATGATGCGTGACCCCATCGTTCGGGAGCCGATCCTCTAATCGAGGGCCACCGGCGGTGTTGGGGGCCCGGGCAGAAATGCCCGGGCCCTTTTTCTATCGAAGATTCGGGCGGCGTCGTCTGAATGGTAATGTAATATGTTGCGCGGTTGGTCTTTACGTGACCGTTGGCTCTGGTTATCTTTTAAAGTGGAACCGCTCGAGATCCCCTGTCGGGTGTGGAGCCGTTCGTCCAGTTTCCCCGCTGCCCGGAGTGCCCCGTGAGATCTCTGCCTCCCGCCCCTCTCCGCCGCTCGACGCATTTTCGCTCCCTGCGTGGGAATCCGCTCGCGATTCTGGTGCTGGCGCTTACGGCCGCGCTGGGCGCCTGTGAGAGCCCGGACGCGCGTGTGGAAAGCGCCTACGCCTCCGATGGCGAGCAGGTCGATTCCGCAGAGATCGCACGCCTGAAGGCCGAGCAGGCGCGGGCGGATAGCGTCGCGGAGTGGAAGGCGCGCTTCGGCAACCGCATACCGAAGCCCGACTCGATTCGCGGACTGTACGTGAACGGCTGGGCCGCCGGGTCGCGCTCCCGGATGGCCGAGCTGATCCGGGTCGCGAAGGAGACGGAGATCAACGCCTTTGTGATCGACATCAAGGAGTCGGATACCTACCTCGTCTATGACTCGACCGGGATCGCTCTGGCGCTGGAGATCGGCGCTGATCAGCGGCCCGGCTCGCGCTGGCTGCCCGAGCTGATCCGGACGCTGCAGGAGGAGGGGATCTACCCGATCGCCCGGATCGTCGTCTTCAAGGACCGGGTGCTGGCGGAGAAGCGTCCCGACCTGGCGATCCGCCATACCGGCGGCGGTGTCTGGAAGGACCAGAAGGGGAAGCCGTGGGTGGACCCCTATAGCCGGACGGTCTGGGATTACAACATCGACATCGCGCGCGAGGCGCTGGACATGGGCTTCTCCGAGATCCAGTGGGATTACGTGCGCTTCCCGGACGTTACGGCCACGCTGCAGCGCACCATGGCGTTCGCGGATGCGGGAGGGAAGTCTCGTCAGGACAACATCCGCGACTTCATCGCCTACTCTCAGGAGCAGCTTGCGGAGTATCAGGTGCCGATCACCGCGGACGTGTTCGGGCTGGTCACGCATCTGGAGGGAGACGTCGGGATCGGCCAGCAGTGGGAGAAGCTGATCCAGGTTTCCGACGCACTGCTGCCGATGGTCTATCCCTCGCACTACTACGCGGGCTCGTACGGCTTCGGCCGCCCGGTCTCGAACCCGTACGAGATCGTGCGGATGGCGATCACGGATGCAGTGGAGCGTACCGAGCACCTGGCCAGCCAGGGTGCGACCGTCGGAGAGGTGGTTCCCTGGCTGGAAGCCATGACAGCGAGCTGGCTCCGGCCCACCGTCGAGTACGGACCGTCGCACCTGCGCGGACAGATCCAGGCGACGTATGACGCGGGTGCCAAGAGCTGGGTTCTGTGGAATCCCGGCTCCCGCTACCAGGTCTTCTATCCGGCCTTCCGAGACGCCGACGGCTCACCCTCGCAGCTCGAGCGCAACGGATGGACGGCTCCCCGCTACGAGGTTCCGCGCGCACGCCTCAGCGCCGCGATCCGGAAGCGGGACGCGGCGGAGCGCGCCGCGCGAATCGCGGCCGACTCGGCATTTCGGGCGAACAGTGTGCCTGCGCCGACCGTGGCGACGCAAGCCGGTGGGATCGAATAAGGAAGCGCTGCGGAGACGGTCGCGAGAGGGCCGGACGAAAAGAGCGCCCGCCAGTGGGCGGGGGCTCTTCTCGTATTCGTACTGTGAGGCGGCGTTGAGCAGCACCTCGCGCCGAGCGAGGTTCATCCGGTGCCGAGCGCCCGCTCCGTAGCGGAGGTGAAGAAGTTACGGAGCGCGCGGTAGTTGCGTTCCAGCGAGGCGATTGAGCACCACTCGTCCGCCTGGTGCGCCTGCGCCGTCTCGCCGGGGCCGTAGTTCACGGCGGGGATCCCACGCTGTGTCAGGCGAGCGACATCCGTCCAGGCCTGTTTGGGCTCGACATCGAGCCGCTCGCGCTCCCGCCAGGGCGTGAGCAACGGATGGCCCGAGTACACCTCGCCGGCCGGTGCGGCGTCCCGCACCTCGATCTCCGCATCCCCGGCCACCAGCGCGTGCAGCTCCGTGACCGCATCCTCAATCGAGCGGCCCGGTGCGAAGCGGCAGTTCAGGTTGAACTCCACCGCATCGGGCACCACGTTCGGAGAATTGACCGTCGCGACCTGCGTCGCGGTGGTCACCTCGTAGAACACGAGCTCTCCGCGCTGTACGGCACGGCGCTCTCTGGCGTTCAGCCGCTCCAGCAGCGGGATCGCGCGGTACAGCGCGTTTTCACCCTGCCATGGGCGTGCGCTGTGCGCGCGGCGGCCACGCACCGTCACGCGCGCGTTCAGAACGCCCATGCACCCGAGCTGCAGGGCTTCGTCCGTAGGCTCGAGCACGAAGGCGAGATCCAGCTTCGGGAGCATGCCGCTCTCCAGCACCGGCTCGAGCCCGTTCTCGACGTAGGGGCCCTCCTCGCGGTCGTAGAAGATCCAGACCGGCCGTGCGGTGTGCAGCTCCCGTCGCCTCTCCAGCAGCGCCAGCATCACCGCCACCCCTGCCTTCATGTCGCTCGCGCCGCAGCCATAGACGCGGTCCTCCGTGATCTCGTATCGCTGGTCTTCCGCGCAGCGGACGGTGTCGAGATGGCCGACCAGCGCCACGGTCGGCAGCTCCACGCCACAGCCTGCTTCCGGGGGTGCGGGAACGTGGATAACAGAGTTGCCGATGCGGTGCACCTCTCCGCCACCCGCCGCTCGGCAGCGCGCCTCGACCTCGTCCGCGATGCGCTTCTCGTTGCCGGTCTCGCTCGGGATGCGGCAGAGATCCAGCGTCAGATGTGCGAGATCGTTTGCCATGTCGGTCATCGGTTATCGGTTGTTCCGCGCCGTTGCATTTCTGGTCGCAGTGGTCAGACCTGCACGTCGAAGGTGCGGAGCGTGTCGTTCAGTGAGGTCTTGCGGTCGGTGGATTCCGTGCGCTGCCCGATGACAAGTGCGCAGGGCACATGGTAGACGCCTGCCGGGAACTCCTTCGGCTGGGTGCCGGGGATCACGACGGACCGCGCCGGAATCCGGCCTTTCATAGTGCGCGGGTACTCGCCGCTCACGTCGATGATCGGGGTCGATGCGGTGAGCACCACGTTCGCGCCCAGCACCGCCTCCTCCTCCACCACCACCCCTTCCACGACGATGCAGCGCGAGCCGATGAACGCCCCGTCCTCGATGATGACCGGATTCGCGCTCGGCGGCTCGAGCACGCCTCCGATCCCGACGCCGCCGGAGAGGTGCACGCCCGCGCCAATCTGCGCGCAGGAGCCCACGGTCGCCCACGTGTCGACCATCGTTCCCGCACCCACGTACGCGCCGATGTTCACGTAGCCGGGCATCAGGACGCATCCGGGCTCCAGGAAGGAGCCGTAGCGCGCCACACCGGGCGGAACGACGCGAACCTTCTGACCGACCAGATCGGTCTTCGTGGGGATCTTGTCATAGAACTGCAGCCCACCGGCATCCATCGGCGCCAGCGGCCGGAGCGCGAAGTAGAGGAGGATCGCCTCCTTCACCCACGCGTGGGTGCGCCATTCCCCCTCGACCTTCTCCGCGACCCGGACTTCGCCCCGGTCCAGCAGGCGGATCGTCTCCTCCACCGCTCTCCGCACCTCCGGCTCCTGAAGCCGTCCGCGATCGGCGTATGCGGCGGTGATTGCCTGTTCCTGCTCTCCCCTCTTCATCCGGACTCCTCCGCTTCGTCGGGTCTGCCGCTTGTCTTCCGGGATCGGACGGTTGTAGCACTGATCAGGCCAGCGAGACAAGCGCGGCAGCGGTGGGGGGCGAGAACTCCC
>JACDHR010000463.1 GCA_013820915.1 Gemmatimonadota bacterium
GTCCAGGCGAATCGACGCCGGATCGATCATGCGAGCGTCCAGCTCCGATGTACTCCGGATCACGGCCGGGATCACGCCACTGCCATTCTCGAGGAGCACGTCAGGATGGAACTCGAAACCGAAGACCGCGAACCGCGCGCTCGCTTCGGCCGCGACGTCCGTCCCGATCGGGCTCCGGCCGGTGGCCGTCACGGCCGAGTGATAGATGTTCCCGGGCGCGACGTTGAAATTCACTGTGATGATCCCCGAACCGCCCACCGGCAGCACATCCGAACCCGCGAGCGTGTTCGGATCTGCCACGCCGTTGAAGCCCGGATTCGTGGTGAGCGTGGTGCTGGTGACGGAGTTCACCACGATGCCGGCGTTGGCGAACTGTGCCGCGAGCGCGTCCGCCACCCGGACCAGGGACAGGGTTACGTCGCCGCGGTTTTCCACCGTCAGCGTCTGAGTAAGCGTCCCGACACCGCCGGTATAGGTGGCCAGCCCACTCACAATGGCTGTGGAGACCCAGATGACCGGATCCTCCGGATCTAGGGCGAACAGGGTTCCGTCCACGACCTGGAATCCCTCGAGCGTCCACCGTCCGCAACCCTCGGTACCGGGCGTGCAGTCGCTCGGCTCGCTCGGGAAGAGGGTTGAGTGCGTGGGCGAGAGCGACTGCGAGGCCGTGAACAAGGGGCCCAGGTTGAGGTCGAAGGAGGGCGATTTTACGGCCGGTATACATTCTTCTCCCAACTCCCCGAAATCGATGCAGGTCCTGGGAATCACCTCCACGCTCGGAACCTTGAGCCCGAACTCACCAACCTTCTGGGTAAATCCCGCACCGAACTCGATCTCGCTGTGCGCTGAGAACTCGTTGTCGAGCTCGTACCCCGACGTCACGGATAGCGGCGTCCGCACACCAGCGGGGAATGTCAGATGCAGCGAGTGCCCCACAGCGAAGCGAATTTGGTTGCTCGTTCCCGACGCGACCTCGCCATTCTCAGCATCCGTGATCCGGTATGGCACTTCCACGGGAAGCACCAGCTCGACCTGCAGCTTCGGGTCGAACTTCATCTCGTGCTTCTGCGTGAACAGGACCGGCATCTGGGCATCGAGGATGAAGTATTCGGCCTTCGCCCCGCCTGCGAGGTTCGCCGACTGCCGGTCCAGCGACGGGATCCTCCAGGAGAGCTTGCTGAAATAGTTGTCGAGATCGAGCGAGATGTCGATGAACTGGTGGCTCGCGGCGGTTAGCAGCGACCGATCCGCCACCACCGTGGTGCCGGCGGGGTAGCGGGGCAGGTCGAGGGTCCCGCTGATGCCGCTCAGGTCTGCTTCGAGGGCGCTCATGGTGTGCGGCAACACCTGGTGCGAAATGTCCAGCACCGGGATGCTCAGCCGGTCGTCGGCCGACATCGAGAGCACGGTGAACGGGGTGTCTTCGAGGTTGATCGCTGGGAATAGATCGATCCACGTGCAAGAGAAGAGACAAACCCTTACTCTCCCTGATGTGCGCAACCCGGCGCGCCCCGTCAGGTCGAACCGCGACTCCGGCGGGGTGGTTGAGATGCTCCCGCCAGGACGCAGGCTGTAGCTCGAGTGGATCGAGACCTCCTCTCCATCCCGGAACGAGTTCGGCTCCGGGATCCGGAGCTCGACGCTCACCGGGTACGTGACGTCGAGACGCCCGGCGCCCGGAACGCGCAGTCTGGCAGAGATCTCGATCAGGCCCTCGCTCGCCGCTTCGATTTCACCGCCGAACCTCTCTCCCTCGATGGTAACAATATCGCTCTTGCTACCAGACTTGTTCCAGACCTCGGATACGAGATTGATCTGGACGTCGATCGGGCCGGCTCTCTCCCCGGGACCCCAGAGGGTCTGGCCGACGGTCTGGAAGGTGGGGGCGTCGGCAACCGGGACCGTGTTCCCCCGCGTCTGGCCCAGCCCCGCCCGCGGGGCAAGGATCAGCAGGAGTACGGGAAGGTAGGCGTAAAGCATCCTGGGGCTCATGGCACATCCCTCTGCGGAGGTGGACACGGGGCGAGCAGGTGCTCGCCACGGTGCGGATCGTGAGCGCGGAAGGTGGAAGCAGGATCCCTCATGAGAACTCCTTGGTTGAGGTGGCGGGCGGAACCGGCCGAGCGGTGCCGGTCCGCGGATCGGGGACGGGCTACCCTTCACCGAGGAAAACAACAAAGCCGGGCAAACGGGATCATCGCGCCCTAAGTGGCTGCGGTGCCGCGAGTTGGCAGGATGCCTCCCGCTGGTGGCGGATTCGCGCCCGGCCAGGGCACGTGCGGTCCGAGCGATTCTCCTTGCGCAACTCCGCGCAGACGCTCATCTTAAGGGGCACCTATCCCGATCATCCCTGCGGATGCATCCGAAGGGTGTCTCTCCCTGCTCTTCAGCCCCTGCTCTTCACCAAGGTTCCGCTGTCCCATGTCCACCTCCAATGCGCCTGCGTTTACCGAGCTGCTGCACGCCGCCGGTGAGGGAGACCGTGGTGCCCTGGATGCGCTCTTCGTGCGTGTCTATGATGAACTGCACCAGATCGCCCACCGCGTCCGCGGCGGAGGCGGAGCCGCGCCGCCGACGCTCAACACCACAGCGCTGGTCCACGAGGCCTACCTCAAGCTCGTTCCTTCCTCCTTTCAGGACTGGCAGAACCGGGAGCACTTCTTCCGTCTCGCCGCGCGTGCCATGCGCCAGGTCCTGCTCAACGCCGCCAAGGCACGCCGCGCGCAGAAGCGCGGCGGCGGCAACTTCGCCGTCACCCTGGGGGACAGCATCCAGTCTGCACCCGTGCGTCCCGCAGAGCTGATCGCCCTGGACGAGGCGCTCGATCGGCTCGCCATGCTGGACCCCCGCTCGGCCGAGATCGTCGAGCTGCGCTATTTCGCCGGGCTGAGCGTGGAGGAGACCGCCGCGGTGCTGCGCGTCTCCACGCCCACCGTCAAGCGCAGCTGGCGGACGGCGCGTGCGTGGCTGCTGCAGGAGATCCAGCAGCATGACGCCTGAGCGGTGGCGGCGGATCCAGGAGGTCTTCGGCGAGGCCGTCGAGCTTCCCGTCGGTCCGGCGCGCGAGGCATACCTCGAGGGGGCCTGCGTCGGCGACGCTGAGCTGCGGGCGCAGATCAGGGAGATGCTGGCTCTGGACGAGACCTCATCGTCGGTGCTCGACGCGACGCCGCTGGACCTCGCCGACGCCGTCAGACCAGAGGAGCCGGAGGAGCCGGAGGGCTACCTGGCACGGACGGTGGGCCCGTACCGCATCGTGCGGGAGATCGGCCGCGGCG
>JACDHR010000464.1 GCA_013820915.1 Gemmatimonadota bacterium
GGATGCGTCCGGTGGCCGCGCTGGAGCTGCTCGCCATCGAGCCGCTGCTTCCCCCCTGGCTCCCCGAGATCACGCTCCGCAAGCTGCGGGTGGGTGGGGCCACGGTTTCCCTCCGCTTCTGGCGGGACCCGGACGGAACGTCCCACCACGAGGTGCTGGAGCAGCAGGGCACCCTGCGCATCGTCCGCAACCCGCCGCTGGACTCGCTGACCGTCGGCCTGTGGGACCGTTTGGGCGAATTGACGCGCGGCGTCCTGGACGGCTGAACCCATTCTATCGACGAGGAGGAACCATGCCCAAACCGATCTCCGAGCAGGTCATCGTCATCACCGGCGCGAGCAGCGGCATCGGGCTCGCCACCGCCCGCGAGGCGGCTCGGCGCGGAGCCAGGGTGGTGCTGGCCGCGCGCAACCGGGAGGAGCTGGAACGGGTCGCCGGGGAGATCCGCCGGGAGGGGGGCTCGGCGATCGCCGTTCCCACCGACGTCACGGACTACCCGCGGGTCGAGGCGCTCGCCCGCCGCGCCGTCGAGGAGTACGGCCGCATCGACAGCTGGGTCAACAACGCCGGCGTGAGCCTGTACGCCACCTTCGAGGAAGCCTCGCTCGAGGACTTCAAGCAGGTGGTGGATGTGGTCTTCTACGGACAGGTCCACGGCGCCCGCGCGGCCCTCCCCTTTCTCAAGCAGACCGGGGGCGCGCTGGTCTGCGTCGGGAGCGCGCTGTCCGATCGGGGGATCCCGCTCCAGGGGGCGTACTGCGCGGCCAAGCACGCCCTCAAGGGGTGGCTGGACAGCCTGCGGGTGGAGCTGATGCACGAGGGTTCGGGCGTACGCGTCACGCTGGTCAAGCCTTCGTCCATCAACACCCCGCTCTTCAACAAGGCGAAGACGCAGATGGGCGTGATGCCGCAGCCGATTCCCCCCATCTACGAGCCGGAGCTAGCCGCGGAGGGGATCCTGCGCGCCGTGGAGGGAGATGAGCGGGACGTGTACATCGGCGGGGCCGGCAAGCTGCTGAGCGTCGCCGAGCGGATCTCCCCCAAGCTGCTCGACCTCCAGCAGACCCGGCAGGGATTCGAGCAGCAGAAGACCGACTGGCCCAAGGACGCGGACGCGCCCCACAACCTGTACGCGCACGTGGAGAGCGACGGTGGCGTGCGCGGCGACTTCACGCCCCAGGCAAAGAGCCGCAGCGTATACCAGGAGGTCGCCGGGTACCCGGTGGCCGCTTCGCTCGCGACCGCCGCGGTGCTGGGGGTCGCGGCCGCGCTGGCCGGCTCCCGTCGGGATCGGGCGCTCCCCGTTCTGTTCGCGGCGGGCGCGCTGATGCTTTCGGGGAAGGGAACGCTCGCCGCCACGTACGGAGGGTAGCAGTACCCGCGTTCCGAAGCGCCGCGACCCACCATGGAGAATGGAGAAACGATGAGAGAAACCGACGAGGGGGAGGTCCGGAGGGGGATGCAGCTCGCGGCCCGTTTGCCGGACATCATGCCGGACCAGGCGAGCGAGCGGATCAAGCCGATCTACGAGGAGATCCAGGAAACGCTGCGGGTGCCCATCGTCAACCTGATCTTCCGTTCGCTGGCCAACTATCCGGACTACCTCGAAGGAGCGTGGCAGCGGCTCCGCCCCGCCCTCCGCACCCGGTCCTTTGAGCGGGCGGCGGACCGGCTCCGGGCGGAAGCGCTCCTGGAGCCGGTTCCGGACGCTTCGGGCGTGCGCTGGGAGGAGACGGGCGAGATCGACCGGATCCGCGCCTTCAACGACACCATCCACTACGTCCTCCCCAAGCTCCTGCTGATCGCCACGGCGCTCCACGAAACGGAGTTCGAGCCCGCCCCCGACGGCTCGGCTGCGGAGCCGCTCGCGGACCCGTCGCGGATTCCCGCCGGTGCCGCCGAGGGAACGACCAAGGTGGAGATGGTGGAGCCGGAGCAGGCGGACGAGCGGGTGCGGGCGCTCTTCGAGTCAGTCAGGAAGCGGCACGAGCATCCGCTGGTCTCGTCCTACTACCGAGGGCTCGGCAACTGGCCCGACTTCCTGGATGCCGCTTGGGAGCGGCTCCGGCCGCTCGTCGGCTCCGACGCATACGAGGCGCGCAAGGGCGCCCTGATCGACTTCGCTCGGGACGCCGCCCGGGATCTCCCGGTCGCCCGGGCCGCGGCGGCGGAATTGGACGAGGCGCAGAGGGGCGAGGTTCGCGCCCTGCTGGCGGCGTTCCGGAGGAAGTTCATCCCGGAGATGATGCTCGACGTCGCCCTGATCAAGGCGCTGATCGACGGCCCTGAATCGGCCCGTGCCTCGCGTTTCAGCGCCGTGGAGGGGACTCCCGGCCGGTGAAACGAACCGTCGTTCTGAACGTGGTCGGGCTCACCCCCGACCTCCTGGGCGAAGCGACGCCCAGCCTGCAGGCGTTCGCCCGGCGTGGAGGGTTGCGCCCGCTCCGCACCGTCCTCCCCGCGGTGACCTGCTCGGTGCAGTCCACCTTCACCACGGGGCTCCTCCCGGGCGAGCACGGCGCGGTGGCGAACGGCTGGTACTTCCGCGACACCGCCGAGGTACGGCTCTGGCAGCAGAGCAACGCGCTGGTGACGGGAGAAAAGGTGTGGGAGGCGGCCCGGCGGCGGGACCCGTCGTTTACCTGCGCCAAGCTGTTCTGGTGGTACAACATGTACAGCTCGGCGGACGCTTCGGTGACGCCGCGCCCCCTGTATCCGGCCGACGGGCGCAAGCTGCCTGACATCTACGCGGAGCCGCCGGAGCTGCGCCCGGAGCTGACGCGGAAGCTCGGCCCCTTTCCGCTGTTCAACTTCTGGGGCCCCACGGCAGACATCCGCTCTAGCCGCTGGATCGCCGACTGCGCCCGCCACGTCTATGACACCCGCCGTCCCACCCTGACGCTGGTCTACCTTCCGCACCTGGACTACGGTCTGCAGCGGCTGGGGCCGGACGATCCGGCCATCGCCGCCGATCTGAGACAGATCGACGCCATCTGCGGCGAACTGATCGAGCACTTCGAGCGGGACGGCGCCCGGGTGGTGGTTCTCTCCGAATACGGGATCACCCCCGTAAGCGGCGCGGTGCACGTCAACCGGGTGCTGCGCCGGGCGGGGCTGGTGCGGATCAAGCCGGAGCTGGAATGGGAGATGCTGGACGCGGGCGCCTCCGAGGCATTCGCGGTGGCGGACCACCAGGTGGCCCATGTTTATGTCCGGTTGCCCGAGCGTATCCCCGAAGTCAAGCAGTTGCTCGAAGGAGTAGACGGAATCGAGGCGGT
>JACDHR010000465.1 GCA_013820915.1 Gemmatimonadota bacterium
CCACCGGGCGACGCCGAGGCCGCCTGGATCAACGGGGGGTACTTCGTGCTCGAGCCCGCGGTGATCGACTACATCGATTCCGACGAGACGGTCTGGGAGCGCGAGCCGATGGAGCGGCTGGCGCACCGCGGGCAGCTCTCGGCCTACCGGCACCAGGGCTTCTGGCAACCGATGGACACGCTGCGCGACAGGATGGTGCTCGAGGAGCTCTGGGGATCGGGGAGCGCGCCATGGAAGATCTGGTGACCCGCGCGCCCGGCGCGCTCCGCGAGCTGCCCGGCGCGGAGGAGGTCGTGCGCCAGGATCTGGCGGAGATCTGCGCCGGGCTGACCGACGAGTTCACCCGGATGGCGGGGAAGCGTCTGCTCATCACCGGGGGCGCCGGCTTTCTCGGCTACTACCTGGTGCAGTCGGTGCTGCACTGGAACCGCTCGGTCGCCGCGGGGGAGAGGATCCGGCTGACCGTCTTCGACAACTACATGCGTGGCGTCCCCGACTGGCTGCAACGGCTCGAGGGTGATCCCTCTCTGCGCCTGGTGCGGCACGACGTCAGAGACCCGCTGCCAGCCGACATGGACGACTTCGAGTACCTCATCCACGCGGCCTCGATCGCCTCGCCGACCTACTACCGGAAGTATCCCATCGAGACGATGGATGCGAACGTCGGCGGGCTGCGCCACCTGCTGGAATACTGCCGCCGGCAGCAGCTGACGGACGCGCCGGTCGAGGGGTTCCTCTTCTACTCGACGAGCGAGATCTACGGGGACCCGGATCCGCAGCACATCCCCACCCCCGAGAGCTACCGGGGCAACGTCTCCTGCACCGGTCCGCGCGCCTGCTACGACGAGTCGAAGCGCTACGGCGAGACGCTGTGCGTGAACTTCGCGCAGGTCTACGAGCTGCCGCTCACCATCGCGCGGCCCTTCAACAACTACGGCCCGGGCCTGAAGATCACCGACCGGCGGGTGCTCCCCGACTTCGCCCGCAACGTGCTGAGCGGGGAAGACATCGTCATGCTCTCCGACGGCTCGCCCACGCGCACCTACTGCTACGTCGCCGACGCGGTGGCCGGCTACTACAAGGTGCTCGTCCGGGGCCGCGCCGGCGAGGCGTACAACATCGGCGTCGAGGGGCCGGAGATCTCGATCGCGGAGCTGGCCGAGCGGGTGGTCGGCCTCGCGCGCGAGCTGTTCGGCTACCGGGGCAGGATCGTGCGGCAGGCCAGTGCGGACCCCGAGTATCTCACGGACAATCCGAACCGTCGCTGTCCCGTCATCGAGAAGGCGAGAACGGAGCTGGGCTATGACCCGCGGGTGGAGCTGGAGGACGGCCTCACCCGCTCCCTGCTCTGGTACCGTGACCACAACCAGGCCGAGGAGGCTTGATGAAGATATCCGTGGTAGGAACCGGTTATGTAGGCTTGGTCAGCGGGGTGTGCCTGGCCGAGAAGGGCCATCAGGTGATCTGCGTGGACATCGACGCCGACAAGGTCGAGCGGATCAACCGCGGGATCCCGCCCATCCATGAGCGCGGGCTCGAGGCGCTCCTGCGGGAGAACCTCGGCTCGCGATTGCGCGCCACGACGGAGCTGCGCGAGGCGGTGCTGGCGACGGACCTCTCGCTGATCGCGGTGGGCACCCCGTTCGACGGGAGCGAGATCGATCTCGGCTACGTGGTGGAAGCCGCCCGCCAGATCGGGGCGGCGCTGGCGGAAAAGCCGGGCTACCACGTGGTGGTGGTGAAGAGCACGGTGGTGCCGGGAACCACCGACCAGGTGGTGCTTCCCGCGCTCGAGGCGGCTTCCGGGAAGCGTGCCGGCCCGGATTTCGGCGTCGGGATGAACCCCGAGTTCCTGCGCGAGGGGGACGCCATCCAGGACTTCATGCACCCCGATCGCATCGTGATCGGGGGGATCGACGAACGCACCACGGAGGTGCTGGCAGAGCTCTACGGGGTGTTCCCCGGGGTGGACGTGATCCGCACGAGCAACCAGACGGCGGAGATGATCAAGTACACCTCCAACAGCCTGCTGGCGACCCTGATCTCCTTCTCGAACGAGGTAGGCAACCTCTGCGCCGCGCTGGGCGGGATCGACGTCGCCGAGGTCATGCAGGGTGTGCATCTGGACCGGCGGTTCAGCCCCATCCTCCCGGACGGCTCGCGGCTGCGGCCGGGGTTCACCACCTACCTCGAGGCGGGCTGCGGGTTCGGCGGCAGCTGCTTCCCCAAGGACGTGAAGGCGCTGGTCGCGCACGGCCGCAAGGCGGGCGCCCCGATGGAGATCCTGGACGCGGTGATCCGCGTCAATGCGCGCCAGCCGCAGGAGGTGCTGCGGTTGCTGGGCAAGCACTTCCCCTCCCTGCAGGGGATCACCACCGCGGTGCTGGGGCTCGCCTTCAAGCCGGGAACCGACGACATGCGGGAATCGCCGGCCATCCCGGTGGTGCAGGCGTTGCAGGCGCAGGGCGCAGCGATCCAGGCCTACGATCCGGTGGCGCGTCACGAGGCGGAGAAGCTCTTCGGGAACGGCACCATCACCTACTGCGACACCCTGGAGAGCGCGATCCGGGGCGCCGAGGCGATCGTCCTGATGACCCGGTGGGAGGAGTTCGCGGCGCTGCCGGATCTCCTCGCCGGCAGGGATCCGCAGCCGCTGGTGGTGGACGGCAGGCGGATGCTCGACAAGCATCGAATCCCCCGCTACGATGGGATCGGGCTCTGAGGGGCCGCGGATGATCTTCACGCCGACGCGCATCCCGGACGCCTTCATCCTCGACCTCGAGCGGCGCGCGGACGCGCGCGGGTTCTTCGCGCGCGCCTGGTGCGCCGAGGAGTTCGCCGCGCACGGGCTCAGCACCTCCATCGCGCAGGCCAACCTGAGCTTCACCGACCAGGCCGGCACGCTGCGCGGGCTCCACTACCAGCTCGCCCCGCACGAGGAGGCGAAGGTGATGCGCTGCACACAGGGCGCCATCTTTGACGTGATCGTCGATCTGCGGGAGGAATCGCCCACCTGCGGCGAATGGCTGGGGGTCGAGCTCTCGGCGGACAATCATCGCATGCTCTACGTCCCACCCGGGTGTGCACATGGATATCAGGCACTCACCGATGCGGCGGAGGTCTTCTACCTGGTCTCGACCGGCTACGCCGCCGGCGCGGAGCACGGCATCCGTTACGACGATCCGGCATTCGGCATCGAGTGGCCGCGGGAGATCACCCTGGTCTCCGAGAAGGACCGAGGCTGGCCGGACTACCTCCATGGCGAACGCTGACTTG
>JACDHR010000005.1 GCA_013820915.1 Gemmatimonadota bacterium
CATCAGCCACTCCGGCACGACGATCTCCGGCCGCGGGAAACCCAACACCGCGGGACCCGCGGCCGGTGACATCCGAACCTGTACGCCCGCGATATCCCGAATCGGCCAGCTCCTCAGCGAAGTACGGCAACGGAGCAGGGTAGCGGTACCGAGCCCGAGCAGGCCGAGGGAGAGAGCCATCCAGCCGATCCCCAGAACAAGACCCGCCCCTCCTTCCATCCCCGAAGCGGCGGCACGGAGCGGCCACTGCACCGCCTGCCGAAGGGCGGCGAATGTCTCAGCTACCGAGGGGGGCCAGGCGGTTGCGTCGGCGGCATCCGCGGCGACGGCCATCGGCACTCGGAAGAGTTCGACGGCGGAGACCGGCTCCGCCGCATCCGGCAGCGCCGTGCGGAGCGGGGCCAGCGCCGCCAGCCCGACCGTGACGAGCAGGGCTCCAAGCCATACGAAGCGCATCGGAAGGCGAGCCGACCGACAGACCTCATCAAGCCCCCTCGCACCGGCGGCGATCAGGAGACTGATCAGGACCGTGTAGAGCATCCAGGTGAGAATCATGCGTCCTCCTCGAGCCGTTCGTTCAGCAGGCGGCGCATCCGCTCGAGCTCGTCGCGTTTGAGCTTCCGGTCCGAGACGAGCTGCGCGAACATCCACTCCGCCGATCCCTGGTAGATCGCGTCGCGAATGCGCGCCATGGCACTGTCCCCCGCCTCCTCGGGGCCTACGGTGGAGTAGTAGCGATAGGCGCGGCCTTCCGGCTCGTGCCGTACGTATCCTTTCTCCTCCAGCGTCTGCAGCACGGAGAGCACGGAGGTGTACGCCAGCTCCGCCCCAAGCGTCTCCCGCACCTCGGTAACGGTGCCGGAGCCATTCCTCCAGAGGATGCTCATCACGTCGAGCTCGCGGGGTGTAAAGCTGATCCGATCCATATCGCCTCAATTACGGGTTCTCCCGTAGAATAATCGCTGCTGGTGGCCTTGTCAACTGCTTTTGCCGTAGCGAGCGGCGAAAAGCGCTTCCCGAGGCGTGCGATCCCCCTGCGTGTCGAAGCATTGGCGCGATTGGCTCGCCTTCACCTCTGCGTTGGGGCTACCTTGAGAGTCGAGAAACGGTCGCCGACCGGCGGGCGGGGTACCTTGCGATTCTCGGAACATCTGCCCACCTTCTTCGTATCGACTCTCCGCATGCGCAGCCTGTGGGCTGCGCCAAGCTCCCATCCGTTCTCTGTGAAGCTCATGTATCAAACCGCTTTCCCGGCGGGGCTGCGCCGTACCTCCGCCGCGCTCGTCGCGCTGGGCACCCTGACTGCTGTCGCCTCGTGCGCCCCCGCTCGCGCGCCGGCCGCACCCGCGCCGTCACCGACCCAGCCACAGGCGCAGCCGGCAGATTCGTCGCGGCCTGCGGGCGGTGCGCGGCAGAGCCGACCTCGGCCGTTCCGCGATGTCATTCCTGCTACTGCGCGGGCGGACTCCGGCCTGTTCGTCGTCTGGCAGACGGGGGAGCGGCTGTACTTCGAGATCCCCGACTCGTTGCTCGGGCGCGAGATGCTGATGATCAGCCGTTGGGCTCGCGTTCCGACCAACTTCGGCGGCTTCAATCCGGCCGGCGTCTCGGCGCAGGAGCAGGTCCTCACCTGGGACCGGCACGGCGACCGGGTTCTGCTGCGCAGGCATACATACGCCGAAGTGGCGGCGGACACGACACCGATCCATGCGAGCGTCATGGCGAACAACCTGGCGCCGATCCTGACCTCGTTTCCGGTGGCCGCGCGCGGGCCGGAGGGCGCCAGCGTCGTCGTGGAGGTGACGGACTTCTACCGCGGCGACACCCCGGCGATCAGCGGGCTGAACGCGGCGCGGCGGCGCGAATACGGCGTGCGGCGGCTGGACCCGGACCGCAGCTTCATCAATCATTCCCGAGCCTATCCGCAGAACGTGGAGGTGCGCCACACGCAGACCTTCGAGGCGACCAGCCCGCCCTCGAGCGCGAACGTTGGGGCGGTGACGCTGGAGATGAACCAGTCGCTGGTGCTGCTGCCGCGCGAGCCGATGCGGCCTCGCCACGCCGATGAGCGGGTCGGCTACTTCAGCGTGAGGCAGGTCAACTTCGGGCTGCAGGAGCAGAAGGCGGCCGAGCAGCGCTTCATCCGCCGTTGGCGGCTGGAGCCGAACGACCCTGCCGCGTATGCGCGCGGCGAACTCGTGGAGCCGGTGAAGCCGATCGTCTGGTATCTCGACCCGGCGACGCCGTTCGAGTACCGCACCTGCGTGCAGCGGGGCGTGGAGGACTGGCAACCCGCCTTCGAGACGGCCGGCTTCCGCAACGCCGTGCAGGCGAAGATGCCGCCCGCGGCCGGGGACGACCCCGACTGGCACCCAGAAGATGCGCGCTACTCGGTGGTGCGCTGGGCCGCGAGCACCACGCGCAACGCGCAGGGCCCCAGCACCAGCGACCCGCGCACGGGCGAGATCATCACCAGTGATATCGTCTGGTATCACAACCATCTACGCTCGTACCGCAACCGCCTGATGATCGAGACGGGGGCGGCGAACCCCGGCGCGCGGCGGCTGCCGGTGGACGATGCGCAGCTCTGCGAGACGCTGCGTCAGGTGATCGCCCACGAGATCGGCCACGCGCTCGGCTTGCCGCACAACATGATCTCCAGCTCGGCCTTCCCGGTAGACTCGCTGCGCTCCGCAAGCTTTGCGCGGCGCATGGGCGTGGCGCCCTCGATCATGGATTACGCGCGCCAGAACTACATCGCGCAGCCGGGCGACGGCCTCGCGGGCAACGACTTCATCCGCCGCATCGGGCCCTACGACCACTACTCTATCAACTGGGGCTATCGTTACCTCTCCGAGGCCGCTACGCCCGATGACGAGCGTCGGATCCTGAACCGCTGGATCGTCGAGAAGGCGCACGACCCGATGTACCGCTTCCTCGCCGGCGCACCGATGGCTGCCGACCCGCGCGCGCAGACGGAGGACCTCGGCGACGACCCGGCCCGCGCGAGTACCTACGGGCTGATGAACCTGCGCCGCGTCGTGCCGATGCTGGTGGAGTGGACGACCGCGCCGGGCGAAGACTACACCGAGCTCGCCGAGCTGTACGGCGAGGCCGAGTTGCAGTACTCGCGGTTGGTGAACCACGTGGCGAGCGTGATCGGCGGGATGGAGGCGGACCTCAAGACCGCGGACCAGGCGGGCGCCGTCTACACCCCCGTTACGCGCGCCCGGCAGAAGGAGTCCATGCGCTTTCTCTCGGCGCAGGTATTCGAGGCGCCGACCTGGCTGCTGGAGCCGGGAATCGTCGCGCGGATCGATGGCGCCACGCCGGCGCGCGTGCAGCAGCGCCAGGCCGCGGTGCTGAACTCGCTGCTCTCGCCCGCGCGGCTCACGCGCATGACGCAGGTGCAGCTCACCGCGCCGGATGCGGCGTACCCCGTCGCCGAGTTTCTCGACGACGTGCGCGCGGGTCTCTGGCGCGATGTCGCGGTCACCGCACGCGATCCGTACCGCCGCCCGCTTCAGCGTGCCCACGTCGCGCGTCTGCTTACGCTGCTCGAAGACGACAGCCCCGCGCTCGCGGGTTCGGACGTGCGGCCGCTCGCCCGCGCACAGCTCGCGACGCTGCAGCGCGACGCCGCGGCCTCGGCGGGCCGTACCAATGACGCTGTCGCGCGTGCGCACCTGAACGATATCGCCGAGCGAATCCGCCAGGGGCTGGACGTTCGCAGATAATAGGCTTCCGCACGCGGCGTGACGAGCGCGCCGCGTGCGGCCCACCATCATCACCCCCACTTCGCGGCTGGATGTCACGTTTCAGGCGATTCGTCCGTTTGTCAGTAATACGAAGAGAAGAGGTGCCGCGAGAACCGATTCACCAGGGGGGATGATGCCACAACTGTATCGAAGCACGGTGCGCCGCATGCGCGGTGGCCGCAATGCCGCCGGTTCCGGGGCCGCCATGAGCCGCCATGCCCTTGTGATATGCACGGCAGCCCTCACGCTGGCGGCATGTGCTACGCAGATCACCGAACCGCCGCCGGACCAGAGCTCTGCACACGGACTCGACGTCGCCCTGACGGTAAATCCTGCTGAGGTCGCGCAGGACGAAAGGTTCATTGTGGAGCTTACCGTCACCAACACACGCCCGGCCGCCGTGAGGCTCACCACTTCGCACAGTTGCCTGGCCCTTCCCGGCATCTACCGGAACGGGCAGCGTATCCCCTTCGAGGGAAGCGGGTGGGCCTGCAGAGCGGCGATCACGACGCACGCGATTGCCCCCGGTGAAACAGTGACGCGGAGTTGGGAGATGGTGCCGAGGCTTTACGCCGAGCATCCCGGCGATCCCGATGGCGTGCCGGCGCCCAGAAGCGCGTATACGGCGCGCGCTGTGTTCGAGGTGTTTGAGGTTGATGGGGAACGGGGCACGCTGCCGACCGTCGAGCGGACGCTGCACGTCCGCTAGGACGGCCGCGTGAACTGGATAGGCCACGCACCCGGTCAGCTTCCGCGCCGGCACGGTTGCCGCGCGCCGCTGATCCGGGTAAGCTATCCGCGTCCGTTCCCCGTCCTCTTCGGTCCGCGAAGCCGGGGCGATCGGTATTCCACCGCCGCCTCTTTATGCACCCGCTCGAAAGCTATCTGACGCAGATCCGTGATATCCGCCTCTCCGGCGGAGGGGTGAAGGAGACCTCCTATTACGCCCCGCTCGCCAACCTGCTAGACGAGGTGGGCCGCACGCTTAAGCCGCGCGTGCACTGCATCATCAACCTACGTGACGCTGGCGCCGGCATCCCCGACGGCGGCTTCTTCACCGCGGACCGATATCCGAAATCGACCTCGGAGGTGCCGCACGAAGGGCAGGTGCCGTCCCGCGGCGCGTTGGAGGTGAAGGGGCTCGGGGAGGATGTCATGCGGATCGCGGACGGCGAGCAGGTGCGGAAGTATCTCGCCCGCTACAGGCAGGTGCTCGTCACCAACTTCCGCGACTTCGTGTTGGTGGGGGCCGACCACGCCGGTACACACCGCGTGTTGGAGAGCTTCCGGCTGGCGGAGAGCCAGTCCGCCTTTCTGGACGCGCTGCGCAATCCGCGCAAGACCGCCACGGCGCGTGGCGAGCCGCTCTTCGAGTACCTGCGGCGCGTGTTCCTGCGCCCCGCGCCGATGGCGGACCCGAAGGACCTCGCCTGGTTTCTGGCCTCCTACGCCCGCGACGCCCGCTCGCGCGTGGAGGCCGGCGGTGCGCTCCCTACGCTGCAGGGGCTGCGCGAGTCGCTGGAGGGCTCGCTCGGCATTCGATTCGAGGGGGAGCGCGGCGAGCACTTCTTCCGCTCGACCCTCGTGCAGACGCTCTTCTACGGCGTCTTCTCGGCGTGGGTGCTCTGGTCGCGGAGCGCGACCTGGTGGATGCGTACCGTGAAACGAAGCGCGCGCCCAGGCCGCAGGGGCAGGGGCTCAACGACCTCTATGTGCGCTTCTTCCGCATGGCGGAGCGCAAGATCGCGGAGATGCAGCCAAGCCAAGGCGTGGTCTGCTTCATCTCCAACTACTCCTGGCTGGACGGCCTCTCCTTCACCGGCAGGCGCGAGCGCTTCATCGAGCGCTTCGATCGGATCGACATCGACTCGCTGAACGGAGACAAGTACCGCACCGGCAAGGTCACGCCGGATGGCGATCCCGACCCGAGCATCTTCTCGACGGAGTACAATCGCGAGGGGATCCAGGTCGGGACCGCCATCGCGACGCTGGTGTGCACCGCCGCGGGGGAGAAGACGGATACGGTCCGCTACCGGGATCTGTGGGGGAAGGGGAAGCTGCGGGAGTTGGAAAAGGATGCAGAGAAGGTTGATGCGGTCGAGTACGAGGAGCTGACGCCGCAGGCGGGGATCGGGTACCCGCTGATGCCACGGGCGACGGCGGAGCGGTATGTGGAGTGGCCGAAGCTGACGGAGCTGTTTCCCGAGTCGTTTCCGGGCGTGAAGACGAGTCGGGATGATTTTCTGGTGGATATCGATCGGGACCGGCTGGCAGAGCGAATCGCACGCTATCTCGATCCGGATGTGCCGGACGAGGAGATCGAGTGTGCGTACCCGTCGGTGATGACGACCGGCGGGCGATTCGATGGTCCACAGATTCGGCGTACGCTCACGAGACGCGAGGAGTCAAAAGGTCGTATTGTCCGGTACTGTTACCGGCCCTTCGACCTGCGTTGGTTGCATTAGGAGCCGGAAACGAAGCTTCTGGATGAGAAGCGTAAGGAGTACATGTCGCATGTGTCCGCTGGGAATCCGTGCGTGGGAGCTGTACAAAGCAACCGGAAAGAGTTCGCTCCACCTTGCATCTCACCAGAACTGTCCTCACTGCACATGATTGAGCGGGGTGCCAATTTCTTCCCACTTCTGCTGCAGGACGACGACCAAGCCGAAGATCTTTTTGATCGACCACGCGACGACGACCCTCGCCGCCTCGATGACACCCGCCGCTACAACCTCTCCGACCGCGCCGCCCGGTACCTGACCGAAATCGGCTCCGTCCAGGAGGATGCCCCGAACCTCTTTCACCACGCCATCGCGGTGATGCACGCCCCCGCCTACCGCGACGAGAACGCCGGGGCGCTGCGGCAGGACTGGCCGCGCATCCCGCTCCCCGAAACGCGCGAGCAGCTCCGCACCTCCGCCGACCTCGGCCGCAGGCTCGCCGCCCTCCTGAACCCCGAGACCGACGTCCCGGGCGTCACCGCCGGCGCGCCCCGCCCCGAGCTGCGGGTCATCGCCCCCATCCGCAAGAAGGGAGACGGCCAACTCGACCCCGATGCCGGCCATCTGGCGGTCACCGCAGGGTGGGGATATGCCGGCACCCGCGGCGTCACCATGCCTGGGCGCGGCAGGGTCGTCGAGCGGCCATACACAGAGGAGGAACGCGCCTCGATCCTGTCATCCGCCGCGGACACCGCAGGGGCCAGCCCCCGTGTCGGCCCGTTGGACCTGCTGGGCGACACCTGCTACGATATCTACCTGAACGACGTCGCCTACTGGCGGTGCATTACGTCGCGGGTCTGGGACTACACGCTCGGCGGCTACCAGGTGATCAAGAAGTGGCTGAGCTACAGGGAGAAACCGCTGCTGGGGCGCGCGCTCAGGCCGGAGGAGGCGCGCGAGGTGACGAACATCGCCCGGCGGATCGCCGCGATCCTGCTGCTGGAGCGGGAGCTGGACGCGAGCTACTGGGCGGTGAAGCCCGGTCCGGCTATGAATTGCGGGCCGCCGGCTGCTGTTCCGCAACGTTCTTCCTGAAGCCGGAGCCGGGGTTGTCAGAGATCGAGCCCCTCGATCGTTGTACGGGAGAACGAAACGAATCCGACTCCCTCCTTTTCTACGACACTGCCATGCGAGACCTGACTCACCTCATCCGTCCGGCGCAGCCCGCGTCGCGAAAGCCACACCCTCGGCTGCCCCTTGCCGCCGCCCTGCTGGCCTGTGGCGCACTCGCGGGGTGCGGGAGCCTTCTGACGGGGCCGCTCTCGCTGGAAGAGGGCTGGCGAATGGAGGCTACCTTCCTTTCGGAATCCCTTATTCCCGCCGCTAACTTCGCGCGTCAGGCGGAAGCCCCGCCGCCTGCGGTGGAGTATGGCGGCGTCACACTCCAGGCATCAGTGGTGCCGGTGGACACCGCGTCGGATGCCGGCACCATGGGGCTCAACATCGAGGTGCGAGCACGAAACACGTCTGCCGAGACGGTGAGGCTCCCTGTGCGCGGGTGCACGGTCTGGCCCGAGTTCCACGACGGGGCAGAACGCACCGGCGACCCGGTCTGGGTGCCGCGGGGGGCGTGTGCGCAGGCGCCTTACGAGGTGGTGCTGGCACCCGGTGAGGAGCATGCCTTCGGCTTTCACGCCTACGACGTGATGCTCGCGCAGGGGGTGGAGGACGGTCGGTACTACGTCACCGCACGCTTCCACCACCGCAACGAGACGCTCCGCCTGAGTGCGGGGAGCGCGGACGTGCGGCTGCGTGTCCCCAATCTGGCGTTTCGAATTCGTGTAGAGGAGGGTCTGACGGGAGGGTTGTCGGCGCGCGTCAGGGTCGAGAACCGGAACCCGGGGGCTGTGCGGCTCGAGTACGGAGCCTGCGCCGTGGGGTTCGAGCTGCATCGCGACGCTGAATTGGCGGGGAAGGGGATCCCCCTGTATCCGCCGCGCGGCCACGTATGTCCGGATTACCTGGTCATCGCCGGGCTGGCCCCGGGAGAGGTGCTGGAGCCGCGGGAGTTCGAGTACCGCGTATCGAAACGTGCTACGCAGGGGGTGCCCCGGGGGGTATACCACCTGGCGGTCACGCTCAATCTCAACGCCCGTACATACCGG
Source organism: Gemmatimonadota bacterium (assembly GCA_013820915.1). Classification (GTDB taxonomy): domain Bacteria; phylum Gemmatimonadota; class Gemmatimonadetes; order Longimicrobiales; family Longimicrobiaceae; genus JACDHR01. Next base: position 8,365 of record JACDHR010000005.1, read on the forward strand.
TTCCCCGGGGGAACGGTACGGGTCGGGCGTTGAACCCGGCCCGCTCCGGTGACTCTTTCGTGGCGCGGCAGGCGGAAGGCTACCGCTGCCCCGGCGCGATCCACCAACGGGTAATGTTGATGAACTCGCCGCGGTCGTCCATCTCGATGTCGCGCACCCGCGTCCGCACGGCCGCAAGCCGCTGCGGGAAGTAGAGCACCGTGTACGGCGCCTCCTGAACGATGAAGCGCTCGTACTCGCGCCAGAAGGGGCGAGCCTCCTCGCGGTTCATTAGCACCGCGACCGTGTCGAGGTAGCGATCCGCGGTGGGGTGCGAGTAGCCGACGTACTGGTAGGGCAGGTTCAGCGCGCGCGAGTGGATCTGGTCCGCGTCGTCCTTGCGGATCGCGTCGACCCACGAGGAGACGACGGCGTCGAACTCGCGCTCACGCACGCCCTCGCTGTTCAGCGTGCCGCGGAGCTGGTCGAGCATGGTCGTCCACTCGACGAGTCTCGGCTGCACCTCAATACCGAGCGGGCGGAGCTGCGCCTGCACGTAGTCGAGGATGTCCTTGCGCGTCTCGTTACCGTGGTTGGTGATCAGCGTGAAGCGGAACGGCTCACCCGCCGCGTTGCGCAGCGTGCCGTCCGGTCCCGGCGTCCACCCCGCTTCCGCCAGCAGCCGCCGCGCCGCCGCCGGATCGTACGGCAACAGCGTCTCCGGGTCGTCGGCATCGTACGCCCAGTGGCCCGGGGTGATGGTGCCGCGGCCGATGTGGCCATAGCCGTACACCAAACCATCCACGATCTGCTGCCGGTCGATCGCCATGGTCAGCGCCCGGCGGACCCGTGCATCCCGGAACTGCGGCAGCCGCGTGTTCCACGCGATGTAGACCCACTGGCGGAAGGTGAAGTCGCGCAGCTCCACGTCGCGCGCTGCCTCGATGCGTGCCGCGTGCTCGGGGTTGGGGCCCATGTAGAAGTCGATGCGGCCGGTCAGTGTCTCCGTGAGCAGCGTCGTCTGCTCGGGGATGTAGCGCACCGCCACGCGGTCCAGGTACGGGCGGCCGCCGAGCGCCTCCGGAAAGTCCGGGTTCGCCTCGAAGACCCACTCCTGACCCGGCGTGCGGCGCACGAATCGGAATGGGCCGTTGCCCACCGGCTCCTGCGTGCCGAATCTGTGGTTCAGCATCTCCGAGGGGGCGGCGCTCTCCAGCAGGTGCCGTGGCATCGCGGGCGTCATGAACCAGGGCTCGAGGAACTCGGCGTGCGCACGCAGGCGGAAGCGGATCGTGTAGTCGTCCAGCAGCTCCGCTCGGGGATGGTAGTACTCGAAGTACGCCGGGTTCGGGAAGCCGGTCCGCGGATCCTGCAGACGCTCGTAGGTGAACGCGACGTCGCGCGCGGTGGTTGGCTCGCCGTCGTGCCAGTGGATGTCGCGGCGTAGCGCAAAGGTCAACTCCAGCGAGTCCGGCGCGACGCGCACCGTGTCCCACCGCTCGGCCAGCCAGGGGTACGGCTCCTGGTTCTCGTCGAACTTCACCAGCGGCATGAACAGCATCTCGCGCTGGATCATGTTCGTATTGTAATCGCTGGAGATGAACCGGTTCATCGGCTGAAGGTCGCCGTAGGTGCCGATGACCACGGTACCCCCATAGCGCTCGGCCTCCGGCACGTCCGCGCCGAGGTCGCCCGGGTCGGCGCCGTCCACGCCGCAGGCGGCGAGGAGAACGGCGAGCAGTATCGGGACGAACAGTGATGCGGGAAACTGGCGCGTCATCGATGTCCAATTCTACGAGGAACAGGGCGGAACGGAGGCGGGTCCCGGCCACTCAAACCCGGGTTCCACCCGAAAAGGTCCGCTGCTACATAGCTTCTTCTCGCGCCAGGCCGCCGAAACGCTCGCCGATTTGGATCCCGCTACCCCTCCCTCGTCTTTTCGATGCGGACGAGCGCGTCCTCCAGGTGGATGCGCGTCATACGGTCGGCCACGCCGCGCCGAAGCGTGGTGCGAATCTCGCCTTCGAGCCGGCGGAGTTGATCGCGGATCAGCGGCCGGATGTCGGACTGCGAGATGTGGAGGTCCGCGTTGAGTGGTGGGTCGTCGTTGCGGCTGACCCGCAGGTTGCCGGAGGCCGGCGGGTCCCAATGCTCCGACGTCGCCTCGTGCAACAGATGGTGCGCCTGCTCCAGATAAGCGCGCTGCAGGTTGCGACGGTAGGTGTCGATCGGGCCGCGCTGCCCTACCTCGCGCCACACCATCCGGCGCGTATCGTCCAGCATCTGCGCGGGGCGATACGTCGCATCTCCCAGAAACGCCTCGTGCTCGATCATGCGGGCGAGCCGCGCGTGGTTGAGCAGCCGCTGCACGGCCAACTCCTGGTAGGCACGGATGCGCTCGACCGCGCCGGCGTGCTCCAGCCGCCGCAGCATGTTCGCGTCCAGTGCCCAGACCGGCGTCTGCAGTACGTGCTCGTCGAGGAAGCGCATCGCCTTCTTCTGGTAGTCCGGCTCGATCGGCGTATAGACCACGCCCTCCTCGCCGAAGCGCTTGTGGTGCGTCCACGAGCCGCCCACCGCCGCCGCGGCGTGCTCGGCGTAGCGGTTCCACTGCGTCAGGTTCTGCAGATAGTGCGCTTCCAGCTCATAGTAGTCGTCGCCCGGCCGCAGCACCCACTCCATCAGGTTTCCGGTCGCAGTGCGCAGGTTGTTCATTCCCAGAACCGCCGCCTCCACCGGGTCGTCGGAGATCCCCTCTGTCATACGGTAGGGATCCCATTCCACATCCATCCCGAACTGCGCGGAGGCGAAGCGGAACCACGGCTTATCCGCACGTTCCACGACCCACTGGTGCAGGGTGGCGAGCTCCTCCTGCGGTGTGCGCGCCTCGGGGATCGGGCGGTAGCCCCACATCACCGCGAACTGGTCCCAGAGCCCCATGCGCCGCTCGGGCGGCACACCGTCGCCCGGCTGCGCGGCGTAGTTGTAGCGCGTGCGGCCCACGGAAGAGGCCGAGTGGCCAACACGGTTCACGAAGTCCGGGCTGCGGATCGAGTCGATCGGGAATACGAAGTTTGCGCGCTGGTTGTGCGGCAGCCCCACCGAGTGCGCCGTCTCGTGCGAGACGACGTAACGCAGCGCCTCCCCCATGTCCTCGGGCGAGAGCTGGCTGGTGCGGAAGTTCGGGTTCGCGGCCGCGACCTGCGAGACGAGCCACCAGCGGAGCCGCTCGTCGAGGCCGTGGTACTGGTTCGTGTGCGCGCGGATCACCTCGCCCGAGCGAGGGTCGACCACGTCGCCGCCGGAGTTCGCCGAGCGGGTCGGCGAGGCGACGTAGCGGACCACCGAATAGCGCGCGTCGAGCAGCGAGAACTCCGGGTCTTCCGCTTCCGTGGGGGCGACGTGCACCTGCAGCGCGTTCTTGAAGCCGGCCAGCTCGAAAGCTGCGTTCCACTCCAGGATCCCCTCCTTGAAATAGGGAATCAGATGCGGCGGTGTGGCCGGGTCGATGTACCACACCCACGGCTTGACCGGTTCCACCAGCTCGCCGCGCGCCCATGCGGCGGGATCGCTCGGCTCCAGGCGGTAGCGCACGATATAGCGGTGCGGCCGCACACCCTGGAAGTCGCGCGAGTAGTCCGTCTGCCCGATCGAGATGAAACCGACGCGCTCGTCGTACAGCCGCGGCATCATCGGCTCCTTCGGGAGCAGGATCATCGAGTGATTGACCTCGAATGAGAGTGCGCCGCCGCGCGCATTGGACGGCGGCTGCTCGGCCGCGTACGTCTGAACGACGCGGATCTCGACGTTGATCGGAAAGCTGCGTGCCCACTCCAGCCAGCTACGGTCGCGGTCGTAGCTGCGGACGGTGTGCCGTGTGCGGGTATTCCGCGGCAGCGTGAATGCCGGCACGTCGCCAAGGTAGAGAGCCGTCACGTCGATCACCGAGGTGCTGTTCCCACGCGCGTTCAGAGGGAAAGAGTGCAGCACCGGCGCGAAGTTGGAATTCTCGACCGCGATGTGAAGCGAGCTGTTGGCATCGGCGGTCTGCTGGTGCGAAACGGCGCGCAGATCGATGCGGTCGTCACGCCGTTCCCAACGTACCACCATGTTCGGCGCCATCCGGTCGCCGCCGTCGGCCAACCCATCCTGCGCACGCGCGTAACGGCTCATCACCGCCATGTCGCGCCCGAGCACGGAATCCGGGATCTCAAAGAGCAGCGCGTCTCCCACGCGGTGAAGCGTGAACAGACCCGCATCGGAAGTCGCCGAGGAGGGGACGACAGTACTGTACGCCTGGATCTGCGCGGCGGCGGGTGTGGCGAGAAGGCCGGACGCCGCGTACGCGAGCAGGAGCGTGAAGAGCACGCGAAACGCGCGAGCGCACGGCGATGGCAGAGCGGACGAATTCGAACCGATCATGCGACAACTCCGGACGTGGGGGAGAGGGGGGGACCGGGCGTAGCTCGCCCATCACCCCGGCTTACGAACAGTGATCTCGGGATCGTGGATCCTTGCAACTTGCGAAACCAGCCGTAGCGTGGCAAGGGCCGTCGGGCTCCGTCCGCGCGGTAATCGAGCACCGGGCAGGGAGTATCTCCGAGAGGGTGAGAGGAAGGCTACCCCTCGGCCCTTTCCTTTTATCTCCGAATAAACCACTATAGTAGTCGATAGAGCTGGAACGTGTCTCACCGATTCTGCAGTCTCCACATAACGAGGGTTGAACGTGGCCGCCAGAAAGCACGCCGCAGCAGAAACAGATGCCGCTTCCGCTGCTCCGGTCGCGACGACCGAAGTGCCCCCGCGCCGGCGTAAGCCACGTCGTGGCGCGCCCGAAGCCGGGTCGGGAGCTCGCTCCGGAGATGGCGGAGGCTCCGGGGATCATCTCGAGCAGCTGCTGAAGGGGCTGAAGGAGCTCGGCGCCGGAGAATTCGATACGCGCCTCTTTCTCAATGGAGATCCCCTGGTGACGGAGATCTCCGAGGCCTTCAACGCCGTCGCCCGGTCCAACGGGCGCATGATGGACGAGGCGATTCGCGTCAGCACCCGGGTGGGGCACGACGGAGCGACGAACGTACGCGTTCAGCGCGGAGACCAGAAAGGCGACTGGGCCAGAACCCTGGACGCGATCAACGCGGTAATCGGTGATCTGGTGCAGCCAACGAGCGAAATCGCGCGGGTGCTGACCGCCGTGGCCAACGGCGACCTGTCGCAGAAGATGGTCCTGCAGATCGACGGCAAGCCGGTACAGGGCGAGTTCCTGCGCATCGGCACCACCGTGAACACCATGGTGGACCAGTTGAGCTCCTTCGCCTCCGAGGTCACCCGGGTCGCCAAGGAGGTGGGCACGGAGGGCAAGCTGGGCGGACAGGCGCGCGTCGAGGGCGTGGCCGGCGTGTGGAAGGACCTCACCGAGAACGTGAACCAGCTCGCCGGCAACCTTACCACGCAGGTGCGTGCGATCAAGGACGTGACCACGGCGGTGGCCAACGGCGACCTGTCGCAGGAGATCACTATCGATGTGAAGGGCGAGATCCTCGAACTCAAGAACACCATCAACACCATGGTGGACCAGTTGAGTTCCTTCGCTTCCGAGGTCACCCGGGTCGCCCGCGAGGTGGGCACGGAGGGCAAGCTGGGCGGGCAGGCGCGTGTGGAGGGTGTGGCCGGTGTATGGAAGGAACTCACCGAGAACGTGAACTTCATGGCGACCAACCTGACCGATCAGGTGCGGAACATCGCGCTGGTTACCACGGCGGTCGCTAACGGCGACCTGTCACAGAAGATCACCGTGGATGTACTTGGTGAGGTGGCGGAATTGAAGAGCACCATCAACACCATGGTGGATCAGCTTTCCGGCTTCGCGGACGAGGTCACCCGCGTGGCCCGCGAGGTGGGCACGGAGGGCAAGCTGGGCGGGCAGGCGCGCGTGGAGGGTGTGGCCGGCGTATGGAAGGATCTCACCGAGAACGTGAACGCGATGGCGGGCAACCTGACGGTGCAGCTGCGCGACGTCTCGGTAGTCGCGACGGCGATTGCGAATGGCGACCTCACCCAGAAGATCACGGTAGACGTTCAGGGCGAGATCCTTCAGATCAAGAATGTCATCAACAGCATGGTGGACCGCCTCGGCGTGTTTGCGGGAGAAGTCACCCGCGTCGCCCGCGAGGTCGGGACCGAGGGGCAGCTGGGCGGGCAGGCCGAGGTGCCCAATGTAGCGGGCACCTGGAAGGATCTCACCGAGAACGTGAACGCGATGGCGGGCAACCTGACGGTGCAGCTGCGCGACGTCTCCGCGGTGGCGACCGCGATCGCCAACGGTGACCTGACGCGCAAGATCACCGTGGATGCGCAGGGCGAGATCCTGCAGATCAAGGAGGTGATCAACCGAATGGTGGATCAGCTCAGCGTCTTCGCGGACGAGGCCACCCGCGTAGCCCGCGAGGTGGGGACGGAGGGCAAGCTGGGCGGGCAGGCCGAGGTGCCTAATGTGGCAGGCACCTGGAAGAACCTGACCGATAACGTGAACGCCATGGCCAACTCGCTCACCGCGCAGGTGCGTGCGATCAAAGACGTGGCCACGGCCGTTACCACCGGCGACCTGACGCGGACGATCACCGTGGAGGCACGCGGCGAGTTGAACGAGCTGAAGAGCAACGTTAACCAGATGATCGGCAACCTGAAGGAGACCACCGAGAAGAACGCGGAGCAGGATTGGCTCAAGACCAACCTCGCCAAGTTCTCCCAGATGATGCAGGGGCAGAAGGATCTACAGGCGGTCTCGCGGCTGATCATGTCCGAGCTGACCCCGCTGGTCGGTGCACAGCATGGGACCTTCTTCATCATGGATTCCCATGAGGAGGAGCCGGTACTGAAGCTGATCGCCTCCTACGCTTACAGCGTGAGGAAGAACGTCAGCAACCGATTTCATCCGGGCGAGGGGCTGGTGGGCCAGGCGGCACTCGAGAAGAAGCCGATCCTGCTCACCAATATCCCTGACGACTACATCCAGATCAACTCCGGCCTGGGTGAGGCGCCGCCCCGCAATATCGTGGTGCTGCCCGTGCTGTTCGAGGGCACGATCAAGGCTGTGATAGAGCTGGCGTCCTTTCTCCCGTTCAGCCCCATCCACCAGCTCTTCCTGGACCAACTCGCCGAGAGCGTGGGCGTGATGATCAACATGATCAGCGCCAACATGCGCACGGAGGAGCTGCTGCAGCAGTCGCAGAAGCTGACCGAGGAGCTACAGACCCAGTCGCAGGAGCTCCAGAACCAGCAGGGCGAGCTGAAGCGTACGAACACCGAGCTGGAGGCGCAGACGAAGACGCTGAAGTCGTCGGAGGAGGCGCTGAAAGAGCAGCAGGAGGAGCTGCAACAGGTCAACGAAGAGCTGGAGGAGAAGGCGTCGCTGCTTGCCGAGCAGAACCGCAGGGTGGAGCAGAAGAACCAGGAGGTCGAGCACGCGCGGCAGGATCTGGAAGAAAAGGCTTCGCAGCTAGCCCTTTCTTCCAAGTACAAGAGCGAGTTCCTGGCCAACATGTCGCACGAGCTGCGCACGCCCCTCAACTCGCTGCTCATCCTGGCCAAGCTGCTGGTGGAGAACACGGAAGGTAACCTCTCCGCGAAGCAGGTGGAGTATGCGCGGACTATCCTGGGCGCGGGATCGGACCTGCTCAACCTGATCAACGACGTCCTAGACCTATCCAAGATCGAGGCCGGTAAGATGGACATCCATGCCGGCGAGGTACTGCTGGCGGATGTGCAGGACCATGCACACCGCAGCTTCGCACCGTTGGCGGCGCAGAAGGAGCTGGAGTTCTCGATCCACATCGAGCCCGACCTGCCGCAGAGCATCTCCACCGACCGGCAGCGGCTGCAGCAGGTGCTCAAGAATTTGCTCAGCAACGCCTTCAAGTTCACCGAAGACGGGAGCGTCACACTCACGATCCGCGAGGCGGAGCGGAGCCGCCGCTTTACCAACCCGACGCTGAATACGGCGTCGCGCGTGATCGCCTTCGCCGTGAGCGATACCGGGATCGGCATCGCACGCGACAAGCAGCAGTTGATCTTCGAGGCGTTTCAACAGGCAGACGGCACAACCAACCGCAGATACGGGGGGACGGGGCTCGGCCTCAGCATCTCCCGTGAGATCGCGCTGATGCTCGGGGGCGAAATCCGGGTGGAGAGCAACGAAGGCGAGGGGAGCACCTTCACACTCTTTCTTCCGGACCGCTATCCGGGGCCGCAGCGCGGAGCGGTAGATGTGGAAGTCCCCGCGCCCCATGCGCATCAGCGCCCGCAGCTCACGCCCGGCGCGCGTCCCGCCGAAGCGCAGAAGATAGGGCTACACGACGACCGCAGCACCGTGGAAGAGGGAGATCGGGTCGTGCTGGTGATCGAGAACGACGTCACCTTCGCCCGCGTGCTCCTCGAAATGGCCAGGGAAAAGGGTTTCAAAGGCATTGTTGCACTCGATGGCGAAACGGGGCTGGAGCTGGCCAGGCAGTACCAGCCCGACGCGATCACCCTCGACATCGATCTGCCGGGCATCGATGGCTGGACGGTACTGGACCGCCTGAAACACCAGACGTCGATGCGCCACATCCCCGTCCACATCGTCTCCGGCATCGAGAGGCGGCAGCGCGGGCTGCGTCACGGTGCGATCTCCTACATGCAAAAGCCGGTCAGCAAGGAGACACTGGATGCCGCCTTCGATCACATCACCCGCTTCATCGACGAGCCGGTGAAGAACCTGCTGGTTGTGGAAGACGACGAGGCGCAGCGCCAAAGCATTGTCGAGCTGGTGGGGGGCGAAGAGGATGTGCGGGTCACCGCGGTCGCCACTGCCGAGGAAGCGCTGGAGCGGCTGGGCAGCCAACGCTACGACTGCATGGTTCTGGACCTGCGGCTGCAGAACATGAACGGCTTCAATCTTCTGGAGCGGGTCAAGACCGACCCCGATCTGCAGGACCTCCCCATCATCATCTACACGGGGAAGGAGCTGTCACTGCAGGAGGAGACGCAGCTCCGGCGCTACGCGGAGGCCATCATCGTCAAGGACGTCAAATCGCCGGAACGGCTGCTGGATGAAACCGCGCTCTTCCTCCACCGCGTCGAGGCGCAGCTGCCGGAGCACAAACGTAAGATGCTGGAGCGCCTGCACGGCAGCGATGCCTCTTTTGCCGGCAAGAAGGTGCTGGTCGTAGACGATGACGTGCGCAACATCTTCTCTCTGACCAGCCTGTTGGAGGTGCAGGGGATGCAGGTACTGTTCGCCGAGAATGGCAAGGAGGCCATCGAGACTCTGCGGACGGATCCCGAGGTCGACCTGGTGCTCATGGACGTGATGATGCCGGGGATGGATGGATACGAGGCGACGAGCGCTATCCGGCAGATGGACGAGTACAGGTCGCTTCCCATCATCGCCGTGACCGCCAAGGCCATGAAGGGGGATCGGGAAAAGACCCTCGCGGCGGGCGCTTCGGACTATATCACGAAGCCTGTAGACAACGAGCAGCTGCTGTCGCTCATGCGGGTATGGCTGTACCGTTGAAAGGGTGAGCCGTAGTGCTTCCCGAGCTACCGGCCGACTACCCGGCGGAGCTGGAGCGCATCGAGATCGATCTGCTTCTCGAGGGCGTTTTCCGGCACTACGGCTACGACTTCCGCTCGTATGCGCATGCTTCGCTGCGGCGGCGGATCTGGAAGCACCTCCGCGCTCAGGAGCTGGAGTCGGTCAGCGCCCTTCAGGAGCGGGTCCTCCACGATCCGGATGCCATGAACCAGTTGCTCATGGATCTGTCCGTGAACGTGACGGCCATGTTCCGGGATCCCGGTTTCTACGTGGTCTTTCGGGAGGCAATCGTGCCGTTGCTTCGCACCTACCCCTTCGTCCGGATCTGGCACGCGGGGTGCTCAACGGGAGAAGAGGTCTATTCGCTCGCCATCCTGCTGCACGAGGAAGGGCTGTACGAGCGGGCGAGGATCTATGCTACGGACATCAACGAGGACGTGCTGCAGAAGGCGAAGGCACGGATCTACCCGCTCGACAAGATGCAGGAGTATACACAGAACTACCAGCGTGCGGGCGGGACGAGCTCGTTTTCCGAGTACTACACGGCCGCGTACGACGGGGCTCTGTTCGCGTCGGCGCTGGCGAGCAATGTGGTCTTCGCTCAGCACAACCTGGTGACGGACCGCTCGTTCAGCGAGTTCAACGTGATCCTGTGCCGGAACGTGATGATCTACTTCGACCGCGAGCTGCAGGACCGCGTTCACGCGCTGTTCTATGAGAGTCTCCCCACATACGGCATTCTGGCGCTGGGCAGCAAGGAAACGCTGCGGTTTTCGCGCTGCGAGGATCGCTTCGAGGTATTGAGCGCCCGCGAGAAGATCTACCGAAAGGTTCTATGATGGAGTACGACCTGATCATGGTGGGCGTTTCGGCCGGTGGCCTGCAGGCCCTGTCCACTTTGCTGGAAGGCCTTCCAGCGGACTTCAAAGTTCCACTCGTGCTGGTGCAGCACCGGAGCAAAGACTCCACCACCGCGCTGTGCGAGATACTGCAGGATCGCAGCAAGCTTCCCGTGCAGGAGGTGACGGACAAGGCGCCGATCTCGCCAGGGCAGGTCTACCTGGCCCCCGCGGATTACCACCTCCTGGTCGAGCGTGGCCAGTTTTCGCTCTCGGTGGACGAGCCGGAACTCTACAGCCGTCCCTCTATCGACGTAGCGTTCGAGAGTGCGGCCTCGGCCTACGGAGCGGGAGTCGTGGGAGTGGTTCTGACCGGTGCCAATGAGGACGGCGCCGAGGGGCTGCGGGCGATTGCAAGCCGCGGTGGGCACCCTGTGGTCCAGGACCCGCGGAGCGCGGAGGTGCCCAGAATGCCTTCCGCCGCGTTGGCCCGGGTCCCGGATGCAGTGGTGCTTTCCCTGGGCGACATCTCGCCGTACCTGGCTTCGTTGCAGAACGTGTCCGCTACGCCGACACGGAGGCAAAGATGAGATCCGCTCCCGGGGCCCCGCCGCGGGCCAGCATCCTCATGGTCGACGACCGGCCGGAGAACCTGATCGCGCTCGAAGCGATCCTCGAGCCGCTCGGGCACGAGCTGGTGCGCGCCAGCTCCGGCGAGGAGGCGTTGCGGCAGGTGCTCGCCCGTGACTTCGCGGTGCTCCTGCTGGATGTGCAGATGCCGGATATGAACGGCTTCGAGCTGGCGCACCTCATCAAGGCGCGCGAGCGCTCGCGCCACATACCAATCATCTTCCTCACCGCGATCAGCAAGGGCGAGGAGTACGTGTTCGAGGGGTACTCCGCGGGTGCGGTGGATTATCTCTTCAAGCCGCTAAACTCCACCATCCTCCTCTCCAAGGTCGCGGTGTTCGTGGACCTGTTCCTGACGCGGGAGCAGCTGCAGCGGCAGGCGGAGCTGCTGCGCGAGGGCGAACGCCGGGAGATGGACCTGCGTCACCGCGCCGAGCTGCTGGAGTCGGAAGCCCGCTTCTCGCAAATCGTCTCCCGGGCGATGGACGCGATCATCTCATTCGGTGCCGACCGCCGCGTCACGCTGTTTAACGCGGCCGCTGAGCGGATGTTCCTCTGCCCGGCAGCGGATGCTCTCGGCCGACCTGTGGAGCGTTGGCTTCAGGACCCGCTTCCGGTCGCCGATGCGGGCGCCACGCCTAACGAGGAGTGCCAGCCGGAGCGAGCGCTCGCGCTGGAGGCCACGGGCGTGCGCGAGACTGGTGAGGAGTTCCCAGTCGAGCTGACGGTGTCTACGCTGGAATTGCAGGATGAGCGCGTTTCTACCGTGATCATGCGCGACATCTCCGAGCGGCGGAGGGCGGAGGAGGTGCTGCGCGCACAGGCGGCCTCGCTCTCCGAGACGAGCCGGAAGCTACGCACTCTCAACGAGCAACTGAATCAGCGCACCGCGGAGCTGGAACGCGCCATCGGAGCCCGCAGCCGCTTCTACACCTCCATGAGCCATGAGCTGCGTACGCCGCTCAATGCGGTCCTTGGCTATACCTCGTTGCTGCTGGACGATATCTACGGCCCGCTGGCGCCGAAGCAGGCAGCCAGCATCGAGCGGACCTACCGGGCGGCCAAGCACCTTCTCGACCTCGTAAACGACATCCTGGATCTGTCGAAGATCGAAGCGGGCAAGATGGAGCTGCTGCTGGAAACAGTCGGCTTTCCGGAGCTGCTCGAGGAGCTGTTCAGCACCATGGCCCCGCTCGCCGGGCAGCACGGGGTGCAACTCAGGCTGGTGGGATCGGACAACCCAATCACCATCGTCTCGGATGCGCGGCGGGTGCGGCAGATTCTGCTGAACCTCCTTTCGAACGCCTGCAAGTTCGGGCACGGCCAACCGGTGGATGTGGTATGGGAGCAACCGGAGGATGGAGGTATTATGGTCGAGGTGACGGATCACGGTTCGGGGATCGCGCCCGAACACCGGGAGAAGATCTTCCTCGAGTTCGTGCAGCTGGACGACACGAGCCCCACTCGGGGCACCGGTTTGGGACTGCCGATTTCACGGCGTCTCGCGCAACTGCTGGGTGGCTCGCTCACCGTACGCTCCGAGGTGGGGCAGGGAAGCACCTTCCGGTTGTTACTGCCTGCTTCGATGCCGGATGACGAGGAAGAGGCGGGGGAAACCGCACCCGCGCTCAGCTGCGGATCGCACCCATGATCAGCCCGCTGGAGCAGGACAATCTGGCTTCGAGCAACGCTCACGCGCCCGAGCGCATGGCCGCCTGATCGCAACGGCGACGTTACCTGCGTCTGCGGCGCTATGACCCGACTGCTCCAAGCTGTGTGGTGCGGCTGCTTCGGGGCGAAGATCTGGACGAGCTGAGCCGAGAGATCGAGGTGCCGCCGCCAGAGCGGCTACAAATGAGCGGGCCGGCACCCTTGAGAGTGCCGGCCCGCGGCGAATCCGTATCAATATCTGTCGGGCTAGACCGCAGTCCGTCCTGCGATCAGGCGCCACGCGATGACGATGACGGCCAGAACGATCAGGATCCAGGCCACATCCGCCAGGAAGCCTGCCACTGCACCCACACCACCGAAAAGCAGAAGCAAAATCGCCAGAATCAGAATGATGTCCATGATGTCCTCTTTCGCCGAAGGTTTCAGTTGAGTCGTTCAGGCTCTTCGTTTTCCGAACAAGCAAGCACTGTGCCGCGCTTCCATTCCCGCCTTCGTACCGGACCCCATTCCCCGCAGCGGTCGAGCGGCGTTTTCACACTGTCCATCATGCCGCGCCCGCCCTGAATGGGCGTACGCGGCTGCAGCCCTGTAGAAGCGCTCTGCATCGTGGCACTCGTGCCTTCCTTCGTGCCGGGCCCGTAGAACTGCAGGTCACCACCCCGTCCGAACGGTACCTGTGAACAGTGCAAGCCGTATGCCGGCTCCGGTGCTGCCAACGATGCCGCCAGTCGCTGCGTTGCCGCATCGGTGTGGGATGATGTATCTTGCGCGGATGTCGCCATTCCGAGTTTCGCATGTGCCCCCCGGGTCGCAGGATCTGATGTGGGGAGACGTTCGCCGCAGACGCAGCGTGCAGCGTACCTGGTTCTCTCTCGCGGAGGACCGCGGATACGAAGAGGTAATCCCTCCCACCTTCGAATACGAGGAGGTCTTCACGCGTGGTGGGGGAGCGGACCTCGCGGCCCGCCTCATCCGGTTCGTGGATCGCGACGGGCGTCTCGTCGCGCTGCGGGCGGACTTCACCTCATCCCTCGCGCGCGTCGCGGCAACGAAGTTAGCCGCGGCTCCGCTTCCGTTCCGCCTGTGCTACGCCGGGAAGGTGTACCGGCAGGAGACGGAGGGCGGCGGGAGGCGCCGCGAGATCTTTCAGCTTGGCGCCGAGCTGATCGGCGCGGCCGAGGTGGACGCCGACCTGGAGGTGCTGCGGCTCGTGATCGACACGCTACGAGCGTTGAATATCGACAAATTTCAGATCAACCTGGGCGACATCCGCTTCATCCGCCCGCTCCTTGCCGATCTCCCTCCCGCTGACGCGGAGCGCCTGCGTGTGGCAATCGACCGTCGCGACCGGCACGCGCTCGTGACGGCCGCGCGGGATCTGGGCGTGCCCGCCGCGGTGGCGCGCGCTCTGGTCGAGCTGCCGGAGCTGATCGGGCGCGGTGATGTCCTGACCCGCGCGCGCTCTCTCGCGTCGGGGCCCGAAGCCGAGGCGGCGATCGAGCGGCTTCGCGCGATCGACGCCGGCTTGAGCGATGCGGAGCGGAACCATGTCGTGTACGACCTCGGTGAGATCCGCGGGCTCGGCTACTACACGGGCATCGGGTTCGAGGTGTTCGTCGCCGGCGTCGGTCGCGCGGTCGGCTACGGTGGGAGGTACGATGATCTGCTTGCTCTCTACGGAGCGGACCGTCCCGCGGTGGGGTTCGCGCTGGAGACCGATGCCCTCTCGGACCTGATCGGGCGGGGGAGCTGATGAGCAGCCCGCTGCGGGTCGCGCTTCCGAAAGGGAGAATGCTCACCAATGCACTGCTGCTGTGGCAGCAGATCGGCTCCGGCGTTCGCGACGAGGATTTGGCGAGCCGACGGCTGATCCTCCCGTCGTCGGACGGCAGGTTCGAGTTCCTGCCTGTCAAAGCACAGGACGTGGGGACATACGTCGAAGCCGGAGTCGCCGACGCGGGGGTGGTGGGGTGGGACGTGCTCGCTGAGCATCAGCCCGACGTGCTTCACCCGCTCGATCTCCGGTTCGGGCGGTGCCGTGTAGTGATCGCGGCACCGCGCGGCAGCGAGTATCCGCACCTGGCCGGCGGCGCCACCCCGCGGGTCGCCACCAAGTATGTGGAGACCGCCCGGCGATTTTTCGCGGAACGCGGGCTTCAGGTGGACCTTGTCCGGATCTCCGGCTCGGTGGAGATCGCGCCGCTCCTCGGCCTCTCCGACTGGATCCTCGACCTTGTCGAGAGCGGGCGCACGCTCGCCGAGAACAATCTCGTGGTGATCGACCAGGTTTGTGAAACGTCTGCGCGGCTCATCGTGAATCGCGCGAGCCATAAACTGCGCCTGGAGGAGCACCAGCGCCTGATCTCCGAGTTGGAGGGGGTGTTGAAGCCCCTCGGCTCCCTCGAGCAGCTGCCTTCTGCGGGTATGCCGCAGTGAAGATGAGAACCCTGCACACCGCTCCGCCGTTCACCGAGCTGCGGTTGCTCCTGCGCGACGAGGCGGCGGAGGACCTCGAGTTGCGCGATTCCGTAGCGGCGATCGTGCGGCGGGTTGCCGACGGGGGCGACGACGCGCTCCTCGACTACGTACGGCAATTCGACGGTTTCCATCCTGCGAAGGTCGCGGATCTCCGCGTCGACGCGCGGCAGTTGGAAGAAGCGGCATCGTCGGTGGCGCCGGAGCTGCTGCAGTCGCTCCGCCGTGCCGCCGATCACATCCGCCGGTTCCACGAACGGCAGCGTGAGCACGGCTTCCTGGATATCCTCGAGGACGGCTCGCTGCTCGGGCAGCGCGTTGCTCCGCTGCGGCGCGTAGGCATCTACGTTCCGGGCGGGCGAGCCGCCTATCCATCCTCCGTGTTGATGAACGCGATCCCCGCAGCGGTCGCTGGAGTTCCGCAGATCGCAATGGCCACACCCGCTCCCGGCGGGGAGATCCAGCCGGCCGTGCTCGCGGCCGCATGGGTCGCCGGTGTGACGGAGGTGATCCGGATGGGAGGTGCGCACGCGGTCGCCGCACTTGCCTACGGTACGCAGTCGATCGCCGCCGTGGACAAGATCACGGGGCCGGGGAACCGATGGGTCGCGGAAGCGAAGCGGCAGGTATTCGGCCGGGTCGACATCGACATGGTCGCGGGCCCATCCGAGATTCTCGTCGTGGCCGACGACGCGGCCGATGCACGTCACGTGGCCGCCGACCTGATCGGGCAGGCGGAGCATGATCCCGACGCGATCGCATGGCTGGTCACGACGTCCGCGGCCCTCGCCTCGGCTGTGCCGGCAGAGATCGAACGGCTCCTCGCCGCCAACCCGCGCCGTGAGATCGCGCGGGCGGCTCTGGAGGCGCACGGGCTGATCTGCGTGGTTCCCGACATCGACGTCGCCGCTCAGGTAGCGGAGCTACGAGCACCGGAGCACCTGGAGCTACTCACCGCCGAGCCGCTCGCGCTGGCGGGGCGTATCCACAGTGCGGGTGCCATCTTCCTCGGCGCGCATTCCCCCGAGCCGGTGGGAGATTACTTCGCCGGCCCGAATCACGTGCTCCCCACCGGTGGCACGGCGCGCTGGGCCTCCCCACTGGGTGTGTACGATTTCGTCAGACGCACCAGCCTGATCGGCTATTCCGCGTCGCGCCTGCGCCAACACGCGCCCGACGTGATCCGGCTCGCGGAAGCCGAGGGGTTGCACGGCCACGCCGAAGCGATCCGTGTGCGGCTCGCTCCCGACCGATGAGCCCGGCGTATGGCCGGGTGCCCGCTGTGCGCGCTCTGCGGAGAGAGCGCGGTAGCGCGGCCCGACTGCCGGTGATCGAGACGCTGCCCCTGCCTACAAGGAGTGTACGTTGAAGGTTCTTTATGCGGTGTTGTGTGAAGATGCGCAGGCACGTGACGACGGGAGGATGGACGTCCACGGGATCTTTCATCAGCTCTACGCGCCGGGATTCCCGGCGCAGCAGGACCGGCTGGTGCTGGTGGTGAATATCGAATGGAGCGATGCCGAGGCCGGCCGGAACGAGTTCCGTATCGATATGCTCGACCCGAGCGGCAGCCCCGCGCTCACGATCACCGGCCATACCGACGTGGGGGTTCGGCAAAAGAGGGATGCGCCGCCGCAGACCCGAATCGTGATGCCGCTGGAGGGCGTGGTCTTCCCAACCGAAGGCACGTACGAGTTCGAGCTGCACGCGGCCGAGAGTCAGACGAAGATCGCGAACCTGCACCTGATCCACGATCCGGAGGCGCGGTGATCAGCTGAGCGGAGGCCGCGTCAGCCGGCGCCCATCCCCACAGCCTCTTCCACGCTGCGCAGCCCCTCTTTATCGAGCCTCTCGGCGAGCCCGCGGTTGATATCGCGGACCACGGTGGGGCCTCCGTACACGAAGCCGGTATAGAGCTGTATCAGGGATGCCCCGGCACGGATGCGCTCCCAAGCGTCCTCCGCGCTGAAGATACCACCCACGCCGATCACCGGGAGCGCGCCACTCGTGCGGGCGTACACGCGCGCAACCACCGCCGTCGCGCGCGCCCGCAGCGGTGCGCCGCTGATACCCCCCGCACCGAGCGCCTCCACCCGGTCCGCAGGCGTGCACAGCCCGGAGCGCGAGATCGTGGTGTTGGTAGCCACGATCCCCGCTGCCCCCTCTTCCCCCGCGATGTCCACCGCTTCGTCGATCTGTGAGTCCGATAGGTCGGGCGCGATCTTGAGCAGGATCGGCGCTGCCGCGGCCGAACGCTCACGGGCGAGCTCGTCCGCCCGCCGCCGGAGCGCGCGAAGCAGCGCACGGAGCGGACGCGCGTCCTGCAGCTCGCGCAGCCCCGGTGTGTTCGGGGAGCTGACGTTCACCACCAGGTAGCGGGCGAAGCGCTCCAGGTGCTCCAGGCTCTGCAGGTAGTCTTCCGTGGCTGCCTCGATCGGCGTCACCTTGCTCTTCCCAATGTTGATCCCGAGGATCGGCTCGATCGTGGCGCTACGCAGCCGATCCGCCAGCGCGGCCGCGCCCGGATTGTTGAACCCGAGGCGGTTGAGGAGTGCGCGGTCGCGCGGGAGACGGAAGAGGCGCGGGGGCGGATTGCCGGGCTGCGCGACCGCCGTGACCGTTCCGATCTCCACGAACCCGAACCCGAGCGCGCCCAGCGCATTGAACGAATCGCCGGACTTGTCGAATCCCGCCGCCAGGCCCACGGGGTTTGGAAAGTCGATGCCCCAGCGGCGGACGCGCAGTGCCGGGGCATCGACCCTGAGGAGAGCCCGCGCTGCCGTGCGTGCCGGCCCCATGGACATCGCCGTGCCGAGCGCATGGGCGGCGATCTGGTGGGCCTGCTCCGCGGGGAGCCGGAAAAGGAGAGGCCGGAGCAGTCTGTAGGGGAGGTCCACAGTGTAGTTTCGCGGTGCAGATCGGGGCGGTAGCTTCGCGCGGAGCAGGCGTGCCGACGAATCAGACGAGCACCGGTACGCGTTCCGTCGCGGCGTCCGTTACTACGCCGACCGAACGGGTGAGGCCGTGCTCCTCCATCAGCCGCACCGCGTCGGGGCCGTCCAGCGTCTCGCGTTCGAGCAGCGCCTGCGCGAGCGCTTCCAGCGCGGCGCGATTCACGCGCAGTGTCTCGCGTGCCACGCCATACAACCGCTCGAGTAGCGAGTGAACCTCGCGGTCCATCTTCGCATGAGCCTCGGGGCTGAGAGCGCCGGGCTGCCCATCGTGGATCAGCAGACCCGTCTCTGCCCCCATCCCCAGCTGGTAGATCATCTTCCGCGCGATACCGTTCACCTGGATCAGATCGTGACCGGCGCCACTGGTGACGGCATCGTGGCCGAACACCAGCTCTTCGGCCGCTCTGCCCGCCAGCCCTTTGATGATCTGCCCTTCCAGGTAGCTGCGGCGGTAGAGGTTACAATCCGACTCGGGAGAAAAGAACGCAACGCCCATCGCCTCGCCGCGCGGCTGGATGGTCACCTTGTGGAGGCCGTCCTCCGGAGCGCAGACCACGCCCACGAGCGCGTGCCCCGCCTCGTGGTAGGCGACCGTATTCCACTCCCTGTCGGGCGCGCGGAATCCGACCCGCTCCTTGCCGAGCAGCAGCCGATCCCGCGCGCTCTCGATATTGTCCCATGAAACCACGGCACCGCCGCCGCGGCCGGCGGTGATCGCGGCTTCGTTCAGCACGTTCGCCAGCTCGGCTCCGCTCCAGTTGGGCGTGAGCTGCGCGAGACGTGCGAGATCGACGTCCGGCGCGATCGGGATCCGCTGACGGCGAACGTGCAGACGGAGAATGGCCTCGCGCCCCTCCGCGGTCGGCAGCCCCACGGTGATCGTCCTATCGAAGCGGCCGGGGCGACGAAGCGCCGGGTCCAGGTCCTCGGAGCGGTTCGTGGCTCCCAGCACGACCACGCCGTCGGAGGGCGAGAAGCCGTCCATCTCCACCAGGAGCTGGTTCAGAGTCCGGTCGTCTTCGTTGTGCGATTGGTTCCGGCCGCGTTTTCCGCCGAGAACGTCGATCTCGTCGATGAAGATGACGCCGCCCGTTTTCCGCGCTTTCTTGAACAGAGACTTGACGCGGTGCGCGCCCATGCCGACGAAGAAGCCGGTGACTTCGGAGCCGGAGATGGAGAAGAACGGGACCCCGGCCTCGCCCGCAACCGCGCGCGCGAGGAGCGTCTTCCCCGTTCCGGGAGGGCCCACCAGGAGCGCGCCTTTAGGGATCCGCGCACCCAGGGCCGCGAACGAGTCCGGCTTGCGGAGGAAGGCGACGAGTTCCTGCAGCTCCTCGGAGGCGCCCTGCGTGCCCGCTACATCGTCGAAGGTCGTGCTCGATGCACCGCTCTGACCCAGCTCTCTGCTCTTCTGGCGCCCGCGCAGGTGCGTGAAGACGAAGAAGCCGATCCCGCCCAGCACCAGGAGCTGAATGCCGTAGCCGAAAATGTCACGGTACAGCGTGCGGCTTTGCGGTGCCTGGAGAACGACATTTACGCCGGCGGGCTCGGCGCGGCTGGTGATCTCCTCGACACTCTGCAGCGGGAACGAGGCCACGAATCCGTGCGCACCGCCGACCGCAGCCGCGGTGCCGGGCGCCCATACGCCGCGCACGTCCTGCCCCGGCCGGACGGTGAGCGTCGTTACCTGCCCGGTCTCGACGACTCGGAGAAGCTCGCTGTACGAGATCTCCTGCGGAGCCGGCGGCGCGAGGAGGGTGAACCACAGAACCGACGCCAGCACGAGCACGCTCGCGAGAGTCACCGCGAGCGTCCAACGACGAACACGCCGGGATTCTTTGACCACGGAGTCGCTGACGAAGCCCGCCCGGCCCGTCAGCGCTTCGGAGGTCTGGCGGATGGGGCGTCCGATTCCGGTTTCTTCCATCGGAGGAACAGACATACGTGGACCAACGGAGTGGGTGGAGAAAAAACGCTGAAATAAAACGGCACCGTGGTTCGCAGCCCACCGTCATGCCGCTCTCAGTAGTAGTATCGGTCGATCATGTGCCGACGCATATAGCGGCTGCCATGATCCGCTCTGCCCGACCCCGGCGAGCCCCGTCCGCACCCCTGTGGTGCCGGATGAGCGCGGCAAGACATGCGCCACCACAGCCTTAGTTCAGGTGTAACCCTCGCGCCCGCAGGGGTTCCGTGCGGTGGGAGGCCCGCTTGACGCCACACTTTCCGCGAATGCATATTGCGCCTGTTGCTTTGCGCGCGGAGCTATGGTGGGCGAGCGGGAGCTGTGCCTCTACCTCATCGATCGAGCCGGTGCGCCAGCCGCCGCTCTGATGCAGACGGTGCGTTTTACGGCTCGCCGCCAAGCTGGCTTTTCGGTTTTGACTTCTATATTTCTCCTCTACCGGGAGCGGTCTATGGGTACCCAGGGCAAGGACACCGACGTTGTATTCCTCTCCGCGGCTCGCACGGGCTTCGGAACTTTCGGGGGTGCGCTGAAGGACTTTTCGGCTACCGATCTGGGCGTACACGCGGCGCGCGGCGCAGTGGAACGGGCCGGCATCGACGCAGACGCCGTGGGTCACGTGATTTTCGGCAATGCGCTGCAGACCTCGGCGGACGCGATCTACCTGGCGCGGCACGTGGGGCTGAAGTCCGGAGTGCCCGAAGCGGTTCCGGCCCTCACCCTGAACCGGCTCTGCGGGTCCGGCTTCCAGGCTATTGTGACGGGCGCGATGGAGATCCTGCTCGGCGAAACCGAGGTCGCGCTCTGCGGCGGTGCGGAGTCGATGAGCCAGGCACCGCACGTGATCCGCGGCGCGCGCTGGGGTGACCAGCGCCTGGGACCTTCCGCCAAGTTCTACGAGGACCTGCTCTGGGAGGCACTGACCGACACCTTCGCCGGCTGCTCGATGGCGATGACCGCGGAGAACCTGGCGGACCGTTACGGCATCACGCGCGAGCAGGTGGACGAGTACGCGCTCCGCTCGCAGCAGTTGGCGAAGCAGGCATGGGACGAGAACCGGTTCGAGAAGGAGATCGTGCCGATCGCAATCAGGAGCCGGAAAGGAGAAACCGCCTTCGCGACCGACGAGCACATGCGCCCCGACGCCACGGCGGAGAGCCTTGCGAAGCTGCGTCCGTACTTCAAGGAAGGCGGCACCGTCACCGCGGGAAACGCATCCGGGATCGGCGACGGCGCGGCCGCGGTCGTGATCTCCTCGGCTCGGTGGGCGGAGAGCCATGGAGTGAAGCCGATCGGCCGCCTCGTATCGTGGGGTATGGCTGGCGTGGAGCCGAAGTACATGGGGATCGGGCCGGCGCCGGCATCGCGAGCGGCTCTGCAGCGTGCGGAGATGAGCACGGATCAGATGGACCTGGTGGAGGTCAACGAGGCGTTCGGCTCCCAGTACTGTGCGGTGGAGAAGGAGCTGGAGCTCGACCGTGAGCGGGTGAACGTATCGGGCGGTGCGATCGCGATCTCGCATCCGCTCGGTGCCTCGGGTGCGCGCATCACGGTCCACCTCCTGCACGAGCTCCGCCGGCGTGGGAAACGGTTCGGCCTGGGGACGGCCTGCATCGGCGGAGGGCAGGGGATCGCGGTCGTGGTGGAAGCCTTTCCGTCGGATGAGGTGTAGATGACCGGGAAGCGGCGGGTTGCTGGCACGGTGCCTGACCGGGCTCTTCTCAGACCCGGAGTTGCGGAAAAGAATGTACGCTGATCGTACGGTGGTGGTGATGAAATGGGCAGAGCGGACTCCGCGCTGCCGCTTCCGCGCGCTCCACGTTTTTCTGCTGCTGCTGGCTGTTTTGATGGTGGCCGGCGTGGCTGGCTGCGCAGGGGCTCCGGAGGCCGCGGGTCCGCTCCCCGAGCGGGGGACGGAGACCGGTTTGCTCGCGCCGGAGCTGGCGGGCACGCGCTCCGGTGGAGAGGGGTACCGGCTGGAGCCGGACCGCGCCGATGCCACCGTAGTGGTTTTCTACCGCGGTGCGTATTGCGGGCTGTGCCGCGAACGGCTGCGCCAGCTCGAGGCGCACCTGCCGGAATACGAGAGCGCCGGCGCGCGGGTCCTTGCCGCCACCGCGGACCGCCCGGAGGAAGGGCGGCGGGTGATCGAGGATCTCTCGCTCTCCTTCCCCATCGTGAGCGTAGACTCGGCAACGCTTCGGCAGTGGGGCGCTGCCGATCCGGACCGCCCGCTGCCGCTCCCGGCATCGTATGTTCTGGATGGGCGCGGCATCGTCCTGTTCCGCCACGTCGGGCGCAACGCCGGGGACCGCGCCAGCGACCTCGAGCTATTGGCGGCACTCCAGCAGGTGCAGCTGGAGCGCAGCCGATGATCCCCTTCTGTCCAGGCATGGCATGAGAAAGAGTGCACGGCTCCACGTACTGATCCTCCCTCTCCTTGCGGCGGTGCTCTTCGGCTGCGCGCCGCCCGCGGGAACCACCGCACCCGGTGCGCCTGCCCCCGATCCCGGAGCGGTCCGCTGGACAGTCGCCGCGCACCCTCACATCGACCTCTGGTACCATGGGCTCGCACTGACCGGGTTCGGCGAGGCGCCCGTGCTGCCCATCTACCAGCCGGACTATCCGGCGCAGGTGCAGGCCGCGAAACGCGGGGCCGGAATTACGGCGACGCCGCTCGATCAGCAGGCCGCGGATCTCGCGCGGCGCTTCGCCGCGGAGCCACGCTACACCGCTCTGCAGTTCCTGCCGCTCTACTTTCCCACCGGCGAAATGCTCTTCACGGCGATCCGGGCGTGGGCGCAGGTTGAAGGAGATCCGCGACGGGTGCAGGATCCCACGCTGGCGCAGATGGTCGCCTTTCTTGCACAGCAGTTCCCGACCGCCGAGCAGCGCCGGGTGGTGGGCCGATGGGTGGAGCTGCTCGAGGAGGAGCAGCGTCTCTTCTTCGGCCGGTACCGCGCCGAGCGGATGCAGGATCTCGGGGGCGTGCAGACCGCGGTACAGGCGCGGTGGGATCCGCTCGCGGACCGCCTGCGCCCGCTCCTCGACTACCTCATCCTCAACCAGGGCGAGCTGACCCTCTCGTTTCCGCTCGGGCCCGAGGGGCGCACGCTGAACCAGGGACGTCAGAACAACCGCGTCGCGGTGGGGATCCCGGATCCCGCGGATCCGTCCAGCGTGGTCTGGGCCTTCCTGCACGAGCTGATGTACCCGCTCGTGGCGCCGGTCGTCCAGGATCAGCTCTCGCCCGCGCAGCGGCGCGAGGTGGATGAGCAGCGGTTGACGATCGCGGCCGCCGTGCGCGCCGGGGCGATCGTGCTGGACCGCCTGTCTCCCGAGGACGCTCCGGCGTACCGCGCGGCGTACCTCCGCTGGGTCGGTGCCGCCGTGCCGGCCGCAGCTGCTCAGCGCGACGCGGCGCTGGCCCGGGCATTTCCCATTCCGGACCCGCTTCCGCGCGCCATCGCCGATGCGGTGGACGTGGCGCTGCAGGGCATCTGATCGATGAGCGCTCTTCCCGATCGGCCTTCAGGTTCCTCGGAACACCTGCCCGCGCGCCGGCTCACCTCGGGCGAGGTGGAGGCCGTGATCCGGCGGGCGGTAGAGCTACAGGCGCACGAAACCGAACACGGAGTCGGCGCGGGCGCGGAGGGCATGTCCGAGGCCGAGCTCATGCGGATCAGCGGGGAGCTCGGTCTGTCGCGCCAGCACCTTCAGCAGGCGCTCGCCGAAACGTCGGTCACGGCGCCTTCCAACGAGGGATGGTTTGGCCGGGGCTTCGGGCCCGGCGACGTGACCGCAACGCGGCTGGTACGGCGCCCGGTGGAAGTGGTTCGTCAGGAGATCGATACCTACCTGCGGGAGAGAGAGTGCATGATCGTGGCGCGCCGCTTTCCGGACCGCACCGTCTATGGCAGAAGCACCGGGGTCGCCGTGCAGTTCCAACGCATTTCCGCACAGATGAGCGGCCGCTACCCGCTGCTCAACGCCCGCCAGATCGAGTTCGCCTCGCGCGCCGCCGACGACGGCTCCTGCTTCGTTTCGCTCACCGTCAGCCTGCGCACCCAGCGAGCCGGCGCCGCGGCGGGCGGGCTGGTGGCAGGGGGTGGCGGCGGCGGTGCCGTTGCCGTGGCGCTCGGACTCGCCGTCGCGCCCCCCGCGGCACTCATCGGGGTTCCCGTGATGCTGGGCTCGGTGCTGGGGATGCGCGCCATCTATCGCCACACCTATACCCGCACGCAGGCGATGCTGGAAAGCCTGCTCGATCGCGTCGAGCATGGCGATCTCGCACCCCCGGCGTCCCCCGGCTGGCGACAAAAGCTCGGCTTCTAATCCTTCGCCGCATCGCGGCGGACCAGGGTGACTTTCATTTTCACGGGGAGACCTCGATGGCTCAGATCAGAACGGTCGGTGTGCTCGGCTGCGGCCTGATGGGAAGCGGGATCGCGCAGGTCTGCGTGCAAGCCGGCTACGAAACGGTGGTTCGCGAAATTTCGGACGATGTGCTGCAGCGCGGCCTCGGCGGGATCGGCAAGCAGCTGGGCAGGGCGGTCGAGAAGGGGAAGATGGGCGGGGAGGACCGCGACGCGGCATTGGGGCGGCTGTCAGGCACGACGGAGTTGAGCGAGCTTGCGAGCTGCGACCTGATCATCGAGGCCGTCGTCGAAGACCTCGAAGTCAAGAACGCCATGTGGCGCACGCTGGACGAGGTCTGCGGCGCAAACACCATCTTCGCCTCGAACACCTCGTCGCTCACTATCGCGGACATGGCCGCGGCCACCCGGCGTCCCGAGCGGATGGTCGGCCTGCACTTCTTCAACCCGGTTCCGGTGATGAAGCTGGTGGAAGTGGTGAAGACGATCGCCACGGACCCGCGGGTGTTCGATACCGCGTTCGAGTTCGCGAAATCGCTCGGCAAGGAGCCGATCACCTGCAAAGACAACTCCGGCTTCGTCGTCAACCTGCTGCTCGTTCCCTACATGATGGACGCGATCCGCGCGCTGGAGCAGGGCGTCGCGAGCATCGAGGACATCGACAAGGGAATGCGCCTCGGCACCGGCTACCCCATGGGGCCGTTCACCCTCTGCGACTTCGTGGGGAATGACACCCTGGACAAGATCGGCGACATCATGTACGGCGAGTACAAGGAAAAGCGCTACGCTTCGCCGCCGCTGCTGAAGCGCATGGTTTCCATGGGCTACTACGGCCGCAAGGCGGGCAAGGGCTTCTACGATTACTCGCAGGAGCCCGCGCGGCCCCTTGAGCTGGGGATCTGAGCGGGCGTTGAGCGAGCCCGCCGCCGTCCATGCGCTTGTCGAGCGCTTCGAGCGTAACCGCGACGCCTACCGCTCCGGCCGCTACAACGAGACGCAGCTCCGCCGGGAGTTCGTCGACCCGCTGTTCGACGCGCTCGGCTGGGACGTCAACAACGTGCAGGGCTGGGCGGAGGCCTACAAGGAAGTCATCCACGAGGACGCGCTCAAGATCGGCGGCGCGACCAAAGCGCCGGACTATTCTTTCCGCATCGGCGGGGTGCGCAAGTTCTTTGTCGAGACGAAGAAGCCGTCGGTAAACATCCGCGACGATATCTACCCCGCCTTCCAACTCCGCCGCTACGCCTGGAGCGCCAAGCTGCCGCTCTCGATCCTGACGGATTTCGAGGAGATGGCCGTCTACGACACCCGCGTCAAGCCGGACAAGGCGGACCGCGCCTCCACCGCGCGCACGCTCTATCTCCGCTACACCGACTACGCGGAGCGCTGGGGCGAGATCGCGGGGATCTTCTCCAAGGAGGCTGTCCTCCAGGGCTCGTTCGACCGCTACGCGGACTCGAAACGCGCGAAGCGTGGCACGGCGGATGTGGACGACGCCTTCCT
Source organism: Gemmatimonadota bacterium (assembly GCA_013820915.1). Taxonomy (GTDB): domain Bacteria; phylum Gemmatimonadota; class Gemmatimonadetes; order Longimicrobiales; family Longimicrobiaceae; genus JACDHR01. The sequence goes on from JACDHR010000005.1 coordinate 34,332, forward strand.
CGCGGAGATCGAGGCGTGGCGCGAGCTGCTGGCGCGCAACATCGCGCTCCGCAACCGCCTCGCGCAGCGCGAGCTGAACTTCGCCGTGCAGCTCACATTGGACCGCATCATCTTTCTGCGCATCTGCGAGGACCGCGGCATCGAGGAGTACGGTCGGCTGCAGGCGCTGCTCAACGGCACCAACGTTTACCGGCGGCTCCTGGTGCTCTTCGACCGCGCGGACGAACGCTACAACTCAGGCCTCTTCCATTTCCACCGCGAAAAGCATCGACCCGAAGGCGCGGACGAACTGACGCCGCGCCTGGAGATCGACGATAAGCCGCTGAAGCAGGTCATCCGCAGCCTCTATTATCCCGAAAGCCCGTACGAGTTCTCCGTCCTCCCCGCAGACATCCTGGGGCAGGTCTACGAGCGGTTCCTCGGCAAGGTGATCCGCCTCACCGCGGGCGGGCACGCGGTGCGCGTCGAGGAGAAGCCGGAGGTCCGCAAGGCCGGCGGCGTGTACTACACGCCCACCTACATCGTCGATTACATCGTCCGGCAAACGGTCGGATCCCTGCTGGAAGGGAAGCGACCGGGGCCGCGCGGCGCCGTCACCCGGCTGCGCGTCCTGGACCCCGCCTGCGGCTCCGGCTCCTTTCTGATCGGCGCGTACCAATTCCTGCTGGACTGGCACCTGCGTGAGTACCTCGCCGACGGCGCGGATAAGCACGCCGCCGCGCTGCACCAGACCCCCGCGGGGGAGTGGCGGCTTTCCACCGCCGAGCGGAAGCGCATCCTGCTTAACAACATCTACGGGGTGGACATCGACCCCCAAGCCGTGGAGGTCACCAAGCTCTCGCTGCTGCTCAAGGTGCTTGAAGGCGAGAGCGAGCAAACGCTGTCAACCCAGTTGGCGTTCTTCCGCGAGCGCGCGCTGCCGGACCTCGGCAGCAACATCAAGAGCGGCAACTCGCTGATCGGGCCGGACTTCTACGATGGCGCGCAGTTCCGGCTGCTGGACGAGGAGGAGCAATTCCGCGTCAACGCCTTCGACTGGGCCGCCGAGTTCCCGCAGATCATGCGCGGCGGCGGCTTCGACGCGGTGGTCGGGAACCCGCCGTATGTTTTCGGACGTGACTGGAAGGCCCTTGGAATTGGAGATCCAACAAAGCAGTACCTTGTCTCGAGGTATACCGCTTCACCTTATCAGATGGATATGTTCTCCCTTTTCATGGAGAAGGTAGCTCAGGTCTGCAGGCCCGGCGGTTGGATCGGCCAAATCGTGCCGAACGTATGGCTGACGAACACATACTCCGCACTCACTCGTCGATTCGTTCTTAATCATGCAGGTAACCTTTCAATTGCAGTACCACCGCCTGATGTGTTTCCCGGGATAACTGTAGATACTGTGGTCTATGTCTATCAAAGAACGGCCGAGCCTGGAAAGGAAATCAGCATCCGTGCATTTCTCGATGGTCAGGTTCAAGAAACTGCGCAGATGGATATCACTCCCTACCGTTCCGGCGAGCGCCCCATATCGACCGCTCTGAGCGCGCACGCCGCCAGCTTGGTTTACCGCCTTCACGACAGCTGTCCTCCCCTCGGCGAGTTTTGCAAGATTACTCGTGGCGTTCACCCATACCGTGTCGGTGGGTACGGAACTACAGCGTTCGGTTCCGGGCCTCAGACAAGGCGAGATGTGAAGGAGCGTCCTTACCACACCCCGACTATGGCCGACGGTCTTCGACCGTTTATTTACGGACGGGATCTGCGCCGCTTCACCCCGCCGATTGCTACTGAATTTGTCAAATACGGACCGTGGCTTGCCGAACCTCGTAACGCTGAGTTCTTTGAGGGTGCGCGTGTGTACTCGCGGAAGATCCTCGGAGGACGGCTGATCGTTACAGTCGAAACGACCAACTCCATCGCGGATCAGCAGGTGTATATTACTAAACCGTCGTTCGCTGAAGTAAGCGCATATTATTTAGCAGCTGTGCTGGGAAGCCGACTTATCTCGTTCTATATCCGCGGGTTCTACGATGAGGTCAATGACGCCTTCCCGCAGATAAAAGTTGGGCAGCTGAGAAGTCTCCCCATCCACCGCATCGACTTCTCCGACGAAGCTGACCGCGCCCGCCATGACCGCATGGTGGAGATGGTTGAGCGGATGGTGGCGCTGCACAAGCAGCTCACGGCGGCGCAAACGGCTCACGAGAAGACGCTGCTGCAGCGGCAGATCGAGTCGACGGACCGGCTGATAGACCGGCTGGTTTACGAACTGTACGGGCTGACGGAGGCGGAAGTCCGGATGGTGGAGGGTAGTGCCGGGCGGTGAGGCTGCCGAGATCCACCCGAAGCGTTTTCAAACCGGGAAGGAGCAGCGGGTTTACCGCCCGGCCGCAATAACGGCTCCGGGAGGACAGCTCAAAGGAGAGGGGGGCAATGAATCGCGTCAAAATCATTGTTGAAAAGCATCCGGACGGCACTCGAAGTCCGTTGATAATACCGAACCATCCTCGGATCAAACGTGCAACCCTCCGGGCGATCCGCACGCAAGCGGGCATCGCTCGAGCTGAGTTCTTGAAGACGTATGCAGCAGCCTGAGGCGGACTTGGTAAGGGAATCCCTCGCCGATACGGGCGAACGTGTCGAGCCGGTGCTCGGATGGCGCTGGAACGCCTTCGACGATCTGCGCACCGCGGAACTGTATGAGATCCTGCGGCTGCGCTCGCGCGTGTTCGTGGTGGAACAGGCGTGCGTCTACCTGGATCTGGACGGCCGCGACGACCGTGCCTTTCACCTACGCGGCTGGACGCGGGGCGCGGACGGGGCCGAGCTGCTGGCCGCGTACGCGCGGGTGTTCGCGCCGGGCATCGTGTACGCGGAAGCGTCGATCGGCCGCATCGTGACCGCGCCCGAAGTGCGGCGCATGGGGTGGGGCCGTCCGCTCGTGCGCGAGGCGATCCGCCGGGTCGCGGCGCTCACGCCCGGCGCGGACATCCGCATCGGTGCGCAGCTCTACCTGGAGCGCTTCTACGAGGAGTTCAGCTTCCGCCGTGCCTCCGCGCCCTATGACGAGGACGGGATCCCGCACATCCACATGCTGCGCGAGGCGGGGAGCTGATGCCGGCAGAGACAGTGCGCCGTGCGCTCGCCAGCCACTGGTTCGACAGGTTCGCCCGCTTCGGCTACGCGGCCAAGGGCATGGCATTCGGTGTGGTGGGGCTGCTCGCCGCGCGCGTGGCGCTCGGCCAGTCCCAAGAGCAGGCGGATTTTCCCGGTGCCTTCGCGGAGATCGGCGAGCAGCCGCTGAACGCGGTGCTGCTCATCGTCCTCGCGGCGGGCCTGTTCGCCTATTCGGGGTGGCGGATCGTGCAGGGGGTCGCCGACGTTGGAGGCGAAGGCACCGGTGTTAAAGGGTGGGTGAAGCGCGGCGGATACGTGCTGGTCGGGCTCTCCTACGGGGTGCTCGCCGTATATGCCGCGGGCATCCTGGCCGGGTGGAGCACGGACGATGGCGAGATCCGGGACTGGACGGCTTCCGTGCTGGCGTGGCCGTTCGGCCAGTGGCTCGTCGGGCTCGCCGGCGCGCTGGTGCTCGGATCGGGGGTCGTGGAGCTGTACTTCGCCTTCTCCCGCACCTTCGAGGTCGAGCTGGGGAGCGACGACGTCAACCGCTTCGAGCGCTTCTGCCTGTTGTGCACCGGTTGGTATGGCCACGCCGCGCGCGGGGTGGTGTACAGCGCCGCGGGCGTATTCACCATCCGCGCGGCCGTGCAGTTCGATCCGGATGAGGCGCGCGGCCTGGCGGAAACCTTCCGCGAGCTCGCGGCGCAGCCGTACGGCGCCTGGATCGTAGGGTTCATCGCGGCCGGTTTCGTTGCGTTCGGCGCGTACTGTATCCTGCTGGCGTTCCACCGCCACATCCCCAACGAGGGGTTGATGCAGGGGCAGGATGCACGACCGGGCCGCAACGAGTAGAGACGCCGAAGCGCCGCGGAGTGGACCGGGGCGCTTCGATGATGTGAGGGACCTTCTTCCGGACCCCGCGGCGTCTATGCTGCGCTGCCAGCCGGCACCTCTTCCGTCACCGCCGCGGGTGCGAGCGAGTCCATGAACGAGCTCACCGAGAAAAGCGCGTTCCCCGGCCCCGCCGGGCCGTACCCGGGCGGCGGCTGAAGGCCGTATTTCTCCAGCGTCTCGCGGTATACCTCCAGCAGACGGATGTGGTACTCGAGGGGCGCGCCCTCCGGGTTGTCGCGGCCCATCGGCGTCGCCGGCTCCGGGCACCAGGTGGTGAAGCGCGGGGTGACGCCGCGTGACATGAAGTGGTTCAGCCCTTCCGCCGTCGAGGCGATCGCCTCATCCACCGTCTCGAAGCCGAACGGCTTCGCCATCTCGACCCCCGCCACGAAGTTCGGGATCACGTAGCGCGCGCCGAACACGTCGGCCGCGTCGAAGATGCGCCGGTGCCACTCCTCGCGCCCCACGTAGCGCTCCTTGCCGGGGCACATGATCTCGAAGAGACGCTTATCCCACACCTCGTAGTTCGGGTGGTAGATCCGGATCCCGTAGTCCTTGAAGCGCTGCACGTCCGCTTTGGGCAGCGCCTGCGCGACGACCTTCCCGATCCAGCGGCCGGGGAACCGCTCCTCGATCGCCTCGGCGTAACGGCCGTAGAAATCGGCCTCCCCCAACCCGTCGACCTTCGAGGTGACGCTCCCGCCGGTCAGCGTATAGGCGCGGCTGACCTGCTCCGTGTCGTGCCGCTCGATGATGGCGAGCGCCTCGAGCACCTCGTCGATCGGCTTCACTCCCGTGTACGGCCGCCCGGCCGACTTGTGCTGCCGCCAGTTGTGGTTGATGTCGCAGTACTGGCACTCCTCCTTCGCGCCGAAGTACTGGCAGAGGCGCAGCACGGTGAGGTAGACCAGGTATCCCCACTGAATGGTGGGCGCGATCTCCATCACGCTCTTCCCGTTGGAGAGCGGCTGGCGGTAGTAATCCGGCATCGGAGGTAGCGCCACCTCGGCGAGCGCAGCCCCTTCGAGCGAGAGATGGAGCGTGCCGTCCTCCGCGAGCCCGACGCGATACGGCGAGCCCGGGTTCACGCGCACGGAGACGATCGTGCGGCGCAGGTCGTATGGCCC
>JACDHR010000466.1 GCA_013820915.1 Gemmatimonadota bacterium
CGGGGTCTCCAGCAGCGGGCGCAGACGCTCCCACTGCGCATCGCTCAGGTCGGTGCTATAGCGTTGTCGTTTCATGACCAACGCATACACACCACCCTCCGTTAGGTTTCTCGACAGCCTCTCAGGGATATGTTCCCTGATCCACAACCTCACCTCGCAGGACCGCCTGCCCGTTTTCGAGTTCGGCCCAGATCCTGAGGTGTGACTCAAAGTTGCCGATCTTCATGATGTACTCGATGTGGGAACCGCTGCTATTGCTGCTGAACGCCGGACCTTGGTTCCGTAGACCAATCGCGTTCGCGAACCATCGTTGCATCGCATCAGCCGCAGATCGATTCGTTGCCATAGTGATCACCTCGTGGTAATGAGCGAAAAAATTTGGGCAGTGAGATCCAGTGCCCTGCGAAAAACGAACGTCGGCTCGAAAGGGCTGGCGTCGTGCGCCGGCTTCTGATCACGCCTCCAGAAGGCTGGGGCTCAGATCCGGAACTCGCGCGAGCGCGAGCATCATCGCGCCATAGAACCGAGCAAGGAATATAGCGTCCTCATGTGCCTGCTGGAGACTGTCGTATGATAAGGCCCCCCGCTCCTCGTAGAGCCAATCGGGGTGAGCGTTTCTATCACGAAGTCTCTTCTGCACTTCGCACGCCCGGCGGCATGCCTCCTCCCACTCACGCGACAGGTACTGCTTCCGGAATGGGCCCAGTTGGTTCTGTAGACTAATCGTCCTTTCACCCTTCTCCCGGTAAGGCTTCCAATTCAGTGTCCGGACAACCGCTTCAAGAATCGTCGCAAGCAACAGCTCTCGGGCCTGCTGGTACCTCTGCGACTCCGCAGCCTCAAGCTGGTCGAGCATAGCCCTGGTTACATACGCGCCGGGTTCCCGCGTCGCAAGGAAGTTCGAGAGACGAATCAGCGTATCACGGTCGATCTGACCTCCCATCTTGATCGGTGCAAGCCAACCGAAGGAAAGCGCCTTCTCCTTACGTCTGATCTCCCGAAATAAACAGTCCCCCTGGTAGAACTCGCTGTACAGCAGGCGCACCCGCGATTCGCTCAGGATTGACAGCGCATCGGCGAACGCCTGTGCCCATCGCCGTACTGCGCCAGTTGCGCCTGCGGCCGCATCGACTCCGTAATACAGCTCAAGGTGTCCACCGGGGAGCACACGCCCCACTGCCCGCTGTCCACCCGTGGTCACATAGCGAATACCTGAGCGCCAGGTTTGTCTCCCCCACCGTTGACCACCAAGCACGACAACCTCATCGACCTTATCCGACATCCTCCCCTTCAGGTCTTCCCCCACGGAGTATAGTGCGCGTCCGCCTCGCTCGTATCCTGCGGGTCGCGTGGATGGCAACGGCGTACAGAACAGCACACGGTCGAAATCGATTGACAGCCGCGCCTGATCCCGCAGATCGCGACGGTTGGCGAGGACTACACGTCGAGCACGAGCCCACCCTCCCGAGTCCAACTCCATGCGAATTGGCCGATGATGCTCAGGACGGAACACCCCGACATAATCGACGTAGCTGTGCCTCGCCGGACCACCTATTGGCTCAACAGGCGCTTCAAGGTGATACCCGTTCGCCGGATCCCATGTCAGCACACCACGCCCTTCATAGCGGGTGCCTTGATACTCAAACCAGACGCGCCGCAGCACGTATTCAGCAGGTTCATCGTAGTTTCGCATGGTGTGCCACCATCTGATAGAGACCAGCGGAGGAAAATAGACGCATCCACAGCGGCGCCACCCAAGTCCACGCAACGCGCAGCGGGGTGCCACCGGCGCCCACTACGGCGAAAGGGCTCCGAGCAGTAGGCAACCACGCCCGTCCCGCCGAGTGCGGCAAGGCGCCGCCCGCGGTGACTCACCGCCGCAGCTCCTCGGGAATCTGCTCGAGCCAGCCCACGTGGAGCACACCCCAGAAGCCGATGGCGATCGCCTCGGCGGCGTCGTGGCGCAGCGAGGTGGGGCGAGGCGCCGCCGACCACTTGATGATGCGCCGCGCCAGCTCCGCGGCGTGCTGCTTCGCCTGCGCTCCGTTGCGCTGCTCGCGCGCGTAGAGCAGCTCCTGGCGCCAGCGCTCGGCGGCGAGCCGCCGCACCGGGATTCCCTTGCGCTCGGCCTCGCGCGTCCAGATCTCGGCCAGATTTCCGCCCCCCTCGAGGATCAGCCAGGCCAGGTCGGGCAGCGTGTGCAGGAGCCCGTGGACGGCGCGGCGCAGGCGGGTGGCGCTGCCGAAGTTCTGCGAGCGGTACCAGAGGAGCCGACCCTCGGAGCCGAAGAGGGCAAGGCCCGTCCGCAGGCCGAGATCCACCGCGAGCAGGGAGCGCATGCGGCCGGAGCGCGCAAATCGCCTGCCCGGCGCTGCCGCCGCCGCTGCCGCGCGAGTGCCCGGCGCCTGCGCTACGCGGGCGGGGCCTCGATGTGCGGAACCGCCAGCTTGTAGCGCTGGCGCAGGATCTCGAAGTGGTGCTCGACGTGCCCGGCGAGGATGAAGACCAGCGCGCGGGCGCTGACCTCGACGCCGTTGGCCGTGCCCCGGCGGGTCAACGCCTCCGGTGGGATCGCCTCGATCATCCGCAGCGTGGCGGCACGCACACTCTCGAACTCGGTGAGCAGGGAACGCACCGGGCGCGCGTCGAAGCCCGCGGCCGCGACGTAGGCGTTCTCGTCGAAGCCGCTCAGCGGGGTCGGATCGCCCCGGCTGATGCGGAGGAGCCGATAGGAGAGGATGCGCTCGGTGTCCGCGAGATGACCCAGCACCTCCTTGATGCTCCACTTGCCGGGCGCATAGCGGTGGTGGGCCTCGGCATCCGTCATGCCGGTGCAGGTGGCGCGCAGCACCGGCGCCTGACGCTTCAGCAGCCCGAGCGGATCGCGCTCGCGCGCCAGCGCGACGTAGCCGGCGTAGAAGGGGGCGTACTCATCGGCCTCCGGGGAAGGAATGCGCTCGGGTTTCATGGGCGGCTCAGCTCTGCTGCGAGTGATCTCTCTCCTGGTGGCGCCTCAGAGCCACCGCCGACGCCGGAAGAACGTCACCAGCGCTATCCCCAGTAGCACCATCATCGTCAGGGCGCCGAAGTAGCCCCAGCGCCACTCGAGCTCGGGCATGAAGACGAAGTTCATCCCATAGATGCCCGCAACCAGCGCCATGGACATCAGGATGATGGACCAGCCGGTGAGCATCCGCATCGTCTGGTTGAGCTGGTGCGAGGCGACCGAGAGATGCGCCTCGCGCGAAGCGGAGAGCACCTCGCG
>JACDHR010000121.1 GCA_013820915.1 Gemmatimonadota bacterium
ATCGTCGAAGATGCGCGCGTGGTCCTCGGCCGCGATTCCGCAGCCTTCATCCCTTACCGTGAGCGAAGCACCCGCGTTCGGCGAAGGGATGCATCGAAGGTGGATCGGCTTTCCGTCTCCGAACTTCACCGCGTTGGAGAGCAGGTTGAGCAGGATCTGCCGGACCCGCTTCGCGTCGGTCCTGAGCACCAGATCCTCGCTCGGGAGTTCGACGCGTATTTCCGACCCGCGCCCGGCCGCCAGCGGTTGCACGGTGGGGAGCAGCTCGCGGATAAGGGCTGGGAGCGACACCGGCTCGGAGGTGATGCTCATCTTCCCCGCTTCGAGCTTCGATAGGTCGAGTACGTCCTGCACCAGCTCGAGCAGGTGCCGCGCCGCGTTCTGCGCGTGGTCCACGCCTTCGCTCTGCGGGGTGGAGAGCGGGCCCATCGCACCGCTGAGCAGCAGGTCGTTGTAAAGCATGATCGCGCTGATCGGAGTGCGCAGCTCGTGGTTCATCGCCGCATACAGCCGGTTCCGCGCCTGCAGCGCCGTTTCGACCTGGCGGGTACGCTCCTGCAGAGTCTCGTTGATCTGCTCCATCTCGCGCGTCTGCTTCTGGAGCCGCGATTCCGCTTCCTTGCGCCGTGTGATGTCTTCGATCACGGCCATGCCGCCGATGACCTGCCCTTCGGCATCGTGGAGAGGCGACATGTGCGCGGCCATCCAGAAGCCCGGCTCTGCGAGGGGTGTGCAGCAGTGGCCCTCGTAAAGCGTGAACTCCCCGTCGAGCGCCTGACGAATAGCGGAGATGAGTCGCGCGTCCTGCAAACTACCCAGGTCGAGCCCGATCAGACGCTCCGCTGCGTAACTCACCGCCTCGGAGAGGCGCGGGTTGCAGGCGCTGACGTGCAGATCCCGGTCGAACTGCAGGATGCCGAGTGGCGACTGATCGAACAGGGTGCGGTAGCGCTGTTCCGACTCGCGCAGCGCCTGCTGAACACGTCGGCGCTCCGTGATATCGCGGTAGATCGCCAGTGCACCCCGTGCCTGGCTCCCCTCCAGCCGGATCGGCTTCGCGAGTAGCGATACCTCCAGCGGCGTGCCGTCCTTCCGGTAGCGAGTTGTTTCGAGCGCGACGACCTGCCCCGAGTGCACCTTCTTCGTGACCTCGCGTGCATCCCGGACGTGGGGCGAGGGCGCGATCAGGTCGTTGATCGAACGCTCCATGATCTCGCGCAGATCGAAGCCGAACATCCGGCAGAACTCGCCGTTCGCACGCACGATCCGGTCTTCCGAATCCACGACCGCGACGCCTTCCGGCGCACTCTCGAAGAGCTGCTCGAAGAAAGCGGTCTGCACTCCCAGAGACGATCGGGCCTGCTCCAGGTTCCGTTCCAGCGTCGCGCGCTCCGCCTCGCCGGCGACCAGCGCCAGGCGGCGCGCGGCCAGCAGGCGCCTCGGGCTATCCGCGGCATGGGAGGGGCGAGTAAGAACGTCGTCCGCGCCGCAGTTCAGGAGGGCGGCAAGATCATCGGCCTGTGGCGGGGTGACGATCAACAGCCGGATCTCGCTCGTGCTCGGGACCGTGCGGACGAGCCCGCAGAGGGGAACGGCGCCCTTGATCTCCGTGTCCACCACGACAAGCGACAGGGGTTCGTCAGCGAGGATGGTCTCCGCTACGGAAGCACCCGCGGCAACGACTACCTTCCATCCGCGTGCGTGCAGCTCGGTGTCTATAAGAGCTACGAGCGACGAATCGGCCGTGACCACGAGCGCGCTGAGAACCTCGTGGGAAGAGGCGGCAGGCGGAGGTGCGAACGAAGCGGGACGGCTGGGGGGCACGATCGAGAAAGCCAGGGTGCCGAGACTGCAGCGAGCATGGATCCAAGAGCAAAGTAGGGGGGAGAAGTGCACCCGGCAAGCCGCGCCTGGCGATGCTCCGCTGTCTCGCACCGGCCGGCATCGGGTGAAGTCGGGAAGGTGCGTACACCTCGCGATGCGAACCCCCACCGCGGAGGGCGATCCGCTGGCGTGCAACGGCGGGGCGGTGATAGAATCGAAACGGTGTACCGGCGCATTTCTTAGACGATGATCGGGTATGGATGGACTCTCGCTTTCTCGGGCTGCTGGTCGTAGGGCTGGGCATCGGGATGATAGTGGTTGGTCTCAGCCGCCTCCTCCCCCTCTCCCGCCGCTGGCTCTGACGTGACATTCTCAGGAGACTCCGGCGCTTCGCCTTCCGAGATCCCCACCCGCTGGCGCATCCGGGTCGATACCGGAGGCACCTTTACCGATTGCCTCGCGGTTGATCCGGAAGGAATGCTCCATCGTGCTAAGGTGCTATCCAGCAGTGCGTTGCGGGGAACGGTAGAGGCGCACCCCGATGCGGTGCATCTTCGCGTTGACGAGGGCTCGGCCCGCCTCGGAGCACTGGCCCGAGGATTCGAGCTCCGTCTGCTCGGCGTGGAGCACCCGCCCGTGACGGTGGAAGCGCTGCACCCGCGGTCGCGGGTGCTTCAGCTGAGTGTGCCTCTCCCGATTTCCGTTACGCCGGGCACCGCGTTCGAGGTTTCGTCCGGCGAGGAAGCCCCGATCCTCGCAGCCCGGCTGGTGACCGGAACGCCGCTGGCCAAGCCCTTGCCTCCGCTGGAGATGCGGCTGGCGACGACGCGGGGAACGAACGCGCTGCTGGAGCGACGCGGTGCGCCGGTAGCGCTCTTCATTACGCGCGGGTTCGGTGACCTGCTGCGGATCGGGACACAGCAGCGGCCGGACCTCTTCGCGCTCGATATCCGGCGGCCCTCCCCGCTCACGCACACCATCGTGGAGGTGCCGGAGCGCTTAGCCGCGGACGGCACCGTGCTCAGCGGGCTGAACGTGGACGAGCTGCGCCCCACGGTCGAGCGATTGGCCACGTCGGGGCTCCGGAGCGCCGCGGTCGCGCTCCTTCATTCCTATCGTAACCCGCGGCACGAGGAGGAGCTGGAGGCGCTTCTCCTCGAAGCGGGGTTCCAGAGCGTGTCCCGCTCCTCTGCGCTGGCCCCGTTCCTCAGGATCCTGCCGCGCGCCGAAACCGCCGTGGTGGATGCCTACCTGAGCCCGATCATCGGAGCGTACCTGAGCGGTGTCCGCAGTGCGTTCGCCGGAGATGCCCGGCCCGGCGCAGCCACACCGCCCGGTGCCCGCCTGCACGTGATGACCAGCGCGGGTGGCCTGGTGCGCGCGGAGGAGTTCCGCGCCAAAGACTCACTGCTGAGCGGGCCTGCGGGTGGCGTGGTGGGTGCCGCGCTCGCCGGGCGGCGCGCGGGCTTCAATCGTGTGATCGCGTTCGATATGGGCGGCACGAGCACGGATGTGGCGCGGATCGACGGCGATTACGAGTACGTATGGGAGCACGAGGTCGCCGGTGCGCGGCTGCTCGCCCCCGCGATGGCGATCGAGAGCGTGGCGGCCGGGGGCGGCTCCATCTGCACGATGGATGCGGAGGGGCTGCGGGTGGGGCCGCAGAGTGCGGGCGCCGTGCCCGGTCCCGCATGTTACGGGGCCGGCGGTCCGCTCACCCTCACCGATGCCAACCTGCTGCTGCGGCGGCTGGATCCGGCCCGCTTCGGGATCCCGCTGCACGCGGCCGCCGCGGAAGCGCGGATGGAGGCGCTTCGTACCGCGCTCGAGGCGCAGAGTGGTGAGACGATCCCTGCTCCAGCGCTGGCCGAAGGGTTGGTCGCACTGGCTGATGAGCGGATGGCCGATGCGATCCGCGGCATCTCCCTCCGGAAAGGGCACGACCCTGCCGAGTACGCGCTGGTCGCGTTCGGAGGCGCAGGCCCGCAGCACGCGTGCGGCGTGGCGAAGAGTCTCGGAATCCGGACGGTCGTCGTTCCGCCCGATGCGGGGCTGCTCAGCGCTCTCGGGATCGGGTATGCCGTGATCGAGCGCTTCGCGGAGCGGCAGGTGCTTGCCCCTCTGGAGTCCGTAAACGCGCAACTCCCGGCGTGGCTCACCGAGCTCTCTGCCGCGGCGCTGCGCGAGGTCGTTGGCGAGGGTGTCGCGCCCGGAGACGCGATCGTGCGGCGGCGCATCGCGAGCCTCCGCTACACCGGCCAGGAATCGACCCTGCCCGTGGAGTACAACGAGGCGGAGCCGCTCGCCGCGGCGTTCGAGCGGCATTACCGCGAGGTGTACGGCCATGCGCCCGAGCGCCGGCCCGTGGAGCTGGAGTCGCTGCGCGTGGTCGCCTCCTCGCGCCCGGACCCCATTACGGCTTCGGCTCCCGTGCCGCCGGCCGATGCGCTGCCCACCGGAAGCACGCCCCTTTGGATCGGCGGGCGATGGACGGAGGCAGCGCGGTTCGAGCGCGGGGAACTCGCAGCGGGTGCGCGGATGCAAGGGCCGGCGCTCGTGTGGGAGCGGCACACCGCCACCTTCATCGACGAAGGGTGGGCGGGCGAGGTGGACGGCTCGGGCGCGTTGATCCTGCGCGCTATGCGCGCCGCAGCCACAGCGGACGACGCCGCGACCGAGCCGCTGAACCGGGGCACGGTCGCTGCCGTGCGCGAGGAGCTCTTCATTCACCGCTTCCAGGCACTGGTAGGAGAGATGGGAGAGCAGCTGCGGCGTACCGCGCTCTCCGTAAATGTGCGCGAACGGCTGGATTTCTCCTGCGCGCTGCTCGATCCGCACGGCGAACTGGTGGTGAACGCACCTCATATCCCGGTACACCTGGGGGCGCTCGGCCTCTGCGTCCGGCGGGTTCGTGATACTCTTCCGCTGGGCCCCGGCGACGTGGCGGTGACGAACCACCCCGCGTTCGGCGGTTCGCATCTCCCGGACGTGACGGTGATCGCACCGGTGTTCGACGCCGCGGGAACGCTGCTCGGCTACGTCGCCAACCGCGCCCACCACGCGGAGATCGGCGGCACACGCCCCGGCTCGATGCCCCCTGCAGCCCATACCCTCGTCGAGGAGGGCGTCGTCATCGCGCCAACCTACCTCATCCGGGGAGGCGAGGCTCGATGGGACGCGGTGCAGGCGCTGCTACAGGGAGCGCCGCACCCTTCGCGTGCGATCGATGAAAACCTCGCTGACCTCCGCGCACAGGTTGCCGCCGCGCATCGGGGCGCGACGCTGCTGCGTGAGCTGACGGCGCAGTACGGCGCGAGATCCATCTCCGGTGCCATGGAGGCACTCAAGCACCGGGCGGAGAGCCGCGTGCGCGGGGCGCTGGCCGCCCGGACCGACGGTGTCCACGAGGCCGAGGAGCGCCTAGACGACGGCTCCCCACTCCGGGTACGTATAGAGATCCGCGGAGACGCCGCGACGCTGGATTTCTCCGGCTCCGCGGGCGTTCACCCCGGCAACCTGAACGCGACTCCCGCCATCGTCCGCAGCGTCGCGCTCTACGTGCTCCGCCTCCTGGTGGCCGAGACGCTCCCGCTCAACGAGGGGCTGCTGCGTGCCGTGGAGCTGAGGATCCCGCAGGGGCTCCTGAACCCGCCGTTTCCCGAGGATGCCGCTCGTGCGCCTGCAGTGGTGGGCGGCAACATAGAGACGAGCCAGCGGCTGGTGGACGTTCTGCTCAAGGCGCTCGGCCTCGCCGCGTGCAGCCAGGGTACGATGAACAACGTGCTCTTCGGGAACGAGCGCTTCGGCTACTACGAGACCGTCTGCGGCGGCGCCGGCGCCGGGCCCGGATGGGCGGGCGCGAGCGCGGTTCATACGCACATGACCAACACCCGCATCACGGATCCCGAGGTTCTCGAGCACCGCTACCCCGTGCGGGTCGTGCGCTTCGAGATCCGCCGCGGCTCGGGTGGCGCGGGGAGGTGGCCGGGCGGCGATGGCGTGGTGCGCGAGCTGGAGTTCCTCGAGCCCATGCAGCTCTCGGTTCTCACGCAGCACCGGGAGGAGCGGCCGTACGGGAGGGAAGGAGGGGAGCCGGGCGCGCGGGGCCGTCAGCAGGTGATCCGCGCCTCCGGCGTGCAGGTGCCGCTCACCTCGGTCGATGGATGTGAGGTGGAACCGGGAGACCGTTTGATCCTGGAAACCCCAGGCGGAGGCGGGTGGGGACGCGCACCCCGAACCGGGTAGAAAACGCTGCTCCCGGACCTCGAAGCATGCAGCCCTCCGGCTGCACCTTCACGCTCAGGCTGCACCCCCGGCTTCTTTGTGTTCGTGATAAATTGCTGATATGAAATGACTTACATTTTCTTGCCTGCTGGACAGCGCTTTGCCTTCCGGGATACCCGTCAACGGACGGTGCATCTTGAACGGGAGAAGGACAATGCGTGCAACACGGAAGGCTGTCACCTCGCTGGTACTCGGGGCGATGATGGGCATCACGGCGCCCGCAGCGGGTCTCGCGCAGGAGCCGCGGCCTGCGGACGCGGCGCTGCGGGCATGCGGCGCGGCAGTAAAGTCAGGCAACGAGAACGCTGCGAAGCGGGCGGCTGCGGATGCTGAGCGGGAGTATCGCTCCCAGATCTCAGAGCAGGCGGAAGATGTCGAGGCTCATGTGCTGCTTGCCCGCGTTCTGGTGCAGTGCAAGCTGCCGTTCGCGAGCATGATGGGGCAGGGGAGATTGGCTGGTGAATCCAGCGAGGTGCTGGAGCAGGCGCTCGCCATCGACAGCACGCATTGGATGGCGCGCTACACCCTGGCCATGAACCACTTCCATACCCCGGCGTTCCTCGGCAGAACAGCCGATGCGATCCGCGAGTTCGAAGTGCTTGTTCGACAGCAGGGTTCACGTGCGGACAACCCGATGTTCGCGGAGTCGTACCTGCGCCTCGGCGACCTGTTTCTCCGGCGGAAGCGAACCGGGGATGCAGTCGAGGTATGGCGGAAGGGTTCCGCACTTTTCCCGCAGCACGCGGCGCTCCGCGAGCGGCTGCAGGCGCACGATGTTGCCATCGCTCCAACCGGCGCCGCGGTTGATTCATCCACCATGCGTCCGACCTACGCTCTGGAGGGGCTGGTCGTGACCGCGAGCGCCGTTCGCATGGACGACCCGCGCAGCGGCGTGGCGGTACGGCGGCTGGACGTGCTGACCACACCCGGTGGCGCGGCGGACCTGATGAACGCCCTGCAAACGGCGCCCGGCACCACGGCCGCCGCGGAGGGCAGCGACCTGTACGTGCGCGGCGGTGATCCGTCCGAGGTTCCCGTGTGGCTGGACGGCGCGCGCCTTCACTATGCCGGCAGATACGAAACGCTGAATGGCAGCGCCTTCGGCATACTCGACCCTGCGGTGCTGAAGTCCGCGTTCTTTGCCAGCGGCGGCTTTTCCGCTCGGTATGGCAACGCGCTTTCCGGCGTTCTCGATGTGGAAACGGAAGGGCGGCCCATGATGCGAACGGGCCACGTGGCACTGAACAGCGCCCAGGCCGGGGGCTCGTTTCAGCTCCCGCTCGGCGAAACGCTCGGGGTGTGGGGCGCCCTCCGCGCTACGGACGCGACGGCGATGCTCGCCATGCACGGCCGCGGCGATGACTTCGCCGTGGCGCCTCGTGCATTCGAAGGGATGGGTGCCGCGGTGTGGGAGCCGCGGTCGGGAACCCGGCTCAAAGCGACCGTGCTGATGGACACGGACGAGACCGCGCGTGAGGTCGATGCCTGGGGCTTCAACGGCGCGTTCCGCAGCCGCGGCGAGAACCGCCTTGCCGCGCTGTCCGGCCGGCTGATGTCCGGAGATGGTCGAGCCGTGCTGAGGACGAGTGTGTCAGCGACCTCGCGCATCAGCGATTTCACGTTCGGCGTGTTGGAGCGGGAACGGACCGACCACGGCACCACGGGCCGTGTGGATGCCGAACTGGGTCTGGGGGCCCGCGGCCGACTGCGCGTCGGGATCGAGGCGTCCGCTCTCGACGCCGAGCACCAGGGCATGTTCCCGCGCACCGATGATCTCGCGCCCGGAAGCCCCGCTGACCGGCACGATGAAATCGCGTCGGCTTCCCACGTGGGTGGCTACCTGGAAACCGAGCTGGCGGCGGGCTCCCGCTTCGGTGTGGTCGCGGGGCTCCGCGCCGACCGCCTCCCCGGTGAGGATGAATGGACCGCGGACCCACGATTCGCCGTCGGCTACCGCGCGGCGGACTGGACGCTGCGCCTGGGCGGCGGCGTTTTCCACCAGGGCCGCTGGCGCACCCGGTACGCGGTGCCGGACTCGCTTTCCCCGGCGGGAACCCCACGCAGCGCGGCGCATCTGGTGGTTGGAGCGGAGCGGCAGGGGGAGCCGGCGGTCAAGGTCGAGGCGTACTTCAAGGACTACGGCCAGTACGTCGCCACGGGTGACGGACCGCGGATCATTGCGGGACAGGCGACCGGCGCCGATGCGATCGTGCGCTGGTCCAAACAGCAGCGGTTGAACGGGTGGATCACCTACTCGTTGCTGCACGGCCGTGTCGAACTCGACGACGGCCGCGTTGCTCCCTCGGCGGTGGATGTCACGCACAGTCTCACGGGTGTGGCGAAGCTCACGCTGCCCTCCGCATGGCAGCTCGGCACAACCGCACGCATCGCAACCGGCCGGCCCTACACAGCCGCGGAAGGGGAACCCAATGGCGATCGTCTCCCTGCCTACCAGCGGCTCGACGCGCGCATCACCCGCTTCTGGTCCGTCCGCTCCGGGATGCTGGTTACCTACATGGAGATGCTGAACGTGCTTGACCACGCCAACGTGATGGCGTATACCTCCGGCGGCACGCGAGAGCAGCGTGCGATCCCGGCATTCTTTGCGGACCGTACCGCGGTGTTCGGCTTTTCCCTTTCCTTCTGAGCCGGCCATGTCCAACCCGCTGGCCGCCGCGATCGCATTCTTCGCTCTGGGCGCGACCGTGTTCAGCACGGTGCTGCTCCTGCTGTTCAACCCGCGCAGCCCCGCTGTTCGCTGGTACGGCCTGTTCTGGATATCGATAACCGTCTGGCTGGCGGCACAGGGGTGGGGCTATGCGACCGGCAACTACGCGGCGATGCTGCCGGCCATCCGCGTGGCCGTGCACTTCGCGCCGGCGCTGTTCCTTGCGTTCGCGCTCGTCGATTCGCTGGGCAAGCCGCTTGCCTACCCGCTCGCGGCAGTCGGTGGTGGAGCACTGCTTCTTCCGGTGGAGATATCCTCGTGGGGTCGAGACTACGCCGAAGGGCTGCTGCTGGCCTGGAACGTGGTGCCATGGATCGTCGCGACCGTTCTGCTGATTCACTCGTCACAGCGGGATCGCCTGGCGGATCCGGCGCGGCGCAGGATCGGATGGCTTGTGCTGCTGGGGATGACCGTGGTCCTGCCGATCGGGTTGATCGGCGGCACGTTGACGGGCGGCCAGGTCCTCGTGTACGTGCTCCCGCTGCTGATGGTCTGGATCCATCTGCTTACGTTCGTCGGCGTCGCATACCTGCGGTTCTACGATATCGAGGTGCGCGCCGCGCGGACGGGCGACCTGGCCGCGGGCGCCGCCGAAGCGGAGCGCCTGGCCGTGGTGGGAGAGCTCACCGCCTCGCTGGCGCACGAGATCCGAAACCCGCTGACGGGAGTGCGATCCCTGGCGCAACGGCTGGCGGAAGAGGACGTGGACGAGCCTCGCCGACGGCGCTATGCCGCCGTGATCCTGGAAGAGGTCGGGCGCGTGGAACGCCTCGTTTCCAACCTGCTAGGCCTGTCGCGGCGGACTCCGCGTTCCCCGGGTACGGTGGCGGCAACGCCGCTCGCGCCCCTGTTCAATGACCTGCTCCTGCTTCTCGGCTCACGAGCGGAAAAGGCGGATGTCCGCCTGGTCGCCGATGCGGATCAACTCGCCGCGGCCGCACCGCGTGAGGCGCTCGCGCAGGCGCTGCTCAATCTTCTGCTGAACGCGCTCGCCCATACACCGCGCGGCGGCACCGTTCACCTCCTGGCCCGCGAAGCCGCCGATGGAACCGGGATCCTGGTGCGTGACACGGGCCCCGGCGTACCGCCGGAGCAGCGGGAGCGGATCTGGGAGCCGTTCAACACCGGTGGAGATGGCACTGGGCTGGGCCTCGCCGTTGTGCGGCGCCTCGCGCGGGAGCACGGGTGGGGTGCGTCGGTGGGGAGCGCGCCGGGCGGCGGAGCGGAGTTTCTGCTGCGAGTTCCCTCAGCCCTCCATCCGGAGGTGCGCTTGGGGCTGGCCGCCACCGCAAAGGCAAAGGTCGCAACATGACGCGAGCCATGGCACGGCGGACTTGGCAGGCCGTCGCATGAGGATCCTGGTGGTCGATGACGAGCGCACGATCCGGTTTTCACTCGCCGAGCTGCTGGAAAGCGATGG
>JACDHR010000122.1 GCA_013820915.1 Gemmatimonadota bacterium
GCACCCGTCGCGGGAGCTTACGCTGGTGGGGGTCACCGGCACGATGGGGAAGACCTCGACGCTGGCGTTTCTCGAGGCAATCCTCGGCGCGGGTGGCCAGCCGGTGGGGAGCATCGGCTCGCTGGGCATCCGAGCCAATGGCCGCGAGATTGAGCAGACAGGCTATACGGTTCCCGGGCCCCTACGGCTGCACGGCGCCCTGCGGCAGCTGTGCGATCTGGGTTGCAAGGTGGTACTGATGGAAGCCACCACCCACGCCCTCACGCAGGGCCGCCTGCACGGTGTGGAGTTCGGGCTGGGCGTGTTCACCAGCCTGGTGCCGCTGGAGCATATGGAATACCATGACTCCTTCCAGAGCTATGTCGAGGCGAAGGCGCGATACTTCAACCACCTGGCGCCGGGTGCGCCGCTGGCCTACTTCGCCGACGACCCGGCACTGCGCATGTTCGTGGAGGGCCATGATCTCACCCCGATCCCGTGCGGAGCCGGAGAAGACGCGGCTGTGCGGATCCAGGTCGAAGCCATGGACACGGCGGGCACGGTCCTGCATCTGAGTGCACCGGGCGGGGTGCCGGACCTCGACGGATCCTCTTCGCTGCCGTGGAGTGTGCGGGTGCGGCTTCCACTGCTCGGCCGGTCTACGGCCGTGAACGCGAGCCTCGCGGCAGCGGCCGGCGCCGTGCTGGGCGCAACGCCGCGGGCGATCGAAACCGCGCTCGACGCACTCCCGTCCGTTCCCCGCCGTATGCAGATCGTGCAGGCGGAACCCTTTTTAATCCTGGACGACTTCGGCGGCCACCCCAATACGGTGAGCGCGGTATTCGAGGTCGTTGAGGCGCTCTCGTGGGAACGGCTACACGTGGTCACCGGGTACCGCGCCATGCGCGGCACCCCCATCAACCGCGGCATGTCCGAAGCGCTCTCTGTCTGGCTGCACCGGCTCGGTTGCGAAACGCTGTGTGTGACGGCCGCGGAAGAGACGGCGGACGAGCGGAACCGCGTCCAGCCGGACGAGCGCAAGGCCTTTCACCGGGGACTTGAGAGCGCCGGCACCCCGCTCCACGAGGAGCGCCGCATGGATCGGGCGATCCACCACACGATGGAGCGGGTGCGAACGGGAGACCTGCTGCTGATCCTGGGGACTCAGGGCCTGGACGGCGCCGCGGCGTTCGCGCGGGAGTGCTGGACGCGGAAGCACTGACGCGAGCGACCCCGCTCCAGGCCTTTCGGACGCCGGAGAGGGGTCGTTCGTTCTGAAGCCGATCCTGCCTTACGGGATCGCGCGCGGGAAGGCGCGCGTCTGCTCGTTCAGCTCGAGGTAGCGGTCGCGCAGCTGCGTCTGGCGGCTCACGAGCGGGATCTCCCGTCCGCGGATGAAGACATTGCTGACGGGCGTCATGATCTCCAGCGGGTCGCCGTCCCAGACGACCACGTTCGCCACCTTGCCCGCGGCGAGCGAGCCATAATCCTGCAGCCCCCAGAGTTGGGCGGGATAGAGCGTGACCGAGCGCAACGCCTCGTCGCGCGGCATCCCGTAGGCGACGGCGTTGCCCGCCTCCTGACGGAGGTTACGGGCGTTGTGCGTATCGCCGCTGGTCAGGATCACCTGCACACCGGCCTGGCGGAGCAGTGCGGCGTTTTCGTAGCGCGCGCCCAGGCGCTCGAAGTTCCCCGGCAGATTCTCCAGCACGCGTACAACCACGGGGACCCGCTCCCGCGCGAGATCGTCGGCCACCATCCACGCTTCGGTGGCGCCCGCGATGATCAGGCGGAGGTTGTAATCGCGCGCCAGCTCGATCGCGGTGAGGATGTCGCTGGCGCGGTGCGCCTCGATTACCATCGGCATCTGCCGGTTCAGCACACCCTGCAGCGCGTCCAGATCCAGGCGGCTGGCGGCGTATTCTCGCGACGCTCCGCGTTCGAAGTTGGCGCGCCCGCGGGCATAGGCCCGCGCGTCCTCCAGCACCTCGCGGAGCCGCATCGTCGCCGCGCCGCGGGTTCCGCCCGTGACCTGCGCCGCGCCCTCGCCGACCCGCGCGAACATGGCGACGGGAGAGCGCACGAGCATCTCCCGCGTGGTGCGGCCATCCAGATCCAGCACCACACCCTGGCCCGAGATCAGCCCGCCGCTCGGACGGCTCACCGCGGTGGTGATGCCGCCGATGCGGGTGACCGGGATCACCGTAGAGTTCGGATTGATCCCGTCGGCGATGTTGAAGCCCGCGCGGATCTGCATGCGCACTTCATCCGGCGGAGTGATCAGGGTGTGGTCCACGCTCCCCGCCACCGCACCTACCTCGACGGCGCCGATCTGCGTGCCGGACTCGATGAAGCCGGGGGTGACCTGCTTCCCGCGCGCATCGATGCGCCGAGCGCCGGCAGGAACGCTCACGTTCTGCCCCACGGCCACGATCCGGCCGTCGCGGATCAGGACGGTCCCCCCCTCGATCGCGGCGCCGGTCATGGTGTGCACGGTTCCGCCCTCGATGGCGACCGTTCCCTGAGCCGCCGCAAGCGCCGGCGCGAAGACCAGAAGCGCTGCCGCGGCGAAGATTTTTCTATTCATAGTGGGCGATCCCGTCCGGAGAAGATGCCAAGCTCGAAGTCGGTCTGATACTGACGTGTGGGGTCGGTCCGGTCGAAGAGCAGCGCTCCGTCCAGGAAGACGCGCTCGGCACGGCTGTAGACGCTGAACGGATGGCCCGACCAGATCACCACGTCTGCCCGCTTGCCGGGCTCCAGGGTACCAACCTCGTCCTGCACCCCGATCGCCCACGCCGCGTTCGCGGTGATCCAGCGGATCGCGTCGTCGTCACTGATTTCGATTCCCGCCTCGCGCCCGGCGGCTACCGCCTTGGCCGCCTCCTGGTTCAGCCGCTGTATCCCCATTGCGTCATCGGAGTGGATGACGGTGCGGGCGCCGGCCTTGTGGACGAGGGCCGCGTTCGCGTTCGTGGCGTCCAGCGCCTCCATCTTGAAACCCCACCAGTCTGCCCATACGGAGGCGGAGATCTCCTCCGCGGCCAGCAGGTCGGCGATCTTGTATGCCTCGACCGCATGATGGAAGGAGCGCGGCTTGATCCCGAACTCGCGGAACACCTCGATTTGCAGCGCGATTTCGTCGGCGCGGTAGCAGTGGTTCTGGATCAGGATCTCGCCGCGGAGCACGCCGGTGAGCGTTTCCAGCTGCAGGTCGCGGGTGGGCGCTTCGCCGGTGCGGCCGCCGTTCTCCCAGCGATCCCAGCGGCGGCGGTACTCGTCAGCGCGGATGAAGGCGGCGCGGTAGCCGGCCACATTCCCCATGCGCGTAGAGGGCGCCCGTCCCCGGCTTCCGTAGACGCGCTTCGGGTTCTCACCGCACGCCATCTTCAGCCCATGCGGCGCGCCGGGAAACTTCATCGCCTGCATGGTACGCGCGGGAACGTTGCGCACGGTGACGCTCCGCCCGCCGATCAGATTCGCCGAGCCGGGGAGGATGTGCAGGGTCGTCACCCCCCCTGCCATCGCGCGGGGGAAGCCGGGATCCTGCGGCCAGATCGAGTGCTCGGCCCATACCTGCGCCGTGACCGGATCGGTCGCCTCGTTTCCGTCCGAGCTGGCATCCACGCCGGGGCTCGCGTACACACCGAGGTGGGAGTGCGTATCGATGAGGCCGGGCGTCACGAACTTACCCGTTGCATCGATCACTGTCGCGTCCGCCGGAGCATCGACGGTGGCGCCGACGGCAGCGATGCGGCCATCCACCAGCAGCACCTGGCCGTTGGGGATGACCTGCCCCGCGGCAGTCATCACCGTGCCGCCGCGGATCAGGGTGGGGCGTGATGCGAACGGCGTGTACGTGGAGGCGAACGGCGCCTCGGCGCCCCGATCCGCCGCGCCGCCCGCGGGCGACGGGCTGACCGGGGGTCCGGCTCTACCGGGCGCGCACCCGACGACACTCGCCAGAACGAGTGCGGACAGGGCTCGTATCATTAGCATACTCCTGTGAGAGAGGGCACAGAATAGCGGACGCACACGGAGGCCGCGCACCGCCATCTCGGAGCGGAACACGGGAGAAAGCGCGGCGACTCTGCCCCCGGCACTCCCGCGCATCCGCGGACAACATAGACGGATCATTTTGTTTCCGAACGTCCGCACGAGTTTACGCCGCCGCACCGTCCACCGTCAACAGCACGGGAGCGTTTATGCCGGATCGGAACCTTCTTCACCGGCGGCTGGGCGGGAAGGGAGAACCTCCTGGCCGGAGGATACGACGAGAGCCCCGCCGATAATGGCGGGGCTCTCGCCCCTGCAACGAGACAGCTGTCAGTCCGGTAGTGTTGCGACCTGCGGCTGGCTCAGCAGCCGATTCGCTTGGTGCTCACCACCAGGTTGTCGAAGTAGCGCTCCTGCGCCTTCGGAGCTCCTCCGTTCCAGTAGTTCTCAAAGAATACGGCGTTGATGCCATAGTCGGAATACGAGCCGACCCAGTTCAGCCCCGTTCGCTCCGCATCCAGGCTTCCATTGATCCACATCCGGAACTCACCGTTGGATTGGCCGGAGTCGTTGAGCCGCGTGTGCGCTTCCACGCAGTGCCACTTGCCGAGATTGTCGCCGCTGAACAGCAGCGTATTGCCCTTGGCCTTGCCGAGCCAGCGAAGGTTCGAGAAGTCGTTGTACTTGGTGGTCGTCAACCGGCCCCGTGTGTCCGTACCGGACGCCGGATCGATGAGCAGGTACTCGTTGGCCCGACCCCCGGTCCACACGTGCGCGATCATCGCCTGCGACCAGGAAGAGGACACCATGCTCGTCGCGCGAGACAGCTTGAACCCTCCGCCGCCCGTCCAGCCCGGCCCGGTGCGCACGTACATGCGCCAGTAGATGGTGCGGTATTTGGTGGTGCCGGCATCGACCGGGCGGAAGTACCTGTGCGGCGTCTTCCCGAACGCCAACTTCAACGAGCCCGCCTCTTGTTGCCCCGCCTGCCAACGCGCCCGCATCCCCTGCGAACCATCGCGCCCGACACCCGCGGCGCGTACGAAGCCGCCGTTGCGCGCATTGTGCTCGAAGTACCCTGCGAGCCGGTCCTGCTCGAAGTCATCACACCAGATCCACTCCCGCCGTGGGGAAGCGCACTCGGTGACGCTGTTTACCGGTGGTGTCGTGCCAGTGCTCACCTCGCGCGGCTTGACGAGTACGCTGTACATCGAGGCGTCGCTCACCGTGGTGGAGACGTTGCTGCCCAGCGTGATCCGCCCCTTGGAGAAGTTCTTTTTGAAGAGGCGGAACCCGCGGCTCTGGCCGTCGGTGTCCACCAGGTTCAGCCCCGTGTTCGCGAAGCCGCTCAGCCAGGATGGGCGCGGCACGCGGTTGTCGTGCGCCACGTAGATCGTGACGTCCCGGTCCACATCGAAGGAGAGGAAGCTCGTCGATCCCGGCGACGCGTTCTTGTCGTCGTTGGCCGTTCGGATGAGGGTGAGCCCCTGCACCTCGTTCGGGATTGAGGAGGACAGCGTGTAGGAGCGGTCCGTCATGCGAACCGCGCCACCCAGCGTGCCGTTCTGCACCGTGTGGTAGCTCTTGCCCGATGCAACCCGGAGGTTGGCAACGGTGACCTCAGCCGTCGTGCCGGTGCTCGTCTCGCGGGGCTTGACGAGCACGCTGTACATCGAGGCGTCGCTCACCGTGGTGGCGACGTTGCTGCCCAGCGTGACCCGCCCCTTGGAGAAGTTCTTCTTGAAGAGACGGAACCCGCGGCTCTGGCCGTCGGTGTCCACCAGGTTCAGCCCCGTGTTCGCGAAGCCGCTCAGCCAGGACGGACGCGGCACGCGGTTGTCGTGCGCCACGTAGATCGTGACGTCCCGGTCCACATCGAAGGAGAAAAAGCTCGTCGATCCCGGCGAAGCGTTCTTGTCGTCGTTGGCCGTTCGGATGAGGGTGAGCCCCTGCACCTCGTTCGGTATCGAGGAGGACAGCGTGAAGGAGCGGTCCGTCATGCGAACCGCGCCACCGAGCGTGCCGTTCTGCACCGCCTTATAGCTCTTGCCCGATGCAACCCGGAGGTTGGATACCGCCACCCCGCCCGATCCCGTGGTCGACAGCGCGACCGGGTCGTCTTCGAAGGCCGTCGCCAGCGGCGCACGTTCACATGCCGTCAGCCCGACGGCGCACAACACCATTCCGAGAACTCCGTTTCTCCGAATCAGTTTCATCAGTAGATTTCAGTAAAGATTGGTTCCTCTACAGAGCGGCATCCTTGCCGTCCGTGCTGCACAGTTCCATCCGACAGCCTCGTTTCCCGAACCTCCTTTCCGCTTCGAGGCCGATCACCGGCAACAAAAAGCCGCCAGCGTCGACAGGTGTCGAAGTGCTGGCGGCCCGGCAGGCATAGCGACGTGCGTCGCGGTAGCCCCGAAACTCTGCGTCCCCACCTTTCGGCGGGTTTGCTCTGAGCAGCGAAAAATCGGTTGTGCTTCCGCACGCTTCGGGTGCGCTCGCGAAGCCCCCGGGCTATTCCCCGGAAAGCCCGCGCGCGAATACGCGACAGGTGCGGACAGCAGCTTGTTGATTGAGTGCCGGCAAGCTATCGGCCCCTCCGGCGGCGCGCAACCCCTGCCCGATTTTCCGCACACGTTGAGGCCCGGCGACGAGCGCGGAAGGTGCGCGCGGCTCCATCACTCGCGCGGGGAGCCATGCAGAAAACACGATGCCCGGACGCGGTGCTCTGCGTCCGGGCATCGTGTTCCGACCGCTCTCGCGGACCGAGCTTTTACTGCACGGATTGCAGCTCGATCGTCACCGGCGCTCCGACGATCTCCTGCCGTACCACGATATGCGGCGCCTCCTGCCGCACATAAAGCGTCATGGGCTGCTGGCCGCCGGCCACCTCCACCCGAAACACCGGGAAGCTGCCGGCGGGCACCGTGATCGTCTCTGTTCCGGTCACCCGGTAGGTAACGTTGCCCACATTGCCGGTCAATGCGTCGAAGACCGGTAGAGTGATCGTCGCTCCGTCCCGGAGGTCCGCGGCGGCGAGCACGAATTCGTCCATCCCCGGCAGCAGCGTGCCGGCGACGACCTCCGTATCGACCTCGCGCGTGCCGCCCATCTGCTCCGGCAGCTGCGCCTGACCGATGACCCGGCTCCCCTCCTGCCGCAGCTCCACCTCTAATCGCATCGGGCCCTGGGCCGTGGTCTGGCGGGTGGAGATCGGGGTCAGGTCGGCCGCGCGGAACCGCACCTCGCTCTGCTGCGTCATCATCGCCGACTGGAGGTCGGAGGTCGCGACCCACGCCTCGCCCTCGCGCGCCAGCGTGGAGGTTACCGTGCCCATCGGATTGCCCTGGACGGTGAACTGATAGGTGAGCGTCCGCGGGCGGAGGCGCGAGCCGTCAAAGCGCTGCGTAGAGGCGCGCACCTCAATATCCGTGCGCTGGATCGGGCTGCCTTCCACGTCGTAGAGCACGATCGGCGCAATGCCTTCCAGCACGGAGAGGATGCGGGTTGCGTCGCCGACCACCACGATGGCGGCCTGTTCGGGGCGGACGTGGTCGCGGGCCACGCGCTGCACGTCCTGCGGCGTCACGGCACGGATGCGATCGCGGTACTGGGTCAGGTGCTCGGCCGGCAGCCCCAGCAGCCTCGTTTGCGCCACCTGCGAGGCGATCTGCCCCGGCGTTTCGATCCCGAGCGGAAACGAGCCGGCGAGGAAGCTTTTCGCGGCTTCGAACTCTTCGGCAGGGACCTGCTCGTCACGGATCCGCCGGAGCTGGTTCAGGATCTCGGATACGGCGCTGTCCGTGACCTCGGTGCGCACCTCGGCCTGGGCCACGTAGAAGCCGACATCGGTGGGTCGGTTGAAGCGCGAGTACGCGCCGTACGTCCAGCCCCGCTCCTCGCGGAGGATCTGGAAGAGCCGCGCGTCGGTGCCGCCGCCGACAATTTTGTTGAGTACCTGGAGCGGGAAGAAGTCCGGGTTTTCCGGGCGGATCCCCAGGTGCCCGACCATGATGTTCGACTGCACCGAGCCGGGCCGGTGAACCAGGTAGATGCGCGCCTGGTCACGCGCGGGCGGTTGAGGCAGCGCCGCGGCTCGCGCGGCACCGCGCTGCCACTCGCCGAAGTGCCGCTGAACCAGCGCTTCGATCTCGGCGGCGCGCACATCGCCGGAGACCACCAGCATCGCATTTCCGGCCGTGAAGTTGTCGCGGTGGAACGCGATAACGTCGTCGCGTCGAATCGCTTCGATCGTGCCGGGGATCGGTGACGTGCCGTACGGGTGCTCCGCGCCGTATACCTCGCGCACGAAGCGTCGCTGCGCGATTGCGCCCGGCTGGCCGAGCTGGGCCTGCAGCCCGGACAGCGTCTGACGGCGCGCGAGGTCGAACTCCGTCTGGGGAAAGGACGGGCGCAGCGCCACGTCGCTGACCAGGTCGAAGGCGAGCGGAACGTGCTCGGTCAGCACGGTTGCGGATACGGTGAGCCAGTCGTTACCGGCGGAGCTGTTCAATCGGCCGCCCACGCCTTCGATGGTTTCGGCGATCTGCGTGGCCGTGCGCGTCGCGGTCCCCTTGGTGACGAGGTCAGCGGCGATCCCGGCGAGCCCCGCCTGCGCGGCGGGGTCGGCGGCCGCGCCGGACCTGATGTACAGGTTGACGTTTGCCACGGGCTGGCCGTGGTGCTCGACCACGATCAGGCGCAGCCCATTGGGCAGCTCGGTTTCGCGAAACGCCGGAAAGTCGATCGGTTGCTCCGGCAGAGGCGGCGGGATCTGGCGGGCGGCGGCACCCGGGGTCGCGGCGGGGGGTGCGGCCGGACCGCACGCGGCAGCCATACCGACGGCGCCCAGGGTGGCGAGCGTACGGATCAAAAGGATTCTGTTCATACTTACTCCTGCGTCGCGGCGGTAGCGGGTTGCGTGAGGATCACCGCGCGGTTCTGCGGGGTCAGGTACTGGTTTGCGACACGCCGGATGTCGACGGCGGAAACGGCCATGTGGCGCTCCATTTCGGTTTGGATCGCGCCGGGGTCACCGAGGAAGTGATTGTGCCACTGCAGCGCCTCGGCGCGGCCCATCGTCGTCTGGCGACCGAGCACCGCGTTCGCGCGATAGCGGTTCTTGGCCTTTTCCAGCTCGTCCGCGGTCACGCCGCCGGTGCGCACCCGCTCGATCTCTTCGCCGAGCAGCTGATCGAGACGCTCGACGCCCACTCCCTGGTTGGCGATGGCGAAGACCATGAAGATCCCGGGCCCGCGCCGCAGCGCGGGTGAGGCCTGAACTGCGAGCGCCGCCTGCTCCTGCCGCACCAGGCGCTGGTGCAGCCTCGAGCTTTCACCGACGCCCAGGATCGAGCCGAGCAGCGAAAGCGCGTAGCTGTCGGCGTGGCCGGCGGGCACGGCGCCGTAGGAAGCGAAGAACGCCGGAAGCTGCGCGTTGCCGTCCGTCACCGTCTGGCGCGTCGGCAGGTGCGAGAACGGTTCGGTGCACTGCACCGGCTCCGCCTCCGCGGCGCGTGGAATCCCTCCGAAGTACTCCTCGACGAAGCCGCGCGCCTCGGCCGGATCGAAGTCTCCGACCACCGTCAGCGTGGCGTTGTTGGGTGCGTAGTAGGTATCGAAGAACTGCTGCACGTCGCGCACCTCCGCGGCGTCCAGGTCCTCCATGGAGCCGATGACGGAGTGCCCGTACGGGAAGCAGGTCGTCGCGTCATAGGGCGCGTAGTAGAACGCCTGCAGCTGCGACGTCCCGTACGGCGCGTTGTCGATGCGCAGGCGGCGCTCCTCCTTCACGACCTCGACCTCGCGCTTCATGTTCTCTTCGGTGATCTGCAGCGAGCGCATGCGGTCCGACTCCAGCCAGAGCGCCAGATTGTAGCGGTTGGGGGGGACAGTCTGGAAGTAGTTGGTGCGGTCTTCCGTGATGGAAGCGTTCATGCTGCCACCCGCGCGTTCCACGAACTGCATGTGCTCGCCACGCGCCACGTTCTCTGAGCCCTGGAACATCAGGTGCTCGAAGAGGTGCCCGAAGCCGGAGCGGCCCGGCCGCTCGTGGCGGCTGCCAACGTCGTACCAGACGTTGACCGCCACCGAGGTGCTGGCGCGGTCCGGCGCCAGGATCACGCGCAGCCCGTTGGCGAGTTCATACATCTCGAACGTGGTATCCCCAGACGGCGTCTGTTGAGCCGCGGCAGGTATCGCGAGAAGCAGCGCAGCCACGGCGCCCGCGGTCCGACAAAAGTTTCGCATAGTCCCTCTGGTTAATCG
>JACDHR010000467.1 GCA_013820915.1 Gemmatimonadota bacterium
ACGCTAACGGGTGTCGATAGTAACAGTAAGGTGACAGTTCCCGGGGAAGGGCAGATCGAGGTCGAGTATACCTGTGAGGTGGACGAGGACGGCACCAACGTCGCCACAATCGAGTGGGACGAAACTGCCTCGGGGCTCATTGAGCTCGCCAAAGGTGAAACGGAAGCGGAAGCCGAGTTCGAGTTCGGCGATCCGACCAAAGAGACCAACGAGACGGTGACTGTCACGGATACGTTCGACGGTGGCAGCTCCATCACCCTGGGTACGGTCTCGGTCGGCGGTGCAGGCACGGTTACGGTCCCGACCCCGGCCGGAATCAGCAATCTGGCGTACGCAGCCTACGTCTTCACCTATCGCCGTACCATCGCGACCGTGGCGGACCGGTGCATAGATTACAAAAACACCGCCGAGATTGTAGAAACGGAGCAGACCGACGACGCGACGGTGGGGGTCTGTGGCCGGATCAGCGGCGGCAACACGATCGGCTTCTGGGGGAACAAAAACGGCAGGGCGGCGATCGAGGCCTGCATCAATGCGGGGACCCCGGTGTACTCGATTCTCACTGGCATGAATCTCGTCAACGCCAAGGGCCAGGACTTCAATCCGTCGAACCACAGCGGGTTCAACAGCTGGCTGCAAAGCGCCGACGCGGCGAACATGTCGTACATGCTCTCGGCGCAGATGGCCGCCACGTGGCTGAACGTGAAATGCGGCGTGAACGGCAGGAAGATGGACGGGACGCGGCTGCGGGTCACGGACCCAGCGAATCCGTCTAGCGCGATCACCATCACCCAAGCGCTCGACGCTGCGAACATGTTCCTGGCAAACAACAAGAACACTACAGCCAGCGGTCCGGCCCGTACACTGGCCGAGGCCTACAAGAGCCTCTTTGATCGCCTGAACAACGGCTTGGTTGTGGTTGTGGTGCTGCCGTAAGGCGCTGAGAAGACAGCAACCGCAGTTGCAAGCAGATGGGGAGGGCCCGCGCGGGTCCTCCCCATCTGCTATTCTACAGCTCTGGTCTACTGGAGCGCACCGCCGGCATGTCGATGCGGCTCGAGGAGGTGCTTGTGCGCCATCCACGCCTGCGCATTTGGGTAATGCACCACGCGTCGCCACTCGTGGACGAGATGATCGCGGTGCTCTTCTCCCATCCGCAGGTCTATGTGGACATCGCGCAGAACAACTGGGGATTTCCGCGCGAGCACTTTTATGCCCAGCTGAAGCGGCTGGTGGATGCGGGTTTCGCGAAACGGATCATGTGGGGCTCGGACCAGATGATCTGGCCGGGCAACATCCCGGTCGCTATCGAGACGATTCAAAATGCGCCTTTTCTGACCGAAGCCCAGAAGCGGGACATCTTCTACAACAATGCGGCTCGATTCCTCCGGCTCACTCCGGAGCAGATCGCAAGCCACCATCAGCGGTGAATTCGATGCAGCCACGGTTTCTTCTCTCCTCCACAGTCGCCGCCCTCACACTGAGTGGTTGCGGTACCCATCGCAAGGCATCAGCCGCCGATTCCCCGACGTTTAACCTCTACGACGCCATCGTATTCACCGCCAACCCGGCACAACTCAGCTCTCGGGCGCCGCAACGTGTGGACAGTGTTCCCGCGCCTGGACTTGCCAACGACAACCGCGCCCCCGGTGGCATCCCGCGGAACGGCGTGCTGGAATTGCACCTGGATGGGCGGCTCGCTGCCGATCCCGGTAACCCTCGGGTCCAGGGCAGGTATCTGGCAACAACAAGCTGCCCCGAGTGCCATGGCGCCGATCTTCGCGGGGGAAGAGACACACCAAGTCTTGCTATCGCGGCAGCGTACTCGTCTGGTGACTTCCTCCGCTTCATGCGAACGGGAAAGGCACTCGGCGGGCGGGAGCCCCCATTCATGAGCCGGGTGGCGCAATGCCGCTTCAGTCACCTCACCGATTCCGAGGTCGCGGCGCTCCACGCGTACCTGCGGACGGTCGCGCAGGGCAACACCAACCAAGGCAAATAATGACACGCCAACTCCCGTGGATGCTGCTGTTCCTGCTTGCCTCACCCGCTTTTGCACAGGCACCCAGCCCGATCCTCGCCAACGACAATCGCACACCCGCCGGCACGCTACGCAGCGGCGTGCTGACGGTACAGCTTGCGGCGGGGTCCGGCCGCTGGTATCCTGAAGCCGACGACGGACCGAGCTTGCAGGTGCAGGCGCACCGGACGCGGATGGTCCGCCGCACCAAGCGCCACCTGTGTGGTCACACCGTACACTCGGGAGGACCGATGAACGCGAAGCTGCTCACCGAGGGGATAGGCACCTTTTTCCTGGTGCTGACAGTGGGGCTGACAGTGCTCGCCGGTGTGGACGCCGCGCCCCTGGCGATCGGGGCGGTGCTGATGGTGATGGTCTACATGGGCGGTCACGTTTCCGGCGCCCACTACAACCCGGCCGTCACTCTGGCCGTGCTGCTGCGGGGTAAGATCGATACGACCGTGGCGCTGGCGTACATGGTGGTGCAGCTGATCGCGGCGATGGCAGCCGCGGCGGTCACCTCGCTGCTCATGGGCAACGTGCTGGTACCGGCGCCGTCGGTGAGCGCGGCGCCGCTGCAGGTGATCCTGGTGGAGGTGCTCTTCACCTTCGCGCTCTGCCTGGTGGTGCTCAACGTCGCCACCTCGCGCAAGACGGACGGCAACTCGCACTACGGGCTGGCGATCGGCTTCACGGTGATGGTGGGCGCCTACGCGGGTGGCGGAATCTCGGGTGGGGCGTTCAACCCCGCGGTGGGGGCCGGTCCCGCGCTGGTTTCCGCGCTGATGGGGCAGGGCCTGTCTGCCGCGGTGGTGTACTACCTGATCGGCCCCTTCCTCGGCGGCGCGCTGGCGGCGCTCGCCTTCCGTGTGCAGCAGCCGGAGGAGTTCGTGCCGGCCCCCCCGGCGCCGCTGGCCATCTCCGTGCCTGGACTGGCTACCGAGGAGGCGGAGCGGAAAGCGGTCCCGCCCGCCTGACGGCGCAATTCACTCCGACCCCCGGCTCACGGGCACCATGGACGCTACGCGCGCCGGACGGTACGTGGTTCCGCTTCACGGTGCAGGCCGGTGCGGACGAGGTGCGGCTCGGGCTGCCGGACCGCTTCGGGGGCGGCGTCCGGATCCTGCCGCAGGTGCGCTCCGCCTCGGGCTCGCGCTACTAGGGCGACGGCCTCCTCTTCTGGGTGGCCGGCGAGCGAGTCCGCTTCGACTTCGACGGGCAGGCCTACGGCC